>CAIMVD010000372.1 GCA_903844815.1 uncultured Bacteroidota bacterium | reverse complement strand
CTGAAGACTAGATTATTTTTAATTCCTTATTCAATGTCGTTTAGGTAAGCCCGGGTAATCAGTTTCTTACTCCCACATTTTACCCCCCCTGCCCCCCCGGGGGGGGTGTTCTTAAATCCCCCCTTGGGGGGTTGGGGGGTAAAAACACAAGAATAGTAGAGTGGTCCCTGTGGCAAAATATTCTTTTCATGTTTGGTAATAATATTCCTTAACTAAACGCCATTGATTCCTTATTCTTTATCCTTGTAAACAAGGGTATTGTGTATTCTTCAAATTCTGAATCATAAAATCAACCGAAAACCGAAGTGTCAAGATATATCCGTTGTTTCATCAAGTAATTTTAATCCAAATTTACAAAAAACTAATACGGAAATTACGTAATATACAGTTTTTTGTGCCTGCCTTGTGCCTAACGATTATATACCACCACATGGTAGTTATATCGCAGTAATCCATAACCCCTCTCTTTTTAGTAACACAATTAAATTGAATAGAGGCAGTATCAAAAGTATAATTTAATTTTCAGTTTATTCTGTGTCTGCGGAGAGGGTTTCCTGAGGTTCTAAGGCAAAAGTATTTTACGGTATTGAAAAAAATGGAACAGGCAGAAAACCGGTTTTTACCGGTGAAGAGTTTTTTATGCCAGCCCAGGATTTTTTTCACTATTTATCTGTCTGGAAAGCAAGCTTTCAATCTCCTTCCATTTCCAACCGTTGCTCAAAACCCTCCATCCGTTAACCCAAAACAGCAATCCGTTAACCGGAAACGACAATCTGTGCTAAAAACTGTTATCTTGATGACAAACCTGATCGGAGAAGAGCCATATTAATAGATTTTAATGCAACTTTGTATTATGCAACTGCTAAACGATAAGTCAGTTAAAAGGGTGATACCAGCGATACTGCTTTTATCCCTTGTCCTCACGGAACCTTCATTAGCGGGAGTTCCGAACAGCTTTCAGAAACCTGCCTCCGGAACCGGTTCCGGATTTCTCTATGTTGACACATCAAGGTTAAACTCCTTTATCAGACAAGGCAATGAATACCTGAAAAAGAACCGGTACAAACCTGACATTACAAAAGCTTACATCGATTCAGCAATACAGTTGTGCCAAAAGGAAGGATACGAAATCCCGGCTGATTTACACTTTCTTTCAGCCAGATACAGTTTCGAGATTGGTGACTTTACTGCAGTTGAAGAGGAAATAAACCTCGCAGAAAATCTTGCCCAAGAAAAAAAGGACAATAACGGATTAGCCAAAATCTTGCTTTTCAAGGGATTATACTCCCTCCGCACCGGATTTTTCAAGGAGAGCAGTGATGCTTATATGAAAAGTATTGAACTTGCTAAAAAATGGAAAATAACCGGAATAATCCATGACGGCTATTTTGGAATTGCAAGTGTGATGAATGCGGCAGGTGATCTTAAAGGTTACAGGACTAATCTTAGATATTCAATAGATGCATCTACTGCCGAGGGAGATACACTGGGATTAGAAGAAGGCTTGCTAAGGCTTGGAAGTTCTTATATCGAAAATGACAGGAATTTTCATAAAGTGGATTCCCTGCTTAAAAAATGTCTTGAGATTTCAATCGTCAGAAAAGATACATTTTATACAGGGTTCTCCTCGGCAAATATCGGATACAACTATTATCTCGAAAAAGACTATGATCCTTCCCTCTACTATTATAAAATGTCGCTTGACTACAGCATCCCGGGAAAACAGATTTCAATATCATCCAATTCACTTGGCAACATTGGAACCATCTACCGCGATCTGAAAAAGTATCCCCTTGCAATCAACTTTTATGAAAAATCTATAAATCAGGCAAAAAAAGTTCACGACTGGTATAATCTCTCATGGGTATATCAGGATATGAGCAAGCTTTTTATCAGTATCAATGATACATCAAAAGCCTACTTAAATTATGTTCTTTACAAGCAGTACAGCGATTCGTTAAGCAAGAAAAGCAGCAGTAAGGGTCTTGCCGATGCCAGGATAAGGTATGAGGCTGACAACCACAAAAAAGAGATTGCCCTCCTTTCACTCAGACTAAAAAACAACAGGCTCCTGATCTTTGGATTTGCAGGATTAATAGTACTTATCCTGGTGATAGCAGCGCTTATTGTAATTAGTTCAAAGAGCAATGCTAAAAGGAAACTGAGCGAGATGAAGCGTCAGATCTCCGAGATCACACAGGCAAACCTTCGACAGCAGATGAATCCTCATTTCATTTTCAATACTCTGAACTCTATCCAGTATTTTATGTACCAGCATGATAAGCTGGCAACAAACAATTATCTTACTAAGTTTTCGAGCCTCATCAGAAAGGTTCTTGAAAATTCCCAGCACACTTACATATCATTAAGTGATGAACTCGATGCCCTGAACCTTTACCTCGAACTTGAAAGCCTCAGATTCAGGGATAAATTCGATTATGCCATAACCGTTGATGAAGATATCGATTCGCTGCTATATAAGGTTCCGTCAATGCTTATTCAGCCTTATGTGGAAAATTCTATCTGTCATGGTCTGATGCCTCTGCATCATAAGGGGACAGTTAAAATTGATATTATGATTGACAATGGCACCCTTATTTGCACAATTGAGGACAATGGTATTGGCAGGGATGCCGCACTCGAGAATAAGAAATCCAGGGGAGCCGAACATAATTCACTCGGCACACAAATAACAAATTCGCGACTCGACCTTGTAAATTCGCTTTACGGAACAAGCCTTAAGACCACTTACACTGACCTTAAGAACGAAAATGGAGAAGCTGAAGGTACCCGGGTTGAACTACAAATTCCCGTGATGACATGAAAAGGAAACTCAGGACCATCGTTATTGATGATGAACAAAATGCCGTTGATTTCATAACCTCCATAATTGGCGAATATTGCATCGATCTTGAAGTAGTGGGAAAAGCCAATAATGTGGCAGAAGGTGTTATAGTGATCGAAAAAGAGAAGCCCGACCTTGTCCTGCTCGATGTGGAGATGCCAAATGGTACCGGTTTTGATCTTCTTTCACATTTCCCCGATAAAGAATTTGATGTTGTATTTATTACTGCATTCAACCATTATGCAATAAAAGCTATTAAATTCAGTGCTGTTGATTATATTCTGAAGCCCATTAATATAAGCGAATTCACTGAGGCCATGGCCAGGGTCGTTCATAAAAGGTCGGCCGGGGGAAGCGGTGATAACGAGAAATTCAGGGTGCTGATGGAAAACTTAAAAACACCCACTCCTTCGAGGCTGGCAATACCCACCTCAGATGGAATGGAGTACCTTAATCCAAGAGAGATAATAAGAATTGAGGCCGATCGCAGTTACTCGTGGTTTTATCTCACGGGAGGAAGAAAGATCCTGGTCTCTAAAAACCTTAAGGAGTTTCAGGATCTTCTCGGCGACAGGTATTTCTTCAGGTGCCACAACTCCTGCCTTATAAACCTGAAGTATGTGAAAAAATATGTAAAGACCGAGGGTGGTTATATTGAGATGCTCGACGGATCGCAGGTTCCAATCTCCAGAACCAGAAAGGATATTTTCCTCATTCACATGTCAAGATTCAGAGGATAAAAATTCTTTAAATCCAATACACTTTGCGCATAGGATATTGAGAACATAAGAGGTATGCAGAGAACTTATGAATCCACTCAGATTCCATACAATTACCGAAAGCAGAATTCAATTTAATCAACAAAAAAAAGGCTGCCTCATTTTTGAGACAGCCTCCTGCGTTAAAACCTAAAACTCAGAAAACCCATTTTTGAAACTTATTTCGAAGCCGTCAGCATTTCTTCCGGGGCAATAAGCATTGGGAAGTATGCTGCTATAAGCTGTGTTGCCTCCAGTTCAGGCTTCTGACCGGGACCAAGTACTCTCTGATGATAATACTCAATTCTGTTCATGTGATCGTTTGATGTTTTGTAACCCTGCGACTCGAACTCTTTATCCAGGGGCTGAACTCCAAAATAATCTTTGTTGCAAACGTACTGTACCGAAAGTTTATCGGAAATAACCAGGTACCTTTTGCATTTGTTGTCTTTGCAGATAATGACTGTGACGTCCATCGGGGAGTTCTCGTATTTTATCGAATAAGCTGTACAGGAATTTCCCATCAGGGGAACGGGATTGTCAACGGTTTCAATTCTGTAATCACCCATTGCTGTAAAAGTCTGACCTTTTGCAACAACTTTTTTTCCGAACGAAACAGTACATATAGCTACTAAAAGTACTGTCAATAAAACTAATTTTTTCATGGCGTTTAAAATTTAATTTAACTTGATTAACCTTTTTTATTGTCTCTGATAATTTCTTTTCAAATTCTCCGGCAGATTTAATTTCTGCTTTCTGATTCGAAAATAGGTCAATAAAATTATCCATAAGCGCATCAATCCACAGATGGTAGTTCCGGGTTTACGATTGGAATAATTTAGGAGATTTGCACTTCTTTAGGAAGTTATTCAAGGTGCCCCCGATCAGGCTAATAAGTAGCTTAAAATATCACTTTGATTTTCTCTGTGTAACTCCGTGCTTCTCTGTGGATCTCTGTGTAACAATTATTTAAGAACTTTCACAGAGGACCACAGAGGGGCCACAGAGGTCCACAGAGTATTTTTAAGCAATCTCTATTTCTTTGACTTTACAATATTTTCTGCGACCCTGAATTTTGTGATGTTTGAGACAAGATCAAGTGGCAATGGTTTATCGAGAGGGAACTGGACGGAGCCCTTACCCTGTTTGTATTTTGAAAGCTCCACGGAGAATTCTGAATGCCCCGATGGGGTTGCATAAAAACCGATGTGTTTCGCGAAACCTGCAAAATATACAAGAACCTTACCTTTTAATTTATATGCCGGCATTCCGTAACTTATGTTTTCTTCGGCTTCGGGAGCTGCTTTTCTTATTGTCGAACGCATTTGCACAAGTAGTTTCTGTACAGGCTCTGTAAAAGATAAAATGTATTCGTCTACACTTTGAAAGTTGATTTTCATAGGTCCTTATCTTTTAATAGTTACATGATTCAGCGCAGTGACCCGGCAATTTTGGCGCCCAGTTTTTCGTATCCTTCCTTTTTGGGATGGAGCCCGTCGCTGAACAGAGTTTCGTCAATTTTCTTGTCCTTTCCCAGCAAAACGACCCCCGGATTTATATATATGACATTTATTTCCTTTGCCATACTTTCAATTTTATTATTCAGCGATTCAATTCTCTGCTCAAAATCTCTACGCGGGTAAATTCCTGACAAAAAAATCTTCGCATATCCCTGATGTTGACGTATTGCCGCTGTCATAAATTTCAGGCCTTCAAGGATCTTCTCATCAGCGTCACCAATGCTCAGGTTATTTGTCCCGATGTTAATAACAATCTTTTCAGCCAGATAACCATCCAATTCGCCATGATGGACCCGCCACAAAACATTTTCGATCCGGTCCCATCCGAATCCCAGATTCACAGTATTAACCGGGGCAAAATATTTATCCCAGCTCTCACTGCCTGTTTTGTGAGCTCCTTCAGGAAAGCCTCCCCAGAAATGGGTGATTGAATTGCCTATCAAAACTACAGCCGGTAACCTGGATTTAACAGTTTCGAGCACTGCTTCATGTCGCTCAATAAAATCATAAGTAGCATGATCGCGTCGCTGGCGGATAGGAATCGTAGTACTGATAATTCCCTTTTCTTCTCCAAGGATCTCCCTGATTATTTTTTCATATGCCTCAGCATGTTTCATCATGCCTATATCATTCGGATGCGTTCCGTCGACGGTGCTCTCATTATCGAGGCCTATTGCACTGTCGGTCAAAAGGTAGATATTTCTGAATCCATCTTTTTTCATTTGTCCGAAAGCCTCATCAAGGATGTTGCTGGTTGCCTTGTAATCATTCACCATTTTAGCGTTCATATTTGCCGATGAAAGACCGCCACTGTGTTCAACCAGCAATATTGGGATCGCAGAATTTTCGGACTGCAGTTCCTTTACTGAAGAAAGTATCCTATCCATGATCTCCTGTTTTGGGAAGCTGACCTCAGAAATAAGGTTCGGCATGCAATCAAGAACATAGAGGCAGGCATCAGTCTCCTTCATAAGTTCAATAAGCGGTTTTTCAAGCTGGCCGTTACCCGAAAAACCCAGGTTAATTATTGTCCTGTCAATTTTTCGCCCCAGAATATTCGTCCAGGCAAGACCCGGGCGGCTTGCACAGCCTCCCTGAGCGATTGATGTTCCGTACACCACAATTGGTCTCTCCCTGCTTATCCTCTGAAATTTAAAACTTTCCTTTCCGTCGACTCCTATATTGAGCCATTTGACAGTGTTATATAAGGGAAGATAAAGACGAAACTCTTCTTCGGGTGCTGACAATGACAAAGAGCTGAAACGGTATACGATTGTATCGCCAAAACTGAATTTCCCGCCTGCCCATCTCCATTCACCGTTGACATCCCTCGCATAAAGGTCAACACCGCTTACACCTGTAGAAGGCATGTGCGACATGGATAAATTGCCGGTAACAACAAAACGAACTACAAAATTTTTAGCGCTTGTCGTGAAGTTTATATATTCACCGGCACTGTTTCCGGAAAGGGACCAGACTGAGGGTCTTACCTCTTTTTCGGCCTTCGAAGGAAGACGATCATAAGTATTTGCCATGCCTGTCTGCCATCCCCTTCCTTCAATTACCGGGAATGATGATTCAGCAGGGTTATACCATTTTAGGAATAGCGGATCCTGCGAAAAAACTGTTGAATTTAAACTTAGAATCGCAAGTGTTACAGTTACTACCTTCAGAAGTTCTCTTTTCATTAACCTTTAAATTTTCATTTCGAGCTCTTCCAAAGATACATGATGATAAAATACCAGATTTCTTTTGAGGGAATATTTTATGTCAAAAAGTTCAGGAAATTCCAGCAGGATGACATATCAGTCTGGCGATAAATATTCCTTCGTGCCCTTTGCGTCATCCTTAGCGGCCTTAGTGTTTAATTAAAATACGTTTAAACACAAAGGTAAATAAGGAATAAAACAAGGGCACAAAGGATTACTTTAATCTATGAGTCCGTTCCGAGACAGATAAAAAATGCAAAAAAAGATCACAGCAGGTTCATCTATCAGAATGTTACACTAAAACGGGACTATATGAAACCCCGGAATAAGGCCACTGTTTTTAAGAATATTATTTTGTTCTTTATGAGTGATAAAATTCCTGATTTTTATCCCTGGCATTAACCCGTTTATTTAAAAAGCAAAGGAGCAAATTCCGACAGGTAAATTCTCCAGTTTGTCCACGTGTGGCCACCGTCGCTTTCACGGTAAGTGTATTTAAAGCTATGTTTATCAAGAAGAGCTCTTAAGCTTACAACGCTCTGGTACAGGAAATCATCTTTGCCGACGCCTACCCAGTAAAGTTTATAACCGCTGTTTTTAAGAGCCTCTATTTTAGCATCCCTCTCCTGATCAAGTTTCGCAGCATCCTGATTCTGCGGGCCGAAGTTCATTAATCCCATACTGTATACACCTATATAGCCGAACATGCCGGGATTGTTGTTTGTAATAGTCTGTGTATGTGCTCCTCCCATTGACAAGCCTGCTATAGCCCTGTTTTCCCTGCTTTTAAGCGTCCGGTAGTTCTTCTCAATAAAAGGTATGACATCCTTTACAACATGTTCCTCAAACTTGCCTGCATATCTTTGATAGGCTGCCATTCCCTGTTCCCCCTGAACCACAATGGCAGGAACGTCATTCTGTGCGCCCGCCTGGTTTGCGTTTCCGTTAGTCATTACTACGATCATGGGTTTTGCTTTCCCCTGTGCAATCAGATTATCCATTATCTGTGCGGCCCTGCCCATTGTAGACCACGCATCCTCATCGCCGCCTGCACCATGAAGGAGGTAGAAGACAGGGTATTTCCCCTTGCTTCCTTCATAACCGGCCGGAGTATAAACATAGACCCTCCTGTCAATATTAAGGACAGATGAATTATACCATATTTTACTAACGGTTCCATGAGAAACTCCATTCTTCTGAAGATAGAGATCCGATCCGGCTCCTGGCACAATAAAGAAGCTCTGGTAATTGGTTCCGTCGCGCCTTACCTGAAGATTATTCGGATCAATGGTCCTTACACCATCAACGGTTAATGTATAGCCATATAGTTCAGCCTTAAGTGGCCCGACTGTAAGGATAAAAAGACCAGTATCGTTTTTTACAAGATTCTCGGTTGCCCCGAAACCAGACTGCCACTCACCCGAAACAGAAACTTTTAAGGCATCTTTCGCATAAACCCTGAAGGTAACTTTATTGTCGGGGAGCAATTCCGGCGAGATAATTCTCGGAGGCATCCTGAATGCCGGACGGGCAGCAGGAGCCGCTGCAGGTCTTGCCGGTTCCTGGGCCAGGGCCGATATTGCAAAAAATATTGTAACAAATGTTACAAATACGGAGATATTAAATTTTCTCATAACATATTTATTTTTAATTGGTTATTTCTTTTAAAGAAGTAGAAAGTTGGGAGTGTCTAGAGTTCGGAGTGTCTAAAGTTTACTTTAAAGAATAAAAATCACATTAACAAACACCTTCTCATAATCAACTCTAGGCACTCTAGACACTCTAGACACTCTAGACACTCTAGACACTCTAGACACTTAAATCCTTCCCACCCCGGGTAAAGCCTTTCTGGCTTCGCGATCAGGATCATTCTTCATAATACTGACATCATCAAGCACCATGGTTTCGCCATTTTCTGCTGTATATTTCGCCCATGCCGGAAGTCCTCCGCCATTTGGATCCCCTGTCTTCATGAACTGAAGAAGGGTAGAAGCCATCATATCCGAGAGTTTCCTCGGACGTGCTCCTCCGCCAGTGTGAGTAAGCATGAGATCAGTATTGTGAAACCAGAAACAGATATCGATACAATGAAAAGCGCGCATCCTGTTGTCGAACAAAGGAGGCTGCCACCAGAACCAGGCAACGTAAACCGGAGCTGCCTGCCTGGATTTTGCATCGGCAAGCAAGGACAGGTTTTGCCGGTTGCTGCCAATCATTGACCATATTTCAACCGGTCTTTTTTCGGGGAAGGCTTTGGCATAAGCCTCAACAACCTGAGCAGCATTGTCGCCCATACCGGTACTGAAACCTGTCCTTCCTTTTACTTTTTCAACTACTTCCTCAAGTGTAATATTCTCAAGAGAAGCATCGGTGCGGTTTGGGGAACTCTCGTTAAGTGTGGAACAGATAAGCATGGGAACATCTGCGGCCGTTGGTGAAGGTTCAGGATAATAGGGATGTTGAGGAAGGTAAAATCCATCTACAAACGGGTTGAATCCCCTTCGTATGCCAGGAGCAGGAGGAGCTGATTCCTCTGCAAGTTTTGCAGCTGCCTTGTTGGCAATATTTATATAATCGAGCCAGGGCAAAGATTGAAGCTTATCAATTTCGGAAGCTTTTAAACCGGCTTCTTTAAGGACATAAGCACCCAGTTTTTCCGAATAATCTTTCTCTCCTGATTTTATTCCGGCTCCGCTGAGAACTACTGCTTTATGAAAGAGCCCTTTAGCCGAAGGCATAGCTGTAAGTGTAGTTACTTTTGCCCCTCCTCCTGATTGTCCGATAATTGTCACATTGCCCGGATCTCCTCCGAAGTTTTCAATGTTATCCCTTACCCATTCCAGGGCAGCAACCAGATCAAGCATCCCCACATTGCCTGAGGCAGCAAACTGCTCACCTCCGGCGGCTGCCAGGTTTGTAAAACCGAGGGCACCGAGCCGATGGTTGACCGAACAGAATACAACATCCCCGAAACGGGCAATGTTTTCACCATTATACCCATCCTGTTCAATACCGTTTCCGTTAACAAAGCCACCTCCATGAAGCCACATTATCACCGGTCTCTTTTTACCATCGTTCAAAGCCGGTGAAAAAACATTCACCCTCAGGCAATCTTCGCTAACATCATCGTAGTTCCAGTGGTCGGCAAAAGACGAGTAGGCATTTGCGTACCTTTTCTCCATTATCTGGGGTGCCGAATTCCCCCACCATACTGCCGGGAAAATGTCGGTCCACGATTTAGGTTTCACAGGTGGCATAAACCGGTTTGGTCCGGACGTATCAGCCCCATAAGGGATTCCAAGAAAGTAATAAATACCCCGGAGCTTATATCCTCTTACTTTTCCGTATTGAGTATCTGTAACTGCAATATTGTCTCCAATTAAAAGGACCTGTTCATCATCTCCCTCCTTCATATTGTCGGATGATTTGCAGGATGAGGCCGAAAATGCAGCGGAGCCCAGGGCAAGTCCGGTAGCGCCTGTTCCCATGGTTTTAATAAAAAAACGTCGGTTTGATTTCATATGAACTGTAGTTTTGAATTAGACAAAGAAACACTGAGGAATATTCTGAAATAATTACATTGTCGCATTTCTTCAAAGGAAGTGAGAAACAGTCAAAGAAATCAAATATTTGATTGGTTTAATGATTTATTATCAGGGATTTAATGATTTTTAACAATGCAAAAAAGGAGCCTGAAATAATTCAGACTCCTTAAAATTAATTATACAGGGTATTTATTACTAACATCCCAACCTTTTTTCGAACAAAATATTCTTTATGATTTTTTCATCCTGTATTGAAAGAGTGTGAGTTTAATTGCAATCTATTACCTCCCGATAGTTATTCACAATGATCTCACCCGAAGCATTCCGGTGTAGTTGAAAGAAGAATGACATCTGATATTTTGTTCCTCCTCTGGACATATAACGGAAGTTAGAAGCAATCCACCTTCCTTCGGTCGGCCAGCTTTCCTGATCCGGAAATGTCAATCCTGTACCAAGTACTTCATTCCACCACCACCAGTTAATGCCAATGTCATCAACTGATGTATCGATGCATATGAGTTTTTCTCCGGTTTGCAAATCAACAAGGTCGTATTTTCTCACGTTATTAAACTGTCTGTCAACCAACCCTGTTTGCGGATCTAAATGAAAAGTCACGTGATAAGTCATGAATCCGGAAATAGGATGATTAAGACACCAGGCCATTCCTCCATCACAGTTCAATGTCCATTCGAACTGATAAGTCTGGGCTCGCAGATAATTTGAAGAAGCAACAAAAAAGATTACTACAATCGCAATTGTTAATTTAAGTGTCTTCATTGCTTAAAGATTTTAGTTAATAAGAAGAAGTTAATTTTATTAAATCGATATTACTCATCCTCAGGATAATAAACAGGTCTTTAATGATTCCAAAGTTCTGAAAGCATTGAGATAAAATCCACCTCATTTGTAACCAAAATTTGTCATTTTGTAACATCTGTTCGATTCAAACCTGGTTAATTGGACATTTCAAAAAAAATGTTTAACTTTTACTCAGTAATTCACCATACCGGCTGTGTTTCTGACTTATCACATCAAGCATCCCAAACCGGCAGCTAAATCTTTAGTTTTAGCCTTTAACATTGCTTTGCTGGTTTTCCTCCCCTGTGCTGCCTTTTGCCAGAAAGTGCTGCAAGCTGAAATTAAACCTCCCGACATGAAGTATGATAATTTTCTGATTAAAGGAGGTGAAGCAAGTCAGACATCAACAGCAATCATGATCGACAGAAAAGGATTCCTGTGGTGCGGAACCGAAAACTGCCTGTACAGATACGATGGTATTAAATACCTGGAATTCCGTACTGCCGGAAATTTGCCCGGCCCGATGGTAACAGACATCTTTGAGGATTCGGAAGAAACAATCTGGTGTGCAACTTCAACAGGACTGTATAAGGCAGATGAGAATTCGGGCCTGCTAATACCTTACTTTCCCGATTCAATAAACAAATCCGGACCCGCGAATTTCATCAGATCAATCAATGAAGACAAAGATGGGATCTTATGGCTAAGGACAAACAGGGATATTTTTTCATTCAACACACAACTGGGAAAATTCAAAAGGTTTTTAACAGATTCTGTTTCCGCATACCTGCAAAATGATATTTTCCCTGCCGAAGATCAGTACTTTGCTGAAGATCGTTTTGAAAACAAATGGCTAATTGCCAATAAAAGTCTCTATTCACTTAATAACCATAATAATACTTCCGCGTTGGTTTTTCATTTCAGCGGATCAGGTGAACTTAACAGTAACGGCCAGGTAAACTGTGTTACAGCTGACAGGGGAGGCAATATCTGGATTGGATCGGGCAGCAGCGGATTGTTCAGATGGAATTACAATTTAAAAAGGACTGAAAAGCTTGAATTACAGCCTTCCGAAGAAAACAAGACAAATTTCAATTCCGTTTCCGCAATTATTTGTGATAAAAACGGAACCATCTGGGCCTTTGGAAACAGCATTTTTTCGAACTACAACCCTGTAACCGGCAGGATAAAGAATTATGCTTTTTCGGGAAGGTATCATACTGTCTATGAAAAACCAGGCTCTCCTACATGGATAAACCAGGCTTTCCAGTCTGATGACGGCCTGATATGGATGGTTAACAAGGACCTGGGGGCTCTGTACCGTTTCGACCCGGTAAAGGAAAAACTTACTTACTATGATGTTCCTAATTTTTTTGTTTATAAAAGCATTATGGACAAAACCGGGGCATTCTGGTTTGCCTGTATCAGGAATGACATCTGGAGACTGGTCCAGGACCAGTTTCCGTATCAGACGTTTACAGTTAATAATTCTTCTGACGTGGCCCGGATACACAAAAAGAATATTATTGAAGACGACAGGGGGCACATCTGGATGCTTTACAATAAAGGCATTTTCAGGTTCAGTAATTTTGACATAACCAGGTATCCTGATTATAAACAGTTCAGGTTCCCTTCAGGTGATTCAATAGTTGGAAACGGATTCATGGACAGCAGGGGAAATCTTTGGTTCGGATCAAAAACAGGCAAAATAATATACTACAATCCTGTTTCAAACTCATATAAATCCTTTATGGATCTCTGTGAAACAGGAAAATCAGATCTCTATCTTGTTCCTTTCTTCCAGGAAGACAGATCGGGGAAGATCTGGGTTGCTGCCTCGGAACATGGATTATTAAGGTACTCGGCAGAAAACAAAAAATTTGAGCACATTTTCAATTTCAAGAGCGAACCGGAAAATGCAAATCAAACATACCTTATAGATTTTCTGATTGACAGCAATGACAATTTCTGGATCCTTACCAATGATTCCTTCATGTCATTCAGGATGCCCGAAATGAATTTAAGCAATTATTCAGATGCCGATGGCCAGAACTTTAATATTTACAACCCAGCCATACGCATAGGTGAAGACAACAGGAAAAACATCTGGATTTTACATGAAAAATCAGGGCTAAGTCAGTTCGATGCTCAAAACAATACATTTAGAAAAATAAAAATCACCGATGAAAATAATTCTTCTGATTATTATGATCTGCTCATCAGCAGGGATAACAAAATTTTGGTAGCTCATAACAGGGGCATAACTGTTTACAATCCTGCCACGGGAGGCTGTCGTACGATAAAAACACCCAGGCTTCAGTACGATTTGCAATCATACCAGATCAGATCCGGAGAAATATTTTATATTAATGAAAACCAGCTCTTTGTTTTTTTCAGGGACCTCCCTTCAAACAGACTTGCCCCGCCGGTTTACGTGACAAATATTTTGGTAAACGGAACAACGGATAACAAGCTAACTAACAACAGCATCAGTATTAGCTCCATTAAAAAGATAAAGCTGCCCTTTAAGAAAAATACTATTCAATTTGAGTTCGCGGCGCTGAACTACCTTAATCCCGGAGACAATTTGTACCGCTATTTTATGCCGGGAGTTGACAAGGATACTGTCTTGGTGGCCCAGGGAATATCGGCTGAATACAAAAGTCTCCCCAATGGCAAATACAAATTCTGGGTCACCGGATCGAACAATGACGGAGTGTGGAACTCCTCAGGCAAATCAATTGATATCCAGATTATGGCGCCATGGTACAGATCAAAGGTTGCATATATTACTTATATAATTTTACTTCTGTTTATAATAGCTGCATATACCCGGATAAGGACGAGAATTCTTATCAGGGAAAAAATAAAGCTTGAGGCTCAGATAGAGGCTCATTCTGCCGAATTAAAGATTAAAAACAATTTGCTTGCAGAAACCGACCGGATCAAAACAGATTTCTTTACAAACATTTCTCATGAGATCCGAACCCCGTTAACTTTGATACTTGGTTCTCTTGAAACAGTTTCCAGGAAAGAAATTGATAATAAAAGGCTGACTGAGTACCTGGATATAATGAAAAGGAATTCCCAAAGGATGATGATGCTTATCAACCAGTTGCTGGATATTTCGCGTCTCGATGCCGGGAATATGAAGATTACCTTAATTGAGGATGATCTAATAAAATACCTGAGGATGCTTATATATGAATTCCTGTCATCGGCAGAAAGCAAAAACATTATGTATATAGCCGATATACCTGAAAAGGCATATATAACCTGGTTCGACAGGGACAAAGTGGAAAAGATAATTTCAAACCTTCTTTCAAACGCATTCAAGTTTACTCCTCAAAATGGTACTGTTCAGTGCATAATAAGAATTGACCCGGGCAAAAATGATGAGACAAAACCAAATGTCGAAATAAGGGTTCTGGATTCAGGACCTGGTATCAGTGAGGATAACCTTTCAAGGATTTTCGACAGGTTTTACAGGGTGGAAGGTCATACTGAGGATGGGGGTTATGGCACAGGAATAGGCTTATCGCTGGTTAAGGAGTTTGTGACCCTGCTTCACGGCAAAACAGAAATTGCCAGCACACAGGGAAAAGGGTCAGAATTTAAAATACTCCTGCCGCTTGGGAAGGATCATCTCGACAGAGAAGAATATACAATTCTGGAATCTTCAAAAGTCTTGAGCCCGACGAAAATGCTTGAGGTAATAACAGAAAAAACTGAAGAGGTTTTTGATCAAAAAACTGAAGCGGTTAAAATGAAAGTACTAATAATTGAAGATAATGATGACTTGAGGAACTATATAAAGGAGAACATGAAAAGCGAGTACAATATCCTGTCTGCGGGAAACGGCAGGACAGGCTTAAATACTGCGTTTACAATGATGCCCGACCTGATTGTAACCGACATTATTATGCCCGACATTAATGGAATCCAGCTATGTATTCAGCTTAAAAACGATGAGAGGACGAGTCACATCCCTGTAATAATGCTGACTGCTAAAGCCACTACCGATGATAAAATCGAAGGCCTTCGCGCTGGTGCGGATGATTATATAATAAAACCGTTTTATATCGAAGAGCTGATGACAAGGATATCAAATATCCTTGCTAATCGCGAAAAGCTCAGGCGGAGGTATGCAAAATTTCCCTTCCCTTCTGCCGATGCGGGAAGCTCCTTTTCTGTCGACGACAGGTTCCTTTCCAGAACACTGAAAATTGTGAATGAAAACCTCAGGAATTATAACTTCGATGCCGGATCATTGCAGGAGCATCTTGGTATGAGCAGGATGCATATTACACGCAAATTAAGGATCCTGACCGGATTATCTCCGGCAGCCTTAATCCGTAATATCCGGCTCGAAAAGGCTGCAGACCTTCTTCTCCGGAAAAATGGCAATATTACAGAAGTTGCAAATAGTGTTGGCATATCAAATCCTTCAAACTTTACAAAATCATTCCGTCAGTACTTTGGAGAATCACCCAGGGAATATTTGAAAAACCGGATGTTAACCAACCCTAACGACTCAGCCTCTTAAAACCCGTTTAGCTTCATCTTAACTGTTGGTATGAGAAGAAGAAAGCCAAGCAGGAATAACAAAATGAGTACTGGCATTACCCATTTAACCCATTTTACATAGGGTATCCTTGCCATTCCAAGAACGCCTATCAGTACTCCGGAAGTAGGTGCAATCATATCGGTGAACCCTGCTCCAAACTGAAATGCCATAATTGTAGCCTGGCGGGTAAGGCCGACTATATCGGAAAACTCCGCCATAATGGGAATGGTGAGAGCAGCCTTCGCCGATCCTGAGGTTATGACGAGGTTTAGCATTGACTGGAAGACATACATTATTGTAATGGCTGTCATCTGGTTCGCCCCATGCAGAGCTCCCGAAAGGGAATTCAGCACAGTGTCGATTATCTGTCCGTCGGTAAGAATTGCAATAATGCCACCTGCAAATCCAACCACCAGTGAAGCCGAAACAATATCCCTGACACCTTCGACAAACAGCTTTGTCAATTCGCCCGGAGCCTTGCCTGCAGCTAAACCGGTAGCGATACCCATTGCCAGGAACAATGCAGCTATCTCCATTATATACCATTCATAACCAAGAACACCCACAACCAGGTAGATCATAGTATAAGCCAGAATATTTAGTACAAAAAAGTGAAGCGATTTCCTTAGTGTTATAAATCCTGTTAAAAAATATAATCCTGCAAAAACCGGGAGAAGTGGCAATGAAATCTTTGATAAACCTATTGTCATATGAGTAACCGGGAATTCAACGGCAAATATAATAAGCACAATGCCAATAAGTAGCGCGGTGATCCATGCCGATAGAGGTGTGTAATATTTTGTCTCCTCAACATGAGAGTTGCCTTTGCTCCTCCAGTATTCATCAGCTTCATACATCGGGCTTTTGCGGGGATTTTTCCTGATCCTGGATGCATACCAAAGTACAAATGCAATTCCGGCAAGCGTAATTATGACCCAGCACAATGTCCTGTATTCTATTCCTGTAAAGAGAGGAACACTGGCGAGTCCCTGAGCAATTCCCACGGTAAATGGATTGAGTATGGCAGCAGCAAAGCCTATATGGGCAGCAAAATAACAGAGCGCAACTCCTACCAGGGAGTCATAGCCCATCGATATCGAAAGCGGCACAAAAATAACCGCAAAGGCTATTGTCTCTTCAGCCATTCCGAAAACTGCGCCGAAAAGGCTGAATAGAATCATTACAAGAGTGATTATTATGTTATTAACACCCAATCCCTTAACTACGGTAAATTTCTCCATTCGTCTTGTGAAACCGAGGAAAGCAAAGATCCCAACATCTATCGCCTTAGTATCATTCATAACCCAGAAGGCCCCTCCTATCATCAGGATAAAGACAATAATGTGCGACATATTTATAAAACCCTTGTAGAATGCTGAAAAGATCTGCCAGGTCTGGGGCTGGCTCTCTACGTAATGAAACGATCCATTGACAATTACACTCCTTTCAACACCATTTACCGACACCTGATGTCGGTCAAATTTACCTCCAGGAATTACCCAGGTAAGGATTGCGGAGATAATTACAATGCTGAATACTATTACAAGGTTGTGAGGCATACTGAATTTAATGCGCATTTTCTCGGTCTTTTTCGGTGAAAAATTATTCTAAATGTCTGATTAATGTACCAGGATGAAGGTAAAAATAGTTAAAAATAATTCAGCAGAAAGTATTAAATCCAAAGTTTGGCTAATTTTACAATACCATCAAAAATAAAACTCAAATGCTGCTTATTAAAAACGCGACTGTATACTCTCCCGAACCCCTGGGAAAAAAGGATATCCTGACAGGTGGCAAAACCATTCTCGAAATCAGGGACAAAATTGAACCCGGTCAGTATCCCGATGCTGAAGTTATTGATGCCAGCGGACTAATTCTTGTACCGGGCCTTATTGACAATCACGTTCATATTGCAGGTGCCGGGGGTGAGGGCGGACCAGCCACCCGTACACCGGAGCTTACCCTTTCAAAGATGTTTGAAGGAGGCGTAACCACAGTCATAGGCTGCCTGGGCACTGACGGATTTACAAGGTCGGTTGAATCAGTACTTATGAAGGCAAAATCATTGAGACACGAAGGCGCTTCCGCCTGGATATGGACAGGATCGTACCAGGTACCGACTCCTACAATTACCGGCAGCCTTGGCCGCGATATTGCAATGATCGAAGAGGTTATCGGAATCGGGGAACTGGCTTTGTCGGACCACCGCAGCTCCTGTCCTACTACCGACGAACTTATCAGGATTGTATCACAGGCAAGGGTCGGGGGAATGCTCGGGAAAAAAGCAGGGATTGTAAACATCCACCTTGGCGACGCTGTAAACCCCTTCCAGCCTATTCATGACGCAGTTGCCAAAAGCGAACTTAAGTATACCCAGTTTCTTCCCACGCATTGCAACAGGAATAGCTATATCTTCGAGGATTCATACAGCTATGGCAAAAAAGGATATCTCGACATAACAACAAGCTCATATCCTTATTTTCCCGATGAAGAGATCAAACCGGCTACTGCACTCAGGCTCTTAATTGAAGCAGGTGTGCCAGTGACAAACATTACTTTTTCATCAGATGCATGCGGTTCGCTTCCCGGTTTCGATGAAAAAGGCAATCTTGTAAAGCTTGAGATGGGATTTCCTACATCCAACTTACGGGAATTTGCCGATGCTGTTCTCATTGAATTACTGTCTGTTGAAGTAGCACTGAAACCCGTTACTTCAAATCCTGCAACGATACTGAAACTGCCAGAAAAAGGATTCATTTCGAAGGGAATGGATGCCGATCTGTTACTATTAAATGAGAGATTTGAGATGGTTCACCTTTTCGCAATGGGAAGATGGGCTGTGAAAGATGGAGCAGTAATCATGCGTGGAGCCTACGAATAAGCACCTCCTGAAAATGGACTGTTCTAAAATACCTTTACCCGTAATCTATCTGAGCAGGAAGGATTGTCCCGGAAGATAAACGCTTAGCTGCATATTTTCCTTTCCAAGCAACCCGTTCTGCACCTTTTTCTCTGAAGGATTGTTTTTGATAACTACTACCTGGCTGATTCCGGTTACGGTTGCAGAATCGCCTTTAACAATGATTGCCGTAGATTCGTCTATTCCGACACAAAGCTGTTCCGGGTTCTCAATCGAAGCAGCTACAAGCCTGTTAAGCCTCTGACGCTTCACAAAATGCTGGTCGATAATAACATCGGTTAAAAATCCAAGTCCTTCTGTAATTTCAACATTATCAGCTTCGATTGTCTGAAAGCCTGTTTCTGCATCGGGATGCTTTTTCTGATTGCCTGTAATCATCTTCCTGCTCATAACCGCGGCACCTGCACTTGTACCAGAGATTACCGCACCGTTCGAATAAGCATAAAAAATGGCATCCTTAACGGGAGAGTTTTTTACAACATCCATAAATCGGGACTGATCGCCTCCGCTTATAAAAATCAGTTTTGCCTTTTTCAGGGAATCGAGTTTATCCTGAGGAGGAACCTCTCCTTTTATAAAGTTAAAACCAGTAACTTTATTGACCCCTGTTCCGATAAAATCTGCCCTTGCCCAGATAATCGAACTATCGGGTGTTGCACTTGACATTGGGAGAATGAAAGCATAATCGTCTTTACCTAACCCGGCCAGGGCAACTAATTCATTCATCATTGCATCGGTTTTTTCTCCCCCCCCTATTATAAAAAGTTTCCCCTTCGGTTTGGCCGGCCCGGTTTCTGTTGTGCAGGATGCAAGAAGCAGGCAGAGTAAGAATGTATAAGCAAAAAATGTCTTAAGGTTCATTGTTTCATTATTTGATAGATACTGTAAAAGCGAAGTCACATAAATCAGACCCCGAAATAAATATAGTACTTCCTTTCGTTTCTGAAATATTAAGCTGAATTTTTATTTCAAAAACCCATAAAAAAATCCCCGAATGCGTGACTCAAACGCACCGGGGAAATTCCCTTTATTACAAAACCCAATTAACTTTACCCTGTATTTTATTTTCTTTTATAGTAAATGTCGTATGCTATCCAGTCAACAACATAGGCTGCAAAATAGACATCGTGAAGAGATTCAAAGAGAGTTTTGATCTCGGTCACAGATCCGCCGATAAGTGTCTGTATTGTTGTTGATGTTCCATCATCAAAGGTGATTTTTACATCGCGCTTTTTACATACTGAACCTTCAAGGTCATTGTCATCATTATCTACTACTTCTACAGCTGCACTTTCCTGAAGAACATCTTTCAGATAAACCTTAGCAGTCGAAAGTCCATGGCTTCTTACAATCTTAACATCACCTATTGTAAGAGTATACTGGTGCTCCCTTCCAAATTTCAAAGTGTCATTTTTAAAGGTGACGCGTTTTTCTTCATAAAGGAGTTTCCCTCCACCGCTGATGCCAAAACTTGAAACAGTCGTGTCGCCTGTTTCATACTTATAATCAGCAGTATAACTATCGGCGAAAGCATATTGTGATGCATACCTGGTCCCTGTTACCGGATTTTTCAGGTAATCAATGTTCAGCTGACCTGCTACCTTATCATCAACGCTAAGCTCCGATTTGAGCAGATAGTCAAAATCGCGATAATTGTTGTAATTATTGTGATAGTCTGAAACAGCTATCTGGAAATTGTTGGTAAGAAGTGTATCTGCAGGAAGGAAGATCCTTAACAACCGTGGATGCTCAACTTTCTTCAGTGGCATTTTCACAATCATTTTGGCGTCATCTTTAGATTTTTCGAAATATCTCATAAGCGACCAGTTCCACCTGTCGTGTTTCTGAATGGGTTTATAGTTGAAAACACCCTTCACTGTATCCAGGGTGATATAGACCTTGTAATTAGCTGCCGCAGCATCGGTCGATTTTATCGTTCCGTCGTTGACGGTAAGAATGCTGTATGCTTTTGAAGAGGCTATGGCGGTCATTGCACTGTTTAGGTCGACTGCTCCCTGATCGACTGACTGCTTAAGGGAAAGGTTTGAACTGCCAATTTTAGTACAACTCCATAAGGCCATACTAACAACAGCTGCTAACAATAATATTCTAACCTGTCTTTTCATAACTATTTGTTTTATATTTCGACAATTTTAAATTTATTAAGACAAATATATAACGCCGAAAGTTTCCAAAATATTTTATTCAACGAACCCCTGAAACAATTCAGCGAAATGGCATTTTTTTACCCTGAAGGGGATAATGTATAATATGCTAATAAACAGGGTATCGGTTCTGTAGAAAATGCAAAGCCCAAAAATCAGTTCTATGGTAGCACGCGCACTGATCGCAAAGCTTTCGCACAGGAAATCTGTATTTTCACAACTTCATTACCCAGGTTGAGATATTCTAATTCAGTAAACCGTTGAATATTACGGTTTTTCCCGCCTTAAGCTGAATCTTTCTCGAGGCATCCTTATACTTCAACGTATAGGAGCCTCCCTTGTCAGAAGTGATCGCTAACTTCGAAAGAAGGCCTGCCTTCCAGTCGATGTTAACAGTGCAAGCTCCCCTGGCGCGCAAACCATGAACCGATCCCTCGGGCCATGAGGATGGTATTGCCGGCAAAATATTTATTTCTCCGTTCTGCGATTGAAGAATCATTTCGGCTATTCCCGCGGTACCACCGAAGTTGCCGTCTATCTGAAAAGGGGGATGGGAATCAAAAAGGTTCGACAGTGTGCTTTTCTGTAAAAGAGCATAAAGATGTTCCGATGCTTTTTCAGGCTCATATAAACGAGCGTAGAGATTAATAATCCATGCCCTGCTCCAACCAGTATGGCCTCCGCCGTTAGCAAGCCTGTGTTCAAGGGTCTTTCCCGCTGCGGAATAAAACTTAGGTACAGATGGTGAAATTAAATCGAGGGGGTAGAGTCCGAGCAGATGCGACATATGCCGGTGACCTGGCTCAACTTCCTCAAAATCATTTATCCACTCCTGCAGGGTTCCGTTTGATGCAACCTTAAGTGGAGGCATCTTCCTTTTAGCATCCTGAACCTTTGCGGCGAGTTCAGCGTCAACGCCAAGAGTTTTTGATGCCTTCAGGAAATTATTGAAAAGAGCATTAATAATATGTATGTCAACAGTCGGCGCATATGTCATCTGGGATCTCTCCTGTTGTTTGGTTCCGGGAACAAAAAAAGAGTTTTCGGGAGAATGTGAAGGATTAGTAACCAGGTAACCTTCGGGAGATTCGACCAGGAAATCCAGAACGAACTGTACTGATCCTCTGATAACAGGGTATGCCGATTTGCGAAGATATGAAGTATCTGATGAAAATTCGTAATGCTCAAACAGAGGGAAAGTCATCCAGGGGCCATCCATAGGAGTTATGCCCCACACACCGTCGGCTACCCCGGTTCTTCCATAAGGATCGGTGAGATGGTGGATGGTCCATCCTTCCGCTCCGTACATCTCCCGGGCTGTAACCGAACCCGGAACTGTGAGTTTCTCCATGAAACCGGTAAGAATGAGGGATGTTTCAGGAAGGTTTCCTGTCTCGGCTGGCCAGTAATTCATCTGCAGGTTGATATTCGTATGAAAATCAGCATTCCATGGTGCAAAGTAAAGATCATTCCATATTCCCTGAAGGTTTGCCGGGAGTTTGCCCGGTGACCTCGAAGAACCCATCAACAGGTAACGACCATACTGATAATAGAGCGCAATAAGACCGTTGTCGGGTTTTCCCTCCTTAACCCGGTTTAATCTTTCATCAGTTGCAAGATTCGCGTTTTCATCCTTCCCAAGTGAAAACTTAACCCTATCAAACATCGACCTGTGATCGAGTTCGTGGTTAGCCTTAAGCTTTTCCCCATCAAGCAATGATGCTTTTGAAATTATTTCCCTGCAAACTTCAAGAGGATCGACCGACCTGTCAAAATCCAGTTTATCAATATTATAGTCTGTGGCCCCTGTAAGAAGAATTACCAGATTCCTGGCGGATTTTACCCTGAAACCCGCGGATTTTAAATTTAAGGCTGGCTCCGATGAGCCATCAGACGACAGAAGCTTCATTGCGGCCGAATAACGGAGATGCTTGCCACCCGGTCCTTCAAGCGGCGAATCAGAATCAAGGATCTGCCCTGAATACCAGGCCATATCCTGCCCTGCACTGTATTCGTTCGTATACATTGGAGCAGAAGGCGCTTTCCTCCCTTTAAATTCATTTACTGTATCACACTCCCTCGATATGAGAATTTCTGTATCAAAAGCCTTTTCTGCTTTTATTATCACAACCATAGCATTTTGCGGAGCAGATGCAAAGACTTCAGTTGTTACTTTATTTCCATCGACTACATATTCCGTTTTGGCAATACCTGTATTCAGGTCCAGAGAACGGCGGTATGCTTCCGGTTTTCCCTTCCAGCCAAAGTTAATAAACAGATCACCTAATGGCTGATACGAACGGATCCTTGGTGGCGTTCCGAGAAGGTATTTATTCGATAATTCATCGGCTTTCATGTATTCACCCTTAAATATTGCCTGCTGAATTTCTCCCAGGTGTTCCTTTGCGAGGGGATTATTATTATTTACCGGAGAACCGGCCCAAACGCTCTCCTCATTCAGCTGAATCCTTTCATTACCCGTTCCTCCAAATACCATGCCTCCCAGACGACCATTTCCCACGGGCAAGGCCTCAGTCCATTTAGCTGCAGGCTGTTTGTACCATAATTCCATGTCGGGAGCCTTGGTGCACGAGGTAAGGCTGCAAAGAATTGCAAGAGAAAAAAGAATATGTTTCATTTTCGGGATTTTGAAAGATTTTATGATACCGCCTTCTTCCAGACAAGCTGGTCATTGAAATTGTCGCTCATCTTGTAGGACCGTATATGTTTACTGAGTGGCTCTCCGATTATTTCTATTTTACCAAGATCTGCGACTCCGAGGCCGGTCTGTGCACAATAGTTAAGGTATCCAACATTAGCAAAATCGATTCCCATAAGTTCAATTCCGACCCTGTCGGCTGCAAGCCAGTCGAGGCCCGCAACGCAAATACGATGATCGACCGGAGTGCCGGAATTTGGCCCGTTCCCTTCCATTCCTTCAAACCCGTCGATTACGGCAAGATGAGGATGCACCTGACGGGAAAGGGAATAGAGATTATAGTTTATACCCCTGAATCCGCCTCCATGAATGAAAGGTTTATCATTTATAGTCCCCGGTTTCCTTGCCGATGTCCAGGTAAAGCCTTTATCCTTTATGGGGGCGCCGACAACAATATTTTTCAATGAAAGAGTTGCAAGGACCCTGTCGTGAGTCTTCATTCGGGCAACAGATACCACGAATGAATCCGGATCAAGAATGACCCTTGACATCCTAACGGGATGAGGACGGAAATCCTTTTCATCAAAAACATAAATCAGGTCAAAAGGCTCACTGTCGAGGTCAACAAGCTTAACAGGATACTTTGAAATAAGCCTGAAGTAACCGTAATTGTCATATCCTTCAAGAGTAGCTCCGCCTGCTGCGGATTCTGCAATTATAACATTGTCGAGTTTCCTTATTGATTTCAGAAATTCGAGGGTTCCCTCAAGAGTGTCTACATGAGTGGCACAAAGGGGAATATTGATTGAGACGTTATTCGGTTTAAGTACTACCCTTCGTTTTCCGATTGCAGCTGCTATTTCCTTCGAGAATGGCTGCAGGGCCCGGAATGCCATATCGGCCCTGTTGTCGCCGGTGGTGAGCGAAACACGCGATGAAAACTGTTCCTGATTTCCCAGGGCGGCAAAAGCACTGGCCGGTTTTATGCAAGTTGCTGCAATACCGCCTATTATTGTTGTCTTTATAAAACCACGGCGCGAAAATGTTGTCATGATATTTTTTTTTGATCTAAACAAACTTACAAAAAAATTAAGTAGCCTGTAATATTTTGACTGTAACATTTTCACACATTCCACTGTCAATTTATTAGACACTAATACTGCATGAGACTAATACATGTCACTGATTACAAGATTACTGGAATTTTGGCATAATCTTTGGCATGACTGATAACGAATAATTAATCAGAAATTAAAGATGATGAAGCACATCTGGATATTAACACTTGTTCTGTTCTTCCACTCCAGGGGAATCCAGGCCCAGGAAAAGAAATGGACACTTGAGGATTGTATAACATATGCCATTGCAAATAACATTTCCCTTCAAAGGCAGAAGCTGCAGACTGAAGCGGCTCAGACCAATCTTGCCAAGTCGAAAATGGATATCCTGCCATCCCTGAACTTAGGATCGGACGCAAACTTTGGATTCGGGAGGTCTGTGAACCCCGTTGATAACACTATCACTTTCGAACAGAACTTCAGTAATTCCTATTACCTTTCTTCTTCTTTCAATCTTTTCAACGGTTTTGTAAATCTTAATACGGTTGCTGCCAATAAATTTATGCTGAAAGCGGGTCTCGAAACCGAAAAAATAGTAAGGAACAGATTAATAGCCGATATCCTGGGGCAATATTACCAGGTTCTGTACGCCAGAGGACTCGAGGACGCCTCAAAAATGCAGTTAGATCTGTCGGAAAAACAACTTTTCAGGATAAGTAAGATGGTTGAAACTGGTAAAGAGGCTCTGTCGAAACAATATGAAATTGAGAGCCGTGTTTCGGCTGACCGGCTTTCATACACCGTTGCTCAGAATACATCCAGCCAGGCTATTACAACCCTTAAGCAAATGCTCCAGCTTCAGCCCGGGATCTACTTTGATATCCTTATGCCTGACCTGAAAAATATTCTTATAACCGATTACACCTATAATACCGACAGTATTTACTCACTGGCTGCTCAGGTTCTTCCCCGCCTTAAAGCCATTGATTTCGAACTTCAGGCAACGAAAAAGCAATTCGCTGCTTCAAAGGGATATATTGCACCACGATTAAGAGCCGGCGGATCTATTTTTACAGGCTATTACAATGTTCTGAGCGGAACTAATCTTGAACAGGATTCTTACCAGACCCAGTTAAAAAACAACAACAGCCAGTCACTCTATTTGAATCTTGAAATCCCTCTGTTTAACAACTTCGCTACAGGCAAAAACATCAAACTTGCCAGGATAAAAAAGGATGATACAGCATTGAGGCTCGAACTGGAGAAAAACAACCTCTATACAGAAATTGAAAATGCCTGCCTCAATTATAACCGGGGTAAAAGCGAATATGGAGCAGCTGTGGCAAACTTCGATTACAACAAGAAATCATTCAGTGCTGTCGAGAAAAAATTCGAATCCGGTCTCGTTGATGTAACTGACTATTCTGCAGCAAAAACCACTCTGTTTACAGCTGAAACTGAAGCTCTGAGAACCAGGCTGCAGCTTCTTGTCAGAAAACTGGCAATTCGGTTGTACTCAACCGGTGAATATGAAAATGTAATATTGAATTAATCAAATAAAAATAAGAGAAATGGATACTCCTGTTGAAACTATGGATAAATTGATCCCAAAGAAAAAAGGACTTCAGAAAAAACACTTCGGATATCTGGCAATCGGCATAGCGATTGTTGTTCTGATCTATATGGCCTTCTTTTCCGATCGCACCTCAACATATAAGGTTGAAAAAGACAAACTTATTATTGAAACAATAACTGAAGACCAGTTTAATGATTACATAACCATACCCGGAACTGTTGAACCTATTACCATAATTTTTCTCGATGCGCAGGAGGGTGGAAGAGTTGAAGAAAAACTAATTGAAGAAGGATCGATGGTAAAGAAGGGCGATATCATCCTTAGACTTTCAAATCCTGATCTCCACCTGAATATCCTCGACAGTGAAGCTCAGCTGGCTGAAAAAGAGAATTTCCTCAGAAATACCCAGATTAATATGGAACAGCAAAGGCTCCAGATAAAGAGGGAACTTGTAAATCTCAAGTACGAAATTGAAAGGAAAGAACGTAACTATCAGCAGAATAATACTCTTATAAAAGACAACCTAATTTCGAAGGAAGAATTCATCAGGTCGAAAGAGGATCTGGATATGGCGAAACAGTCAAGGGTACTTTTTTTGGAGCGTCAGAAACAGGACTCTATTTTCTACTCGATCAATATAAATACAATGATTACCAACCTCGACAACATGCGCAAGAACCTTCAGCTTGTAAGGCAACGAGCCGATAATCTGAATGTAAGGGCTCCTGTCGATGGCCAGCTTGGTCTGCTGGTCCCGGAAATCGGACAATCAATCCAAAGGGGATCAAATATGGGGCAGATAAATGTTTTGACATCATACAAGGTAAAAGCACAGATAGATGAACATTATATCGACAGGGTGAGAACGCAACTAACCGCAACGCTTGAAAGACAGGGAAGCGAATTTAACCTGCTTGTCAGGAGGGTTTATCCCGAAGTCAGGAATGGTACCTTTGAAATCGACATGACATTCAGGGACAGCATGCCCGATAACATCAGGACGGGCCAGACCTACTATATCAGCCTTCAGCTGGGCCAGCCAAAAGTCTCGGTTCTTGTGCCAATCGGAGGATTCTTTCAGGAAACAGGCGGACAGTGGATATTTGTCCTTGACCCCACAGAATCATTTGCCTTCCGACGCAATATATCAATAGGGAGAAAGAATCCGAAATACTATGAAGTTCTTGAAGGACTACAGCCAGGAGAAAAGGTTATTGTTTCGGGATATGAAACCTTTGGAAAAAATGAGAAACTGATACTTAAAAAATCGAAATAACTATCAATAATAAATGCCATGATTAAAACTACTGATTTAACAAAAATCTTCAGGACTGAAGAAGTCGAGACAACGGCTCTCAACAAAGTGACCCTTAATGTAAAAGAGGGAGAATATGTTGCAGTTATGGGACCTTCGGGCTGTGGTAAATCAACCCTCCTGAATATTCTCGGATTACTTGATAATCCTTCCTCGGGAAGCTATGTATTCAACGGTACAGAGGTTGCCAACCTTAAGGAACGCGACAGGACAATCTTCCGTAAGGGAAACATCGGATTCGTTTTCCAGAGTTTCAACCTTATCGACGAACTTAACGTCTATGAAAATGTAGAACTTCCGCTTATCTACCTGAAAATGAAAGCAAGCGAAAGGAAGAAAAGTGTTGAGGATGTGCTCGAAAGAATGAAGATCGGACACCGTGCAAAACATTTCCCGCAACAGCTTTCAGGAGGACAACAACAGAGAGTGGCTATTGCACGTGCGGTGGTTGCAAACCCGAAACTGATCCTTGCCGATGAACCTACAGGTAACCTCGATTCAAAAAACGGTATAGAGGTAATAAATCTTCTGAGTGAACTTAATAAGGAGGGGACAACAATTATTATGGTAACACACTCCGACAGGGATGCCGGGTATGCCCACAGGATTGTCAACCTGTTCGATGGTCAGGTTGTGACCGAAAACCTCAGATAAAACAGATTAACTTATATTGTACTTTTTCATTTTATTGTAGAGAGTCTGTCTTGTAATTCCAAGCTTCCCTGCGACAATACTAATGTTCCCGTATCGTCGCAGGGTGTCGGAGATAAGCTTGTGTTCCATTTCATCGAGCGTCATCTCTTTATTGGCATATACTCCCGACACAGGACTTAGGGTAAAATCTGTTGGTTTCAGAACCGGAGCATCACACATAATTACAGCTTTTTCAATTGAATGCTGAAGTTCCCTGATATTACCGGGCCAATCATGGTTCGAAAGTTTCTCCATGGCATGAGTATTTAACTTCATACCACTTTTCCCATATCTGTCTGAATTAACCTTAAGGAAATAATTAGCAAGAATCGGAATATCATCAACCCTGTCGCGCAGCGGAGGAACTTCAATCAGTATAGTATTTATGCGGTAAAGAAGGTCTTCGCGGAATCTTCCCTCCCTGACCATATGAATGAGGTCACAGTTAGTTGCACAAATAAGTCTGATATCAATCGGAACAGGTTTATTGGAGCCCACCCTTATTATATACCTGTTTTGAAGCACGCTGAGCAGCTTCGCCTGTGATTGAAGTGAAAGATTGCCAATTTCATCAAGAAACAGAGTTCCCCCATGTGCATTTTCAAATTTGCCGGTACGGTCTTCCTTAGCATCGGTAAAAGCACCTCTTACATGACCAAATAATTCACTTTCGAATAAGGATTCGGTTATAGAACCCATATCCACCGTAATCATAAGCTCGCGTGCCCTTTTCGACATATTATGGATTTCCCTTGCAACCAGCTCCTTGCCCGTTCCATTCTCGCCCGTTATAAGAACATTTACATCAGTCGCGGCAACCTTTCTTACAATATTCATTACATTGATCATAGTAGGAGATGCGCCTGTAACTATCTTCCCTCCTCCCTTGTTGATCTCTTTCTTTAATTGCTGATTATCTCTTTTAAGCGCTGAAGCTTCGATCCTTGAGAGCCGTAACTGCCAGGCCGCATTTATTGTAGCTAAAAGTTTTGATTCATCCCATGGTCTAAGAATAAAATCCACTGCCCCTTCCTTTATTGCTTTAACAGCCAGTTCCACATCACCGGAAGCGGTTACTATTATAACACTTATATTATCATCATAATCAAATATTTTCCTCATCCAGAAGAGTCCTTCATTTCCATTATTGACAACTGATTTAAAATTTGTATCAAGCATCACAATATCAACATCAGAGGATCTCAAGACCTCATTGATCCTTTCAGGCGAATGAAGGGTGATTACCTTTTCAAACCGGCTTTTTACAATTTGTTCAAGGGATGTAAGTATGCCCCTGTTTTCATCTACTATCAAAACGGTTCCTTTTATCATCTGATTTCATTTTCGTTAAAGACGGACTTAATAACGGAATGTGTCAAATAAATGGACATAAATTATTAATATCCGAATCACGTGCATTTCACTTATGTAATCGATAAATAATGCATGAATCGCAGGCACTTCCAATTAAAATACTGCTTGCCTAATTGCTCCGCAGATTCCCGGAAGGATTGACTGAAGCAGCTTTTTTTACAATAACCCCAATTGTAATAAGTGTCGTTGACAACACAACAGCTAATGGAATTACGAAATTCCAAACTGTGATATCCATTTTTATTTCAAATTTCGTTAGCCACTCCGTCGCCCAATAATAAGAAATTGGCACTGCAAGTACGAATGAAAGAAGTGTCATCATTATAAAATTTCCGGAAAACAGTTTCATAATTTCAAACATTCCCGCTCCTGATACCCTTCGCATACTTATTTCCCTTCTTTTTTGAAGCACCAGAAATGATGTCAGCCCGTAAATTCCGAGGCAGGTTATAATAATCGCAAGCAGGGCAAAGGCGCCAAAGACTTTCCCCAGCAGCATTTCATTTTTATACTGCTGTGAGTAGTAATCATCCAGAAAGAAATAATCGAAAGGGTTATCAGGAAAAAACTCTGAATATTTTTCTTCTGCCATTTTCAGTACTTTCTTTTCACTACCCGGGAATATTTTCATCATAAAGAATCCCCTGATATCACGACCATGAGGCATAAATCTGAGTATCTGGGGTTCAAATGCAACCTTGGGTGATTGCTGGCGATAATCTTTAACAACACCGACAATCGAATATATCTTATCCCAATAATTTACCTTTTGACCTACTGCTTCTGCTGCGGACTGAAAGCCCATCCATTTAACGGCTTTTTCGTTAAGTATAAGCGAAGAGGAGTCGGAAAATGTTTTGTCAAAATTTCTTCCTGAAATAATTCTGGCATTAAGCAGATTGAGGTAATCATAATCAATTCCTAAAATCTGATAGTTTTTACTCTGATCTGATCCTACCCTGAATATCCCTCCGGCATCCCATAAAATCTGCCGGCCCGGAACCTCCGTCCCAACACTGAATTTCTCAACAATCTGATTTTTTATCAGTTCACTTTTAAATGTAATAAGCCTGCTTCCAAAAGAAGAATCCCGTATTCTCGGGGCACGGACTGCAAGTATATTCGAAATTGAAATTCCTTTATCCTGATTCTGAAGAAAACGCAACTGCTTAAATATAAGAAGCGTACAGGTAATCATACCTATGGCCATAAGCAATTGAAAAAAAACAAGAATTTTCCTGATCAGAATTCCGCCCCGTGAATGAGCATACCTCCCGTTTAATACTTCTTCAGTCTTAAATGAAGTCAGAACAAATACAGGATAAACGCCTGAAAGAATAGTACTTACGACAAGCAAAACGGCAAATGCCAGCCAAAACCACCCTTGCTTCCAAATAACATTGTCAGGGGAAATACCTGTAAGTCTGCAGAAAACAGGCATAAATAAAATAATAAGAATCAGCGAAATAAGAAATGCAGCCAGGTTTATAATGAAAGTCTCAATAAAAAACTGTCCGATCAACTGCTTCCTGGTAGCTCCGGCGGCTTTGCTCAGACCAACTTCAGCTGCCCTTGTTAAAGATCTCGCTGTTGTTATGTTTATATAATTAACCCATGCAATAATCAGGATAATGAAGGCAATAATGCTAAGGAATTTTACTGTATCAGAATTGCCATTGGCCTCAAGTTCCTGCATAAAATCCGACTTAAGATGTATATCAGTCAGAGGCTGAACCTTAAGGTCGAGAGTTAGCTTATAAGACCGAAGAACCTCACCGAAATCCCTTTCAACGAGAGATTTTAATTTTTGCTCAAATATTCCGGGGTTTGCTGATTTTCTTAAAACAAAATATGTAAAGAATCCTGTGTCGCCCCAGGAAGATTCAATATCAGGACCGTAGTGTGTAAGTAGATTGGGCCATGAGAGCAGTATATCAATCTTCAAATGAGAATTTTCAGGGATATCCCTGAAAATGCCGGTAATTACAAAACTCATCTCCTTATCAACCAGAAAAGTTTGCCCCATCGGGTTCTTCTTGCCAAAGTATCTGGCAGCATAAGACTCGGAGATGAAGGCACAGTTGGCACTGGTGATCCCTTTTGAAGGGTCTCCGGCAATAAATTCAAAATTAAAGACATCAAAGATCTGAGGCTCTGCAAAGAACATTCTTTCTTCATAGTACTTTCGGTCGTCACGGATTACTGTTGCCCTGTATCGGAATAGCCGGGCTATATCTTCAACTTCCGGGTAGAGTTCCCTTATTCTGATAGCTGCAGGGGGACAGCATGATGCAAACTTCACTGATTCGCCTTCAGCGCTTGAACGCTCATATCTGAGACGGTAAATCCTTTCACAATTCTTATAAAACTTATCAAAACTCTTTTCGTATCTGACATAAAAAAGAATAAGCAGAAATGCGGTTATTCCTGCAGAAAGCCCTGAGATTTTTATCAACGAGTAAAGAAAATTTTTGAGGATGTTCCTTATTGCGATCTTGAAATAAAATAAATTCATATAGTGAATATGATTCAAATGGCTACTTCAACACAATTTCAAATCTGTTTACAGATAAAGATATGAAGAAGATGCAAATTTCTGTTTCAGATGCAACATTTATCTTCCGAACTCGTCTTTGAAATGAAAGACAAGAGAAAATAAAATACCAGTTACGGATCATTTAAATCAGGAATCACATGACAGTAAAATTAAATCCCAATGAAGTTGTCCTGAAAGCCGGCGATACTAACCAGCTAATTGATAATAATACAATTTCCGGAAAACTGATTGTAACAAATCAGCGGATCTATTTCAAGACGTTGAATGAAGAAACCGAAAAGTTCAATCTCGAAATCCTGTTCGAAAATATACTTGAAGTAATATATTTCAGCAAGGGTCTCTTTTCAGCAAAGGGGCTGAATGTCGTAACAAGGGACGGCAGGTCACTTAGTTTTCCGCTTAAGAAGAGAGATGAAATAGGAGAACTTATAAACAGCATGTATTAGAAAGGGTTTATTTAACATATCTTCCGGTTATTATTTCGCAGCAAAATCCCGCTTTCGCGGGATTTTGTTGTTTTACCAGCCACAAAGGTGAACAGGCCAGGGTTGATTCTGTAATAGAAATTCTCAAGCCACTTCCCTGCAATGTAATAAACAACTGGCCAGGATTGAAAATATTACAGCCATCTGGGCATTTTGTTTTTCCTGGACATACATTTCTTCAAAGTCCGCGTCCACGAAATAGTACTGTAGAGGGTTATTTGAAACATACTCTTTCCATTTATCTTCAATAGCTCCAATTGTTTTGGAATAATTCTGAGCTGACAACCTTACAGTTAAATATCCCCACAACATGCCATCATTCTGAAATTTGAAAATATAGGGACCTATCGGATTACGAAGCGATTCAAAATTAAAATTCTTCACAACCCCGATTACCTGCAAATATTTCACCTTGCCCGAATCACCACCTTCCATAAAACGCGCCTTTGTAAGATCGGTTATCCTGAAATCCTTTTGGGCACTTTCGTTTATCATACAGGCATGTTTATCGGTGGCGAAGGATTCATTGAATGACCTGCCCGATTCAAGTGTCATACCATATGTCTCAAGGAAATTATAATCTACCCAGCTTGTCATCGCCAGGAATGTTTCGTCCTTCCTTCCTTCAATCATGTACCCGTTGTTATTATTATTTCTTCCCGGAACACCTGTTGAGCTGGCAATATTCACAACACCCGGGATATTCTTTACAGATTCCTTGAAGGACTTCATCTTTGTGCCCAGAGCTTCCGCCCTGTTTATGACAATTAACTGGTCCTTATTGAATCCCACATCCTTATTAAGCATGAAATAGATCTGCCGGTACATGATCATTGTACCAACTATGAGAAGTATTGAAACAGCAAATTGAAAAACAACCAGAATTCTTCTCAATATTCCATTTTTCATACTGTTTTTAACACTCCCTTTTAAGACTTCATAAGGATTGAAGGATGAAAGAAACTATACTCCAATTATAAGACTACAAGCTATTCCAATGGAAAGTCCAAGAATATTAATGATGATGTATGCACGTTGTCTTTTGAAAGATCTAATAATGTGCGAGATAAGATTATTAAACATAGAAAGTAGATTGATTTTAAAATATTAATATGTCTAAAACAGAAGTGCAACATAAAGACTAAATCTTTTTCTTTATGCTGCACCCGTGGTTCATGCGTAACTATCCTGAAGCCCTTATTTATGATGTAGCTTTTAGCAGGCAAAACCAAAGGTTACTTTTAGTTTTTTTATCACAATTACAGATACGTTGGTCAAAATCCGAAATGAGTATTAATGTGCTGCAAAACATAAATAACAAATGTTTATAATATTGATTTAATGCTTTTTACATAATTCAATTAGCAGCAAAAGCATCGATTTTGCCAAATTGCTGATAAATTGATTGCGCTTTTGACCAAAGTGGTTATTTTGGAGACGAACAGGCTATATCCTGGGATGTACATCAGTATTTTAAGGATTAACTACAATTATCAAAATGCCTTACTTTCAGGAAGCTACAGGCTCTCCTATTGACTGATAACGATCTTTCACCTACTTTTAAAGTATGAATCAATGCAACTAAAATGAGTAACTCTTTGGGGACTTACGGACAAGAAAGTAATAGTAATCATAATCTTAGGTCTATTATCAATTCGGGTGGCAAAAAGATCAGTCTGAATGATAATAAAACTATTTTAGATATCCTTGCTGATGAGGGCCGTGAAGACTTTAAAAAGTATATTGAATGTACAGGAATGATCAAAAACCAGAATGTTGTTGTACTATCATCGCTTCATAATTATTTTTATGATGCGGAAGAGATGAAGAACGTAAATACGGTCATTAATCTTAAAGAGATAAATCATATAAAGAATATCAAAAATTTCCTTCATTCCATCTTTCATATTCTTCCGCAAAGGAGTAACTTTATCGGGTGTTTTGTTGATCACGAACATTCCGGTAATACAGATGCAACAGACAACCTTTCTGATTACCAGAAAAACAAGAATACGCAGGAGATCGAAAATGGCATAGCTTCAAAGTTCTCGTTCTTAAACATGGTTTATAACCTGATGGACTCAAGAACCAATAAGCAGTTGTCTAAAAACAATGTTGAATTACTCCTGGAAGGACATGGATTTAAAGTCAGAAATATGACAGAGATAAACGGTCTCACTTATTTTCTAGCGCAAAAGGCAGCTATGCCGACGACCGTCTCTATTAAGTAATTTCTTTATTCATTATCCTGTCATCAGCAAAACACAGGTAAATTTTTATAAACTTTATTATGGATCTTTTCAGTTCCCTGATTAACCGTAGAATAATTCCATTCCTTAAGAAATGGAATCTCTGGAATCTGATTCTGGGATTTATAGATATTGTATCAATCTTTCTGGCTTTTCAGTGCTCCTACATAATAAACTATTTTAATATCGGGGGCTTGTTTTTTCAGGAAACGAGGTTTCTCAAGCTTTTTATCCTTATACTGCCTATCTGGCTGATAATCCTTTACCTGATTCAAATTACTGAAATTCCAAGGACAAAAAGTTACTTCGTCCTGTTCATCGAGTATCTGCAATCCACACTTCTTGTGGTTGTAATGCTAATGGTCTTTTATTTTGTATTCAAGTTATATGAAATATCCAGGCTTTTCCTGCTTGAATTTGCTTTTTTCGGATTCCTCTTCCTTTTCTTTGTAAGGCTTATAGAGTATAAGGTATTGAAAAGCTACCGGGCTAAAGGATACAACTATGTAAATCTGGTTCTGATTGCAGACGATTCGGCCCTCCCTTTTATTGAAAAGCTTCTAAATACAAAGGAGTGGGGATATAGGATAACTGCTGTTTTTACACAATCGGCTCTGATAAAGGAAAAATATGAGACATCAATTATACAGCTCCCCGAAGAATATCTTGAGACTATAAACGACCTGATGGAGGCTGATATAATCGATGAAGTTGTATATATCAAGAAAAGGGTGGTATCAGCTGAAGTCAGAAAAGTAATGAGATCGTGCGAAGAACTTGGGGTAATATTCAGGATTAAGGACGATGAAAACAAGATAAACCTCACGAATGCCGTAAAAACGAATATTGCACACGAGAAATTTTTGACTTTCATCAATATACCATACAATCCTTATGCTCTGGCTCTCAAGAGGATTACCGATATAGGAGTTTCCCTCTTCCTGACTCTTTGCATTTCACCCATATTGATTTTAATCGGAGTCTGGATAAAGCTCTCCTCTCCGGGGGATATAATTTACAGTCAGACCAGGGTTGGTTTGCGTGGACGTCCCTTCAAACTATATAAATTCAGGACAATGGTGGCAAATGCCGATTTTCTGAGGAAACAGCTTGAAGCTGTTAATGAAGCTGACGGGCCTGCATTTAAAATGAAGGATGATCCGCGTGTGACAAAGATAGGTAAGATTTTACGTAAAACCGGACTGGATGAACTGCCTCAGCTATTAAATATTCTTAAGGGTGAAATGTCGCTCATTGGCCCACGTCCTCCCCTCCCCGATGAAACAAAGCTTTACGAGAGATGGCAATTAAGAAGGTTGTCGGTAAGACCGGGGTTATCATGTTTCTGGCAAATCAAGCCTGACAGGAACAGTATCAAATTCGACAAATGGATGGAAATGGACTTAACATATATTGATAACTGGTCTATTCGTCTTGATTTTGTCATTCTCCTTAAAACCATCAAGACAGTCTTTCAGAGAACAGGGCTTTAACGGCTTCTTAATTCATGAATCACCAGTCTGCTAACTGCCAGTATCATATTTCCGTAACTAAGTTGTACAATGTATGCTCCTGATCGGATGCTGACCGGTAAGTTAACATAGGTTTCAGCTGTATCAAGAGTTTTCTGATATATCTCAGTGCCGTTCATACTTATGATTTTAATAAGGTAAGGCACAGGTGGCTCTTCAGAAAGGAGGATCCTGAAATAATCGTTAGCAGGATTCGGGAAAATGGTCATTTCCACACTTGTTACAATAGCAGTAATCTGTGGAACTCCGAATGTCCTGAATTCCGAAATATAGTTCATGTCATCGGTTGAACCTCCGTGAACCAGCAACTTTACATATGAATAATTTGTCTGACGGGCCGAAACAGGGAACTCAAAAACCTGCGGATCACCCGAAAACGAACATGAAGCCGCATTTATAAGTATTGGTTCCCAGTTTACATCATCAGTCGATGCATAGATATCAAAATAGTACGAAGTAAGAGGCGAAACAGGAAATGTGAGCTGTATATATGTTATAAGGCTTGGTTTGCCCAAGGCTGTAACAATCCAATGATTATCTCCATGGGACGACCACCACGTAGCCTGATCGCCATCCAGAACATTTCCCGGATTGTCGTTCCCGAGGTAACCATCTGATTCCATTCTTAATACCGGAATAGCGCTTAATTGTGGTTCGTATGGCTGAATCTCAATGTCCACTGTCTTTGACTGAGTTGCCTTGCCATCAGACACATTAAGAGTAAACTGAACTATCTCGGAAGCCGTCACCTTCGGGGCAAGGAAACGGATTTTGGAACTGGTTGCCGATGATACCGGTATTGTTGAAGGAACTACCCAATTGAAAGTAAGATTATCATTATTCTGGTCATAGGTTCCGGAAGCATCGAGCCCACTAATGAAACCGGAATAAACACTCTCCTCATTATAAATCACAACTACCGGAGGACTATTAACTTTACCAACATTATTTACGACAATCTGTGCGCTAAGGCTTACTGCCTGACCTGTCGATGATGACTGTAATGGATTTGCAGAAGGCTTGGTATAGGCAACTGTAACAATATCTCCATTAACGATTGCACTTTCGAGGGTTAGCCTCACTTTCCCACCTGCTATGACAACCGTAACCACATTTATTGGTACCGAATTAACAGTAACCGTAAATGCCGAAGAAGCTGGTATTACATTTGCCAGACTGAGGTTATATGTCATTAAAAGAACAGCAGGTTCAGCATTCTCAATAACAGAGCTCACATAACCTGGTATAAGAGGTCTCACATTATTTGTTACCGGCTGTGGTGATAAATTTATTGCCTGCCCTCCTGATGTTGTCTGCAGTGGATTTACGGCAGGTTTTGTATAAGATACCATAACAATATCTCCATATACAACTGGTGTCGCGAGAGTAAGAATAACTCTGAACCCCGAAACAGCAACTGAAGATACAGTTCTGGCCTGGGCATTTACTGTTACTGCAAATGCAGCTGGCCCGGGGGCAATACCCGCAAGCGTATTATTATAAGTAAGCGCAAGATTTGCAGGAGAAGCATTCTCAATAACTGAACTGAGATAAACAGGAACAATTGCAATAACATTATTTGTTACAGGCTGAGCTACTATTGATGCAGCCACCACGCCGGCGGGTGTCTGAAGCTGATTTGAAGCCGGAATCGTATACGACACAGTTACAATATTGCCATAAATAACCGGGGTCGAAAGGGTAAGCAGAACATTGGTACCGGATAATGAAACTGATGAAACCGTTCGAACAACGGTATTTACTGTTACTCTAAATGCAGATGTAGTTGGGACAATGTTGGCAAGCGAAGTGCTGTAAGTCATCTTTAGTACTGAAGGAGCAATATTCTCAACAACTGACGATAAATATAATGGAACTACGGCACTCACATTATTTGTAACTGGTTGTGCAGCCAACGCTGCTGCCTGCCCACCGGCGGCTGTTTGAAGAGGATTTAAAGCAGGTTTGGCATAAGCCACTGTCACAGTGTTGCCACTTGCCACCTGGCTTGCAAGCGTAAGTAAAACCTTTGTACCGGAGACGGCTACAGAAGTCACGGTCCTGGAAACAGAGTTTACCATTACTGTGAAAGCAGTTGGACCAGGAACACTACTTGTCAATGTCAAACTATATGTCAAAGTAATTAGTGATGGTGTAGCATTCTCAACAAGAGAACTCATATAAACCGGAACTGCAGCAACATTATTGGTAACCGGCTGAGCGCTGAGAGTAACCGCATTCCCACCTGCCGCTGTCTGAATTGGGTTGGCAGCAGGCAGCGTATATGCAACTGTGACAACATCGCCGGAAACCAAGGGAGATGATAGCGTCAAAAGCACTTTTGTACCTGAAATGGAAATTGAAGAAACATTCCTTGCCACAGTATTAACAATCACTGAAAATGAAGAATTTGCAGGGACAATATTGGCTAGTGCCAGATTATAGGTCATTGAAAGCACAGAAGGATTTGCATTCTCTACAGCGGCACTCACAAAAACCGGCAGTGCAGCTACATTATTCGTAACCTGCTGTGCGGCAAGAGTTACAGCCTGACCTCCTGCGGTTGTCTGGAGAGGGTTATTTGCAGGCTTGGTATAGGATACTGTTACAGTATTCCCAAATTCTACTGGTGTTAATAAATTCAGTAAAACTTTCGTTCCGGAAATTGAAACTGAACTGATAGTTCGTGAAACAGAGTTGACTACTACTTTGAAAGCGCTTATGGAAGAAATAATATTTGTCAATGGCAAGCTGTAATTCATAACAAGTATTGACGGAGCAGTATTTTCAATTGAAGAGCTGGTATAAACAGGCAAAGGAATTACATTATTTGTAACAGGCTGTTCGCTGATTGATACGGCTTTTACTCCAGAAGTTGTTTGAAGCGGATTGCTGGCAGGAGGAGTATATGATACTGTAACTATATCCCCCGAAAAAACTGCCGCTGAAAGCCTTAGGGTGACTTTTGTTCCGGATAATGAAACTGAAGTTACTGTCCTGGCTATTGAATTAACCATCACGGAAAAAGAAGACGCTGCAGGCCTGGATCTGCTGGATAACGCCAGGCTGTATGTCATGACAAGAGAAGATGGAGCTGAATTTTCAATAACCGAACTCACATAAACAGGAATGGCAAGCACCTGGTTGGTTACATTCTGTGCACTTAAATTCCCGGCAATCCCGCCCAAAGCAGTTTGAAGGGGATTAGAGGCAGGCTGGGTATAAGCAACGGTTACTATATTACCGGAAATTACAGGCGCGGAAAGATTTAATGTAACCCGTGTACCTGATACTGATACTGAGGAAACGACCACTAATAATGAATTGACCCTTACTGTAAATGAAGACGGATCCGGCACAGAAGTATTGTCCAGTGCAAGACTGTAAGTCATAGAAAGAGCTGAGGGTGCAGAATTCGCAATCACTGAGCTCACGTAAACTGGAATAACAACGCCAACGTTATTAAGAACCGGCTGACTGCCGATAGATACTGCCATTCCACCATCTGTAGTCTGAATTTGATTAGATGCTGGTTGAGTATAAGATACAGTAACAATATCACCTTGGGCAACAGGTGACGAGAGAGTGAGTAAAACTGAAGTACCTGATATTGAAACCGAATTGACGATTCTTGTTACAGAATTCACCGTAACAGCAAAGGACTCAGGTACTGACTGAATGTTTGCTAAAGAAAGGTTGTAATTCATTATCAGTATAGAAGGTGCGAAATTTTCTACTGATGAACTTAAATATGCAGGAATTTCGGCGACACTATTGCTCACCGTCTGTGGTGCGATAGTTTCAGCCAGTAACCCGCCAGGTGTCTGAAGCTGATTGGCAGAAGGCTGAGTATACGAAACAGTCACAATATCACCGAATACAACCGGTGATGAAAGGGTTAGCACTACATCAGTGCCTGATACAATTACCGTCGTGATACCTCTTGTCACGGAATTCACAACCACAGAAAATGCAGCAGAACCAGGTATGATATTGGCCAATGTCATGTCGTAAGTAATCGTAAGGACATCGGGTGTAATATTCTCTATAACTGAACCGGCAAAAACCGGGACAGGAGGAAGAAGGTTATTTGTAACCGTCCTTGCTGTCATAGTTGCCGCCTTTGCACCGGCAGCTGTCTGAAGCGGACTGGAGACGGGCTGTGTGTAGGCAACAGTTATTAAATCCCCATAAGCAACAGGTGCAGAAAGTGTTAGCAAAACCCTTGTGCCTGAAACCGAAACTGAACTAACTCCTCTCGAGACAGAATTAACAGTAACAGCAAATGCCGATGTACCGGGTAATATGGCAGCGAGTGTAAGGTCATAAGTAAGAGCCAGAGTGCCAGGATCAGCATCCTCAACCACCGAGCTCACATATACCGGCACCGGAGCCCCGACATTGTTTGTCACAGGTTGCACGCTGATACTTGCCGCCTTGCCTCCTGAGGCTATCTGAAGGGGATTAGCAGCTGGCTGGGTATATGATATTGTAACAATATCGCCATAAACAACAGGGGATGAAAGATTCAATAGTACCCTGGTCCCGGATATTGTTAAGGACACTACGCTTCTCGACGCAGAATTCACGATAGCTGTAAAGGATGAAGCTGCAGGTAAAATATTGGCAAGTGCAAGGCTGTAATTCATCTCCAATACCGAAGGAGTAGCGTTCTGAATCACAGCGCCTGTATAAACCGGAACTGAAGGAGCTATCTGAAGAACATTGTTAGTTACAGTCTGCGCAGTAAATGAGATTGCCAGTTTTCCGGTTGTGGACTGCAAAGGATTTGATACCGGTTTGGTATAGGCTACTGTTATTTTATCACCATAAACAACAGGGCTTGAAAGTGATAACAGGACCTTTGTACCGGAAATACCAACCAGACTTACGGCTCTTGCAACGGAATTAACCATTACAGTAAAGTCAGATGTAACAGGCAGAACACTGGCAAGTGCCAGGTTGAAATTGATATTCAGGATAGAAGGAGCAGAATTCTCAACTGAAGAACTGATGTAAGTAAGTTCAGTAGTAGTTGTTGGATTCGCATAACATCCGATATTAGGCGGATTGTTAAAGGGTCTTCCTTCGAAATCAGTTACTACCACATCAATTGCCAAGCCTTTACCAATGGCAGGCGAACCGCTCTGAACATGAAAATCACTGGTCGACACAAAATTTGGATTGGCAGGTGTAGGCGAATTTTTTTCAAGCCCCAGCTGGGTTCTTACCTGAGCAATCTGGGTCATGTTGAATGACCCTGTACCTTCCTTGTCGATTATTCTGACAGTGTTATTAACCCTGTAATACAAATTGAAATCAGCATCGACGTTGGCTATGGACTGGCCTGAGCGCATAAATAATTCAGTCCCGCCTATATCGTTGGTAGTGGTAGAATAAAAAATGTTATTCTTAACCTTTATTGCAGCGTTGTTGTTATCGCACCAAACGTGGGCAGATTTTCCGGAAACGTTATGATTATAAAAGACATTATTGTAAATGAATACGCTTTGAGAACCCTCCATATTAATAGCATTGGCGGAAGGGGAAATGAAAATATTCGAATAAATATAAAGATTCTTCACTTGAGACTGTAGCGATGAATAGAGATAATTCTGAATAAAAATATGCTCGGAAAACGCAGTACTGTTCGGTGGATCGTAGAACTTGTTCCTGCGAACAATTACCCCGTCGATGCTCCCGGTTGTACCACTTGCACCCACGCTGAAATCAGGGCCTGTAGTATGCCAGCCATCATGGAAATAATTATCCTCTATGAGTATATTAGTTGCAGTATAATTTCCATAGAGATGGTGCGAAATGGATCTCCTGCCACAATCATGAATTTCGCAGTGTCTGACAATCATATCGCAATATGTGGCATCTATACCATAACCTGCTTCTGAATTTTTAGTAGAGACATAGGCTATTTTGGCATATTCAACAATCAAACCAGTCAGCTTGATCATCGGATATGTTTTATAAGTAATAGCCGACATTCCGCAGTAAAAAAGATCTATCCCGTTAAAATGGAGATAGTTCTTATCATTAAGGTTAATTATTGAGGCCCTTTGAGGGATCTCTACTGACTTAAAAGCAGTTGCAGGATTCTGGGTACTGTAAATATAGATATAACTTCCTGACCAATACCAGTTGTATATATTTGAGAGTGTAGTGCTGTTGACACCCCATGAAACCGTTCCATCGTTGTTTTCAAAAAAAATCTCAGTTCCGAAATCGCCCACATTGGCAGGATTTGTAAATGTGGAAGATGATTTCCAAACATTTCCACCCTGGTCGGTCCATGATGCTGAAACTGAAGATCCCAGCATTTTAGGATTATTACCAGTACCGTAACCTCCAAAATACATATAAGACGCTGCAGTGCCTGAAGTGGAAACAGTTAATAATTCCCGCCAGAGATCCCCCCTCATTAAAAAGACTGAATCGCCTGTAACAAATGTCTTTGAATTTACCTTAGATATAGTTTTCCAGGCAGTGGCCTGAGTCTTTCCATCTGAAGAATCATTTCCGGCAGAATTGCTAACATAATAATTAGTTGCAGATGCTGAATAACTTATCAGAAAAAACAAGAGAACAAACCAGATTTTTAGTCTGACCATTAGAAAATTAATTTTTAGATTTTTATAAAGATACAAAAAAAAATTATACGATGATATAACAGAATTTGAAGGATAATAGTATGCCGGGTCCCGGGGGAAAATCAAGAGATAATCAACTATTAAGACTTTCTCGCGGTGAATAGGGCTTTATTTTGACCTAAGCTCATGGATAATCAGCCGGTTCTTCACCACCAGGGTTTTTCCTGAAAATAACTCTACTATATAAGCTCCCGACCTGAGACTTACGGGCAAGTAGATATAAGTTTCAGTTGTCTCCACTGTTTTTTCATATACCACAACCCCGTTCATGTTAATTATTTTTATAAGGTAAGGCACAGGAGGCTCTTCAGAAAGCAGTAACCTGAAGTAATTATTAGCCGGATTCGGAAACAGAGTCATCTTAATGCCTTTTGCTTCATCAGGAATCTGCTGAATCCCGAATGTCCTGAATTCTGAAACATAGTTCATATCAGAGCCAGCGTTACCATGAACTAAAAGCTTGACGTATGAATAGGGTGTCTCACGCTGCGCTAAGGGAAACTCAAAAACCTGGTAATCACCTGAAAACGCGCAGGAAACTGCATTTATTAATACGGGATCCCAACTGATGTCATCAGTCGAAGCGTAGATATCAAAATGATATGAATCTACAGGGCTTTCAGGAAAGGACAAAAGGACATAACTTATCTGGCTTGGATTGGACAGACTTGTAACCAGCCAGTGATCCTCTCCCTGCGAAGACCACCATGTTCCCTGATTTCCATCCAGAACATTGGCGGGGTTGTCAGATTCAATATACCCATCAGATTCCATACTCATTACCGGAAGCACACCAAGTTCAGGCTGGTAGGGCTGAATGAGAACTTCAACACTCACTGACTGAACAGACTTCCCATCGGAAACATTGAGGGTAAATTCAAAAGTTTCCGGGGCTTTTACAATTGGAGCCAGGAAACTGAGAACTGAACTGCTTCTTGATGAAACAGATACTGTTGAAGGGACAATCCAGTAAAAAGTTAGATTATCATTATTTTGATCAGTTGTTCCCGATGCATCGAGGCGTTCGATGAAACCTGAAAAAACGTTCTTCTTATAATTTATTTTGATAACCGGCGGAATATTAACCGTTCCAACATTGTTGCTGACCGGCATAGCACTTATACTAACAGCTTGTCCGCCTGAAGCAGTCCGCAGAGGATTTAAGGATGGTTTGGTATAAGATACCTTAATAACATCGCCTTTAGCAACTGGTGTTACCAGTGTAAGAAGAACCCTGGATCCGGCTATGGTAACAAGGCTTACAGGCCTCTGTACAGAATTCACAGTAACATAAAATGCTGAAGAAGCAGGTGCAGGGCTCACAAGGGTGTTGTCGTAAGTCATTGCGAGGATAGAAGGGTTACTGTTATCGACAGAAGAACTGAAATAAACCGGAATCGAAACAACAACCAGACTTACATTATTTGAAACTGTTTTGGCAGCAAATGAGGCTGCCTGCTGGCCCGAAGTGCTCAGTAAAGGATTTGTGGCAGGCTTGGCATAAGCTACTGTTATTACATCATTATATACAACAGGACCCGGTAGCGTTAGTTGTACCTTGGTTCCGGAGATAGAGACAAGACTAACAATTCGGGCAATTCCATTTACGAGTACTGTGAATGCAGAGGCTGGAGGTGCCGGAACGGCAAGAAATGAACTGAATGATATCTCAAGCACCGAAGGAGATGCATTCTCAACAGAAGAACTTATATAGACCAATTCTGCCGTACCAACCGGAATTGCATAGCATCCGATATTTGGCGGATTTGAAAAAGCCTTGCCCTCAAAATCTGACACAACAGCATCGATGGCCAAACCGGATGCAATGGCAGGAGAACCACCCTGGACATGGTAATCTGTGCTTGACAAAAAAAGCGGATTTGCAGGAACAGGCGAGTTTTTTTCAAGCCCGAGCTGGCTTCTTACAAGTGCAATCTGGGTCATATTGAAAGATCCAATTCCTTCCTTATCGATAATTCTAAAGGTGCTATTTACCCTGTAATAGAGGTTGTAATTAGCATCCACATTCGCCAGATTCTGCCCGGTGCGCATAAATAGTTCTGTCCCGCCAATATCGCTGGTTGAAGTGGAGTAAAATATATTGTTTTTCACCTTTACCGAACTGTTGTTGTTGTCTATCCATATGTGGGCAGCCTTTCCGGAAATATTGTGATTGTAGAATACATTATTGTAAATAAAAACGCTCTGAGTACCTTCCATATTGATGGAATTGGCCGAAGGGGAAATGAAGATATTTGAATAAATGTAAACATTTTTAACCTGCGACTGAAGGGATGAATAGAGATAATTCTGAAGGAAGATATGTTCTGAGAATGCAGAAGTGTTTGGAGGATCGTAGAACTTGTTCCTTCGAACAATGACCCCGTCAATGCTTCCCGTTGTGCCGCTTGCCCCCACGCTGAAGTCGGGGCCTGTTGTATGCCACCCGTCGTGGAAGTAATTATCTTCTATAAGAATATTTGTTGCAGTATAGTTACCATACAGGTGCTGTGAAATTGACCTTCTCCCGCAATCGTGGATCTCGCAATGCCTCACTATCATATCGCAGTAAGTTGCATCTATTCCATACCCTGCTTCCGAGTTTTTTGTAGAAACATAGGCGATCTTACAGTTTTCAATTATTAATCCTGTCAGTTTTATCATCGGGTATGCCGAATAAGTGACACCCGACATACCGCAATAATATAGATCTATCCCGTCAATATGGATGTAGTTCTTGTCGTTCAGTCCAATTATAGAGGATCTCTGTGGGATCTCAACCGACTTAAATTTCGTGGAGGGATTCTCAGTGCTGTAAACATAGATATAATTCGACGACCAATTCCAGTTGTAAACACCTGACAATGTTGTGCTATATCTTCCCCATGAAACCGATCCATCATTGTTTTCAAAAAATATTTCAGTCCCGTATTCACCAACATTAGCAGGATTTATAAAAGTATTTGCTGATTTCCACACATTGCCTCCCTGATCAATCCATGATGTAGCAACTTCAGAACCAAGTATTTTAGGATTATCTCCTGTTCCAAATCTGCCGTAATAGATATAAGATGCAGAAGTACCTGAAGTAGTTACAGTTAATAATTCCCTCCATACATCTCCCCTTTTAAGAAAAATTGAATCTCCTGCAGAAAATACTTTTGAATTTGCCTTTGAAATTGACTTCCACGCTGTTGCTATCGTCCTGCCATCGGAAGCATCATTTCCTGCAGAATTACTTAAAAAATAATTAGTTGCAGACAATGAATAACTTATCATTAAAAACAACATAACCAACCAGCATTTCAATCTGATAATGAAAAGATTCATTTTTAGATATTTAAATGGATACAAATAAATCATGTCATAGTATAACGAAATATAAAGGATGAAAGTATACAGCGCATTTGCCAATCGCCTGTAAGGGAATCTTTAAGTTCATTCCCGATAAAACTTCGGACTATTCCTTTATAAAAGTGCCTGCTCTTTGATTAAAATAAGGGCAGGCACTCTATTAATATTTCAGAAACCACAGCCTTCTACTGAAAAAGCGGAGGCGGGTTAAAGTAAACGGATAAATCGCTATTCCTTGAGATAGTAGTTCTTATAGCCTGAATATGGGCTCTTCTCAAGATCTAGATCATTAAGTATCACCTCATAGTTTTCAATCTTATTCATGTGCATCGAAGTAAGTGCGTTTACAAGAATATCCTTCTGGGTAGAGTTAATCCTGGAAACAACCAGTATCTGAGATGCATATTTCATCAGCTGTATTGAATCAGCAACCAGTCCTACAGGAGGGGTGTCGATAATTACATAGTCATATTTATTCCTGAGCGATTCGACAAGATCATCAAGTACACCTTTATCGATAAGCTCTGAAGGATTTGTGATAATGGGACCCGCAGGGATGAAGTAAAGGTTTGGAATAGATGTTTCCTGAACAATTTCATCCTCCTTTGCCATTTTTGCCATGAAATTTGAAACGCCTTTTTCATCTTCCCTTCGATGGTTCATCATTGGGCTTGAAAACCTCTTTTCATCGCCATGATCATTTTTCCTTCCGAATCCCAGGAAACGTCTCCCCTTATCCTTATAATTTCTCAGAAGTAAATCTGCAGAAGGCATATTATCCTGATTTAGCTTAATATGCAAGGTTGGTCGCCTCAGGTCGCAGTCGATAAGAACAGTTTTATATCCTACCGAAGCTATAGATGCTGCCAGATTGAATGATATAAAGCTCTTTCCGTCACCCGGTTGTGAAGATGTGACAAGCAATACTCTGGTCGGTTCCGATTTTAGCTTCAGGAACAGGGAACTGCGGAGATTACGGAACGATTCTGCAATTGCCGACTTGGGGGATTCTACAACGACTGCTTCATATTTCTTGGTATTCGAGTAAATAATTCCAAAAACCGACCTGTCGAGCAAATGTTCCACATCGAAGATGCTGCTGATCTTGTCATTTAAAAGATCTTTAAGAATCAGATATATAGTAGGAATCAGCAATCCCAGGAAGAGTGCAATCAGGTAATTTATTATTGGTTTTGGTCTGACAATTTTAGATGTGATCTCACGGGCAGGCTCCAGTACTTCATAATCGGGATATGTTGATGCCAGAGTGATATAGGCTTCAGATCTCTTCTGTAAAAGATAGGTGAAGATATTATCATTAAGTTTGAATTTTCTCTGAATGTTTACCATGTTCATTTCGGTCCTTGGCATGTTCGAAATTTCTCTGGAAAGCTTTTCCGACTTTGCGTTAAGCTCATTAAGTGAGAGATTGATAGTATTCAGGTTATTTGTTACGTTCTCAAGAAGTGCCTGCTTCTGCATCTTGATCTTATTTTCAGCCTGCACCAGGAAAAGGTTCTTCTCATTGTTATTCTTCATGGCTATACCCGATCGTTCTGTATTCAGGGCCAGAAGGTCTGTGACCAGTTTGTTCATGATGGGATCAGTAATATTGGCAGAACTGGGCGGAACGACGCCTGAAAAATCCTGGTTGGTTCGAAGAAGGTTGATCACATATTCATAATATCTGCCCTGCACCTCAAGATTTGACTTCTGCGTCTCAAACTGGGCCATCTGATCGTAAGTTCTCTGACCCTGAAAGCTAAGATCCATGACCTGATTGGCGGAACGGTAATTTCTGAGCGTCGATTCGGACTTTGAAAGAGAATCTGATAACTCAGAGATCTGGGAATCGATAAAACTGATTGTGTTCTTTGCAACCTGGTTCTTTTTCGAAAGGTTACCATCCAAAAAGGTATTCAGATAGGAATTTACGAATGCAATTGATTTGTCAATATTTGTCCCTGTAAACTGAAGGTTAATAATTGAGGCGAGAATTGATACGGCTTCAACCTTCATGTTTTTAAGATAGCCTTTAGCCATCTCTTCGGAATTGTACAATTCAAAAAAGAAAAGATCTTTTGCCCTTTTTCCTTTAGGAAGATTCTCCTTATTGAACGAAACAGAAAATTTAAAATTAGTATTTGTAACTGTCTCGCTGAACTTGTAATTTGAATCATGAGTCACAAAGACTTTCTCGCTTACAACTTTATTATCAATATAATTGTAAAGAGAGGCATCTTTATTCAATGCTTTAAGCTTGAATGTGGAATCATTAAGCAAAATGATATAAAATCTGGTGTCGATGGCCTGAATATGTGATTTATCAATCTTAACCTCAAATGGACCATTAAGATAAAGCTCATCCCTCTCCTTAAGGAAATTGGGCTTCTCGCTGAAATAGCCTACCTCGAGGTTCATTGAATTAACCGTGGATGAGATCAAAGTAAAGGAGTTAAGACTGTTTATCGCATCCTCTATGTTACTGCCCTGTTTATATGCTCCCATGCCGCTGAAAAAGCTTTCGGATGCCAGAAGATTTCCGCTGTTATTCTGAGTTGGGCCGACAACCGCAGTTATCTGATAGGCCTTTTGAGAATAATGGTTTACCAGGACAGCCACTACTAACAATAAAGCAATGCAGATGAGGTAAAAATACTTCAGATAAAAAACCTTTAAAAGGTATTCTTTGAAAAGAGCATTTGATGACTCTGTTTCGTTTCTTTTTTTCATCATATTATAATTTTGATTTCAATTGTATGATGTAACCGCACATTTATGACTACTTAGAGCATGTTTAGCCCGGTTGTAAATTAATCTGCTATCATGTATTGATAGTTGTCAGTCATATGGGTTTCATATATTAATAATTAAATAAGCTTGAAAGTCAAGGCTATTGTCAAAAGCACTGACACTGAACTAAGTATTATAGAATAGAAATTACTAAAGGATTGAACCGAAGCCCACCTCAACGGTTCAACAATAATAATGTCATTTGCCTGAATGTAATAGTATTCTTTTTCGGCAATTCTGGAATCGGAAAGATCAAGAGTATGATGCATTATCTTATCACCTTCCTGCCGGATAAGAACAATACCTTTACGCTTTCCGTACTGTGTCATCCCGCCACCAAGTGAGAGGGCATCATAGATTGTTATTTTATCCTGAGTGAAGGTATATGTTCCCTGTCGAAGAACCTCTCCAAGGACTGATACGCTGTTTTCGATAAACCTTACGACTGCCGCCGATGTGGGTACATATTCATTCAGTGACTCATTGATTTTTGCAGCGGCTTCACTTGTTGAAAGACCTGTCAAATGTATCTTGCCAACAAAAGGGAAACTTATGTCACCTGCCTCATCAACAAGATAACCGATCATACCGGCTGATGAAGTGGAGCTCATATTCTCATTTGACCCGAAAAGAAGATTTGTCTTTTCGTCAATGCTGTAAACCTTTACGTAAATCTTATCAAAAGGAGATATAAGCTTGTGCTCTTTAGGATTTATGTATGGCGCCTGAAGCTCCTTAACATCATTTATATATGACAGCTTTTTCACAGGCACACAGGAAACTGCGAAAACCACCGTAAAAAAAAGAATAAAAGCCCTGAATTTAAATCTTAAGTTTTTAAACATGGTTCTTAAAATATTGATATTATTCGTGCTAAAAGAATTCTATTCGCCTCAAAACTACAAAAACTTAATGTTTCTAACAACTCTGCCCTATTGTTAATTGCCTTTATGATGCCATTTTATAAGGCTTTTTATGTTTCTGGTGTATTTCAATTAATGATTAGGGCCCAAAAGAGGAAAGTTAATCATCTTAAACCAGTATTTAATCAAAAAACGATCTCCCTGGAAAAACACTAACACTATAAGTGAAAAGATAAGCTAAAAAAGGGACCAGACCTATTTTCTGATGATTTTAATATGATCATAAGATCTGCCATTTTTTACCCTTAGAATATATACCCCTCTGGGCAAAACTGAAGTTTCAATGACAGATTTTTCTCCTGTTTTCCCTTTAATGATCGCCTGCCCAAGTGAATTTAATATCTCATAGCCTGCTATCTCCATTGTTCCTGCCCGTTCAAGAATAAGCTCATCTTCAAATGGATTAGGATAAGCTTTTAATCTTATTTCATTCAAAACAGGGTTCTCGTCCCCGGTAATAATAACGTTTATTGAATTGGAAGGAACCGAACTGCATCCGTTCTTAGTAACAATTGCATAGTAAATGCCGCTTAACATCACAGTATAGTCCTGAGCAGTTGCACTACTAATGATTCCATCCTGATTATACCAGCTGTTACCTGCTACTGACGAGGAATGAAGAATATTGTCGGTCAGCGATATGACAGGTGCCTGAGGTGTAACGGCATGGGCAATGATAGTAACATCAGTTCCTTCGGAAATACATCCTGCCAGATTCCGGGCAGTCACTGTATATGTACCAGGAGGAACTAATGTAAAGAGACCGGAGGTATTTGTATAGTCGTTCCCGTCAATGCTGTAATTATATCCTATCCCTTTTGGCGTGGTTATTTCTATAACCCCGGTTGAAACCGAACAGTCGGGCTGAACAATTGAGCCGTCAGGAGTAGATGGTGTTGCAGGCTGCTGGTTAATTGTGACAGAGGTTCCTGCAGAGATGCATCCTGAAGAGCTCTTTGCTGTAAGGGTATAGGTACCTGTGACAACAAATGAAAATGTCCCGGTTGTATTTATGTAAGTAGAACCATTAAGGCTATAGGTCATCCCTGCTCCCGTTGGAGAAGTTATTGAGATGGTTCCTGTCGATACCGAACAGGATGGTTGAGTAAGTAAGGCAACAGGAGCAACAGGAGTAGCTGGCTGTGCATTAATGGTTGCACTTGTTCCAGTTGAAATACAGCCAGCTGAACTTTTGGCAGTTACTGAATATGTTTCAGGATCAACTGAAGTAAATGTTCCTGTTGTATTTGTATAAGTTGACCCATCTATACTGTAGGTCATTCCTGTTCCGGAAGGAGAAGTAATGACAATAGTACCCGTTGACGATGAACATGTTGGCTGGGTAAGTATCGTTACCGGTGATGATGGAGTGGTGGGTTGGGCAGTTATTGTGACACCGGAACCTGATGAAATACACCCGACAGAGTTTTTAGCTGTCAGGGTATAGGGGCCAGCAACAATTCCACTGAAAATACCGGTAGTATTTGTATATGTTGAGCCGTTCATGCTATAAGTCATACCTCCCTCTTTTGGTGATGTAATCGTAATTGTCCCGGTTGATAAGGAACAGGTTGGCTGGGTAAGTGTTGCTTCGGGTGCAGCAGGAGTTGCCGGCTGAACATTTATAGAAACAGATGACGCAGATGAGATGCACCCCGATGAATTCTTAGCGGTAACTGAATAGGTTCCTGCTGCCAACGGGGTAAAAATCCCTGTGGTGTTTGTGTATGTTGTACCGTCAATACTGTAAGTCATCCCTACGGCCTTGGGGGAAGTAATTGTTATGGTTCCTGTAGATACAGAGCATGTAGGCTGCGTAAGCGTTATTGCTGGTGTTGAGGGTGTTGATGGTTGCGAGTTAATTGTCGTGCTGGTACCTGAGGATATGCACCCTAAAGAGCTTTTGGCAGTTACTACGTAAGTACCGGAGCTGACTGAACCGAATATTCCGGTCGTGTTAGAATATGTTGAACCATCAATACTATAAGTCATGCCCAGACCAATCGGTGAAGTAATCGTTATAGTACCTGTTGATACAAAACATGAAGGTTGCACAAGGGTCACAGCGGGATTTGATGGTGTTGCGGGCTGGGCATTAATAGCTACAGACGCACCCAAAGATATGCATCCTGAAGAATTCTTAGCTGTAACTGTATAATTTCCTGATGCGACTGAAGAAAATATTCCCGTTGTATTAGTATAGGTTGACCCGTTAATACTATATGTCATTCCACTGCCTGTTGGCGAGGTAATGCGAATAGATCCGGTTGAAACGGAACAAGTAGGCTGGGTTAGGGTAGTAACAGGAGTAGCCGGGTTAGCCGGATTTGCATTTATTAAAACATCTGATGAAGATGAAGATACACACGAAGAGGCATTTGTCACGGTAAATACATAAGTTCCCGTAGAAAGGCCTGATATTGTCGTACTGGTTCCGGTTCCCTGATAAGTGGCTCCTCCAGGGCTTCTTGTCAGAGTCCAGGTTCCAGACGATGGCAGGCCTGAAAGCACAACACTTCCTGAGGGAACAGCACAGGTTGGCTGGGTAACAGTCCCAACAGTTGGTGCAGAGGGTGGTGTATTAACTGTTACTGACAATGAGGAAGCAGTTCCGTCTCCATTTGAATTACGCCCAAACACAGTAATATTTCCCGAAACTGAGCCGGTTCCGAAGGTAACGGATATGCTGTTTGTCGAACTGGTCCCGGTCGCTCCCGAAGGCAAAGTCCAGACGTATGAAGTCGCATCTGCAATCACAGGAACCGTGTAATCAACCGGATTAGAACCTCTGCAAACATTGGAAGGCCCGGTAATTGTTCCTGCCGGAACAGGCAGTTTATTATGGATTGAAAAAGTATAGCATCGGGCAACACCCCATGAAACTCCGGCAGCCATCTGCTGGAACTGATACCAGTGCTGAACCACGTCCCAGGTATTGAAACAGCCATAGTATTTTATATCATTCTCTATTTTATATCCGTTTGCAATAACGAAATGATCCGTTAGTCCGTCAGTATTTGTATCAACCAGAAGCAGCATCGGTTTATTGCGATCGATATTGCTGATCAGCGTATCCCATGTTGAACTGTTGTAATAATACTGGGTAGCACTGCCGGTATATTCAGGGGTAAAGTTTGCAATATAGTTTTCCCACGATGGTTTTATATCGACACCCTTGCTCCATCCCCAGATGTTCCCGATTATGCTTCGTGATGTCAGCATATAATCGGCAATACAATTGTTGGTATGCTCATCACCTGCCGGAAGTTCTGATTTGTCGGCCTGCACCGGAAGCGTATTCTCATTAGGCTTGGCGTAGTCATCGATGTGTTGCGTCGAGGCTATGGCACTACTAACAGCTGTCGTCCTGGTTGATGCATCACCCGGAAAAAGATTTGGAAAACCATGCGAATCATAATATCCTGCGAGCATACCTACAACAGTAGGTCCGCAACCTTCCGTCCACAAATAAGCCGGAACCCCCGATATAAGCTGGGTAACATTAGCGGCTTTAGATGTCGAAACATAACCCACAACATCTATTCCTTTCGGTGGCACTGGTCCGGTAGTGCTGCGGTCATTATAGTTCTGGGCATAAGCCTGAAACGCCAATAATGAAAAACAGAAAACTAATATCTTCTTCACAAGCGATATAATAGGTTATGTGATAATTGGTCTGTAGTAAAAAACATTCAAAAATAAATAAATATATCCTCTAAGATACAACAACTGAAACATGCTGTTTATTCCGTCTAATAGGAAATAAACCAGTGTACTTCCACAGTATCGCGGATATCAAAGAACTGAAAATCACCAACAACATAATTACAACCATTCCGAAGCTGAAATCGTTTCTTATATAAACCAGGTATGCTGAAACAGGAACCAGCCATAAAATCAGAAGTACGAGAACAGTTGTAATTTCCGGATGAAAAATCTTTAGGAAAAGGCCTGTAAGTGAAAAGGTTATTAAAAAAATCAGAATATGAAGCAGAATGTTCGCTGCTGTCAGCGCATTGTCGGTTCCGGTAGAGCCCGAAGAACGCAAAGTGCCATAATTATATAGTTTTGTATATAAAAGTGTCTTCTTTAACAGGTTGTATTTCATAGTATTGTTCCTAAAGGAGCCACTGTTAAAGTCTCCCGTTTCATCAAGGCCTGAAAAAGAAAAGAATGATGTATTCGCTGAATTTAGCTTCGCCAGAAGCGAATCCAGATCTTCAAGTGACATATTTCCTTCTTCTCTTGTTGAGTATTTGTCGCTTCCCCCCTTAAAGGTATATGGGTGAAAATATACAATAACCGAAACATCATTATCCCTGTTTTTCTCAATTATCTCTGAAAGGGAAGAAAAATCCTCATAGGTTGAGGGTATGAATTGAATGGTTTGCCCGTTTGATGAGCCTTGACGACTTCCCGATACAATCTCAAAACCAAGTGTTTCCAGGGCTTTCAGAGTATTGTCGTCGTAGGTATTAAACGGGGGAACGAAAACCTTAATATTTGTCCCAAGTACACTGTCGAGGATATTTTTACCGTACGACAACTTTTTCACCTGGTCGTCGTATTGCATTTCTGCCCACTCACTGTAAGTAGATTTTGTGAACCGACCGGGTTTAAGATGATTTCTGTGGTTAAACCCGTGAAGAGCGACCTCCACCTCACCCCTTGATATTCTGGATCGGAGGGCTGAGATTTGAGCTGAATCCAATCCGTTAAGAAAGTTTCCAGATGTATCAAACGGAACAATTCCGATACATAACGGGATATTATTTCTGGCGAATGTATTCAGAAGGGAATCATTCAAAGGGGATGGTTTGAGAAGGAAATCATCGTAACGGAAAACGACTTTTACTCCATCTGCATTACCGGCAAGTAATGAATTAAAAAATATAAGGAGAAAAAAAGGAAGAATCTTTTTCTTCATTGGTGCTATAATTTTTTTATAAATATTGGATCCTTAAAAATCAGTTTTTCTTAATCGGCAATTCACTAATTCTTACTTTAAACACAAAGATAGCCCAATTTGTTAACCCGCAGAAATAATGCATTTTGTTGTTCTAAATTTTTCTGGAATTTTAGCAAATAACTATTTTATTGAATATCATAGCAATACCAATACAGGTTAATGTTCACATATTTAGACTGCCAAACAGCCTTTGAAAGTCAATTAGCTATAATTCAAATATTTACCCTGAGTTACAGTAAAAAACAGGGCTGATTCAGGTGATTACATCAAAATCATTTTTTCTTTGACGGAGGATAAGTTTTTTTTTGACCAAATTCACAAGCTCCGATTGATGGATTTACGGCATTAAAACTCTTCCCGTAGAAATCAAAGGGAAGATTTAAATTACTCCCCTTGCCAATGGCGGGTGATCCTTCCTTTAATGTGAAATTATTCGTTGAAGGGTCGGTAAAAAGAGGGTCCCCTGGCGTAGGAGAGTGTTTTTCCCATCCTGTTTCAGATCTGATAGAGGCAATACTATTCATATACCAGGTTCCGGCGTATTCTTTCTCAATAATCCTAAGGTTGTTATTGATCCTGTAATATAAATTATAATCTGCAACGACTTTTTGGGGATCCTGCCCTTGTCGTAAAAACAGTTCAACTCCGCTGCCGTTGTCATCGCTCTTCAGGCTGGAATAAAAAATATTGTTTTTCACCTCTACCGAGGAATTATGTTTATCCACCCAGACATGAGAAATGGTTTCGGATCGCGATGTATTATGATTGAAGAAGGTATTATTATAAATATAGACGCTCTGTGTCCCTTCCATTTGCACGGCAGACTCCGAAGGAGCAATAAAAATATTTGAATAGATGTAAATATTACTTATTGTCGCATCCAATTCCGAAAAACGATAATTCTGAATAAAAATGTGGTTTGTATTTGCTTTGCTTGCTGGAGGGTCATAGAATATATTTCGTCTGACAATCACCCCATTAATATGTGACAGATAATATGATTTGGAGCCGACACTGAAATCAGGGCCAGTAGTGTGAAACCCATCGTGAAAATAGTTGTTCTCAATCAGAACATTTGACAGGTTCACGCTTCCATAAATATGAAATGAGATTCCACGTCTGCCGCAATTGTGAATTTCGCATCCCCTGACTATCATGTCGGAATAGGCAGCGTCGATTCCGTAACCCAGTTCCGAATCTTTGATAGATACATATGCAATTTCAGAATTTTCAATAATTAATCCCTTCTGCTGGCGCTGGGGTTTTGATTTATAGGAGATTGCCGCCTCGCCTACGTAGGAAAGATCTACTCCATTGATATGAAGATAGTTTTTATCATTGAGATTAATTGCATTCCGCCTTTGAGGAGCCTCAACAACCACATAACGGGAAGCAGGATCTACAGTACAAAAGACAAATAGTTTTCCTGAGGCAAATGTCCAGTCGTATTCTGCAAGGCAATCACCTGATTTAAGCTTATGAACTCCCCACGAAACAGTGCTGTCAGTATTAACGAAAAAAATTTCAGATCCATATTTTCCTGCAGAATAGGGGTCGGAAAAAGAAGCCTCGGAACTCCATAAGTTTCCTTCGAGCCTTGTCCATTTCAAAGCCGGTTCCGAACCAAGAATCCGGGGATTTGATCCTTTACCGTAACTGCCAATAAATAAAAATGAACCCTGAGCCCCGGCGGAGGGAATTGTAAAAGTCTCCCTCCAGGTATCTCCTCTCCGTAGAAGGATAGAATCTCCGGGCAAAAATGATTTTTTGCTTACCCACGATAAAGTCTTCCATGAAGATGCTTCCGTCTTGCCATTTCTTGAAGAACCGTCGGATCCTTTACTGTTGCTCACATAATACTTTACAGCTGAAATATGCTGCAAGTTTAACAGACAGATTAAAAGAATCAGGGAAAGAGATTTACGCATTTTACTTTTTTTATAGCCATCATGGGGGCCTTCTGTTAAGAATATCTCAAATAGCAACATTTTCAGGAGGTTGCCGGGATTTCATTTACATCAGTTACCATCTTATTTTCAACATCATCCCTTTCTTGTATTGCTTGATCGATAAGGTATAATGCTATAGCCTGAACTGTAAAAATTCCATTCCTGTATATTTCCTCATTTGTAAAAGAGACAAGCAGAAGATAAAGAAAGTACGAACTCAGATATATTCTGTCTCTGGGCAACCGGGTTAAAATACCCCTTAAAACCCAGAGAAGAAGGCCCAAAGTAGCAACTCCCCCCACAACAATATAAAATCCGAGTAATCCTATATCGACCCAGACGATGTTATAATTCATTCCAAAAAAAATAGACCTGTTAAATTTAAAAAGGTTTGGACCCGATGGTTTTCCCCCTCCGATTATGAAGTATGACAGGTTTCTCGGATATTTCTTGAAAAAGAACTCAGTCTGTACAAGTCTGACATACTTTTTTCCCTCTTTTAAATTGCTTTGGGTTTGAGTAACCATTTTTGTCATTACCTTCGAAATCGCACTCTGTTGTGTGATTGCCACAAACAGTAAGCCTACAAAAACAATTTTTGCAATATCCTGAGGCCTGTGAAATATTCTAAGCAGCATAACAACCGTTACTACAGCGGCACCTGCAATAAGAGTCCGGAAGTCACTGTAAAAAAGTACCGCAAAAAAGAAGAGGGCCATCAGAATGTTAACAAGTTTCTGATAAAGAAGATACCTGTTTAACACAAGAAAATATCCCAGCATCAGGAAACCATTGCCTATTATCTCAAATTGTTTGCTCCATACTGCTGTATTCTTATCACTCCTGAAAATAACAGTAGGATAAACAGTGTATTGCAGGATGAAAATAAATGAATATATTAAGGCAAAGACAATTATAAGGTTTTCGAGGTATTTGCGGCTAAGGTTAAGGTAATGAAGGACGAAATATAACAAAATAAAATAGGAGAACTCGAAAGAAAGTATAGTCTTTACCGGATTCTGCCCAAGATTAACATAAGCTGCTATACTATTAAAAACAAGTCCGGCAAGGAAGATAAAAATTGCATAGGTAAAATGCATACCTGATTTCTTGCTGACCATAGCGAAGGCAATAATACTTATGACCCAGGTAATCAGGTTTTCGATATTAAGTACCTGAGGGATGTATTTGAGCTCCCAGAAATGGAGGGAGAGTAACAGCAGGAAGACAAATGCAGTTTTCTGCATTGTCATGTTATCGGTGGTAGTAGAATAGCTTTTCATAATCTGGTTACTTTTTCTTGTTGTTCTCTGCAGTTACCCCGGCTTTAAGAAGGGATTCCTCAGAAACAATAATCAATTCACTGTCGGGCAATTCCTTCTGGTTAAGGCAGGTAAAAGCGAGTGCGGGTCCTCCCTGATATCGTTGAAACCGAAGCATTGCATACTTGTACCAGAATCCGGGTTTGTTATGATTCCAGGTTCCGCATTCAACAACCTTAATATCTCCGCCCTCAGGTTTAATATACAGACGAACCTTGTCATCCTTTTCGTTTGCCATCCTTTCGCGATTGGTGCTCATAACTATGGTTCCTCCCTGCAGGCTTGTTGCAAAGAAAATTGCACCAGGCACGCTGCAATATTTCTTCAACTCTGAAGTTCTCCTGTTCCACCCATAGATTCCGGCAATTTCTTCATCCCCGTTATCTGTTCCCCAAATAACTTCATCTTTTGTGAATACCAACTGACAAACACGCCAAAGCTGGCTCCCTTCTCCCAGTTTATTGATTGTCATAAATCCATCACCCGAACGTGCAATCATTGATTCCTCATCCGAATCACCAGTACATACCCATAAACTGTCGGTGAACGGATCTTTCTGCAATGCGTGAATGTGCCGTATCTGACCAGGCTGAAAAGCATAAGCTTTTGTCCAGCCGATTCCGTCACCACTGTTTTTAAGGATATTCACACTCGTTCTGTCAGGATTCTGGAAATATTCCCCGAGATAAATTGTGTTTTCATTTACGCTCAGGATGCCATCGTTCCTTATTCCCTGATCGCCAAAACCATAATGTTCAAGACGATGTGTTTCAATGAATTTTTTTGAATTACTCTTCCGAAGCCACATCCTTCCAGCCGATAATGCATGAATATCGCCATTTCCGGCAACTGTCATTTCAATGCATTCGGGCCTTAATAAAGCCCATCGAACAATTGAGAAATCGCGAAGCCATAAAATCGTTAAGCCTGTTGGAACATGGGCAATGCGCTTAAAATCACGACTTCCCTTTTCCAGCATGTAAATCTTCATTCCCCTTGATGCCCACAGGTTCCCATCCTTGTCATACTCCTGTACAATCAGATCGCGGGCTCTAAGACATTCCAGGCCAAAGACTTTATCATCACTAACCGTGATTTTTGAAGGACCAACAAAATCAATGAAAAGAAAAACAACAACCAAAAAGGCCAATATAAAAAAGACTGAAACCAGTCTTTTTTTCAATAGTTTCCTCCCACTGCCTCGCTGGCTAACCTTTTCGATCATACAGATGCTAACTTTACCGGCTTTAAATTTCCACTTTTTTTATTTCAGGTACTGATGTATCAGCTCCTGAGTCTCCTTTATATGACCTTTTGAAGAAGCCCCGAATAGAACAGATTCAATTTTCGGGAACTTTCCGAGATATTCAATGGCTTCCTTAGGCCTGAGTGCTCCTGCGGCAAGTACCTGCATTGCAATCGGCCTGAACTCTCTTTCCTGAAGATATTTTTCATAAATCTCATTTCCGCCCGCCATCCTGAATCCGATCTTATTGATAGAAGTGCAAATAATAGGATTTTTAATCCCCAAACCTTCCAAAGCATCCAGAAGCATCGGCATATTCATTGTAATATATCCGGGTTCAGCATCATATTTTTTCCTGATATACTCGTCGTATTCCTTAAATACTTCGAACATTCCAAGACCTAGAATAAGGTCGACCAGAACATTCTGTATAAAGATGACGGGAGTATTAATACCCTTGAACATTTTCATTTCGGCATCGATAAGAATCTGCATGAGTTTGCTGAAGTCGTTCGACAGGAATGCCATACCGCCCTTGGCAAATGTTCCGAAAATATTGCCGGGAACATATTGCTTGATAGTTCCCATTATACCCAGTTCGGTAACTGCATTAGCATATTTATGCGCATAGGGCATACAGGGAAAGATATTGAAGTCCTTGTATCTTCCGGGATTCGATCTCATATGGTCACAAATATTTGCAATACGGTCGTGTGTTGTACACATAAAGGTATTTAGGCCCAGATCTATAGCCTGATCGAGCACACCGATAATTGCAGAATCATCCTTAAACCTTATTGCCTGTGCTCTTGATTTCTCATCGGAGGCATGATTAACTGCAAAAAACTGATTATCACCAAATAGTACCTTATCCATGTCTTAATTTTTTTTAGCTTTTTCAATTATCATCTCAATTACCTTATCGGTGTAAAGTCCCTGGCTGAAAGTATTTAAACTGCCATTCTTCTTACTGATGATATTATCAACGAAGTAATCGATCTGGGCAGAGTACTCTTCACCCCTGAGCTCGAAGTTGACCGGAAGTGCAAATTCAGTAATATACTTTATGGTCCACCCTTTTTCGAGTTTTTCCTTCTGATTCGGTTCTTTAAGGTATATTTTAATTTCAGTGGCATCGCAGATTATCTTCCCCTTTTTGCCCTGAAGTGACAGTGAAGTCGACATTTTACGATAGGTCTCATCGCTCCAGTTAACCAGGAGAGTGCCTGTAAGGCCGCTCTCAAGGGTTAGAAGTGAGTAGACAGCATCTTCAACACCTTTGGAGTAGATGCTCTTAAGCAGTGCTCCGTTAACCTGTTCAGGCCTGCCGATTATTTCCTGGATGAGGTTGATTACATGCGAAGCGTAATCGAACAGGCACCCTCCGCCTTCTTCAGGTTTTGAACGCCATGTACTGCCTTTTTCCATAGTTACTACAGGTCCGTATGCCTCACCGGAGAAATGAACAAGCTCGCCGATGACGTTTTCCTGGAGAAGCCTTTTAAGTTCCCTGAAAGTCCCAATAAAATGATTATGATAGCCCACCTGGTTTACAAGCCATTTGCTTGCCGCAATCTCAACCAGTTCCTGTCCTTCAGATGAGAGCAGAGTAAAAGGTTTCTCACAGAACACATTAACATTATTATCGAAGGCGTATTTAACCATCGGGTAATGGTACTTTGTAGGCGTGGCGATAACGGTGAAGTCAAGCTTCTCGTTATCGATCATCTTTTTATAATCACTGTAGGTATGTACCTTTGTGTACTTCTTGAAACCATCAAGAATCATTGAAGAAGTATCGCACACGGCAGCAAATTCCACAGCGGGATGGGCGCCTACAATGGCAGCATGTGAGAGCCCCATTTTTCCAAGACCAATAATCGATCCTCTAATTTTGTTCATATTGCAGGTTATAAATTAGTTTTTTTATTATTGAATATGATTGTTCTCCCTCTTTCAGGATCAGCCAGTTGCTTTCGGAACCGGAGAATGAGCCAAGGAAGGATTTAATTTCCTCATAAGATATTTTGCTGTTTATCATCATCAGGCCCTTCTCGATAAGGTACCTGTCGACGGCCAGCAATTCTGCCTGGTAAATTGAGATAACAGGAATTTCAAGTACTGCCATCTCACGTGTCATTGAACCTCCTGCTCCGATAAAAAGCAGACAGTCGGATACAATTTTATCAAGGGAAAGAGGCTTTTCTGCAACCGTTATTGCCTTGAATTTTTCCTGCTGGTAGTGAGTGGTCTGGTTCTTGTCCCTGGGAAGGATAACGACCTCATGTTCTTCAGAGAGTTTAAGCAAGGTCTCGTCAAAAAAATTCAGAGGACCAGTATAGTACTGTGCCGACCAGGGCTCTGGCCTGAAGTAGATTTTTGATTTTGTGCCCGATGTGAGTGCAACAAGATCAGAACGCTGCGACAGATAAATGGCTTCTTTGACACTGGGATAGAAAAGGACCTTTTTCCTGAGCGGCCATTTATTTACAAAATCTTCATTCTCAAGAGCGACAGGCAAAATAACCCTTTTCGCAAACAAGAACCCGAAAATATTTCCTTTTGCATGCTCGTTATCGTTTGTATAAAGACTTGGGATGCCCAGGAAACGGGCAACAACAGGCTGGTAAAAACTGCTCTGGCTGCAGGCAATGTCGGGCCTGTTTTTTCTGATATAGCTGTAAAGGTTAATCATCCTTCTTGGGAAAAGGAGAAGTTTCTGCATCATTCCCTTTCCGGCTCTCTCTCCAATGATCTCAAAAGGAAGATCATATTGCCGGAGAAGGGCTACAGTGTTTCCCGAATCGCGGCAGGTAAGCAGCATCTGGTGGTTGCTCTTTCTGAATTCGTTTATAAACGGGATCCAGAAGGTCACCTGCGGAGTATTAATAAAATCGATCCAAATCTTCATATTCTTCAACCGGTTATTATTTTAGGTTACTACTAAATTATTATGCCATCATACAAAGATATAAAAACAAAGTGCAGTCATGAAGTTAATGACCGGCAACGTCAGATTTTGCACTGAGCAGATAAGTACTCATGCCATAAAATATCCAGGCCTGCGACCAGCGCATATAAGGTATCTTCACCGTATAATGTTTTGATACCTGATAATAAAAATAACCTTTAGGCGACTGCATATTGTTTATAGTCCAGCCTAGCACCCTGTCGATCAGTTCCCTGTACTGACCGAATCTTCCCAACCTGCTCAATGTTACCACAAGTTGTGCAGGGGCGTGAATATCTACAGGATAAATCGATGTGTTATAATATTTTGAGACTCCCTCAGGTGTAAAAAAAGTATTAACATAATATTCCAGGCCCCTCTCCAGATTTTGAGTATATGAATTGTCGCCCGAGTATTTCATGTAATCTGAAATGCATTCAAGGTTAAAGCCGGTATGAAAGTTATCAATCCACTGATGGAATGGAAGCTTTCCATAACCCCAGGCCCCATCGGCCTTCTGACATGAACAAACATATTCCACTGATTTCTTAGCCTCTGCGGCAAGTTCCGGTTCTCCAGTAATCGAAGATATCCTGGCAAGCAACCTGCTCCCCAGAAGTGAAGCATTGAAAACAGAACTATTGTCAAACTTTGAGTATGAGAAAATAAAATTGCCCTGATCATCCCATGTACGGTTGAGGTCTTTAAGGATAAAGTCGCAGGTGCTTCGGGCCGCCTTGAGAAAACGATCATCTGGAATAATTTCGTATGCATCAAGCAATGCGTTAGCCACGAACGAGGAGACAACGATTGTAGGTGTGTATTTAGGCAGAAAAAATGCTCTTGATTCCCAGTCGAAATTATAACCCCAGCATTGACCACTATATCCTGGTGTTGCAACTTCCAGTATCTTTCCTGCAAAAAACTCAATCTTGTCAAGGTATTCCTTCCTGCTTTCAGCTTTATAAAGGGTAGCATAAGATGAAAGAAAAAGTGCGAGAGCTTTAGGGTTATAATCTTTCTTAATACCAAATACAGGCCTGAAGTTAATCGGTGATTTTTTAAATCCCTGAATCCATACAAGACGCGCAAACCTGTTTTTGCTAATACCAGGCAAAGCTCTGAAAAAAGGACTGTTAAGCCCGTCATAGGGATCATACCCTTTAAACTCCCGATCGCTGCACCAGGCAGATAGTTTCAGGAACGATTCAAGGATTTTGTTGTACATGCTTGTATTTAAATTTTCTTTTGTGATCTTTTACTTCTTTTGCTATTGGGTTTCTGTTATTTAAAATCTCTTGTAAAGATGATCGCCTTCTCAAAATTGTCAACCATATTTTGCAATGTAGCCCTTTCTTTAACCATCTGCCTGCTCTGCTCACCCATTTCAATCAGTTCAGTTTTGCTTTTCTGAAGTGTTTTTTTGCATACATCATAGACATTTTCAAGTGAAGGATATTGGTCAAAGAAGAAACCATTTCTGCCGTCTTCAAGAAGATCGAGTATTGTGCCGTCGGCAACAGTGGAAAGAATCGGCAAGCCATAGGCCATAGCCTCATTCACTGCAAGGCCTCCAACGCCCGGCATCATGAAAACATCAGCATTCAGGAAACAGGCCGAAATTTCTTCATCTGATTTGTATCCTGGCAGGAAGATATGCTCTTCCATTTTTTCTTCCACAACAAGTGAACGTAATTCTTCAAGTATTTTTCCCTTACCAACAATTGTATAACTGGCATTATAACCCTCCCGTACTAACCTTGCGATTGCCTTGATTGAAAGATCTGTGTTTTTATCCCGTATCAGAACACCTACTGAGAGGAAATTTATTTTATCTGCCGACGGATCACGCTTTTTGCCTTCACAAAATGCCATTATCTTTTCGACATTTATTGTATTCTGCGCCACAAATATTTCAGATTCGCTAAACCCCATAGCCAACAGCTCTTTTTTATATCGGGAACCATAGCACAGATGCACTTTTGCACGCCGGAGGAAGAAATTCAGGAAAAATTCCCTTACATTTTTCTTAACTCCTGTTATTTCTTTTCTTACTGACCCGTTGCTCCACAGGCCAATCTTGATTTTTTTAAAGTAGGCATATAACTGAACGAGCCAGAAGGAGATATTACCCGGGTTAAAAAGTATTATCAGCATATCCGGATCGATCTTTCTTATCTGACTGAAGGTCCCCTTCCACCATACAAGCCTGAATCCAAAGGGATTAAACTCCTTAGTAGGCATTGGCAGCGCAGCATACCCGGGATTTGTATCGGAATTGATCTGTTTAAAGGTACTCGTCCCGTGCATCACTGTCAGATCAATGTCTTTAACCTTTAATTGTTTACTGAGTGTTTCAAAGAAATCCTTCCTGTATGCTGGTAAAATGGAATGTAATATTATCAGTTTCATCTGGCAGTGAGTTTTCATTAAACTATCATCCGGTCTTAAAACCGTAACATCGCAAAAAAGTTAAAAATCCAAAGGTTTTTATGTCAGGGTCAAATCCTATACAATAATACCTAAAAAACTTAAACCTTTGGTAAGTGCATTAATACTCATTATAACGAAGGCTCAAAAATCCGGCAATCCCTCCCAGTCCTTCCGACAGTTTCAAAAGCCCCATGTATCTTTTTGTTATTGGGAAAAAAATAAGAATCAGACCAAAAAAACCTGCCACGATATAAATGAGGCTTACAGCTATTTTTCTGGCCATTTTCAACCTGTTCCTCTCAAGCTTAAGAATGAAAGTAAACTTATTAGCTCCGTTATAATACCTTGCAGACAGCCATTTTAAGTTGGCTCTGTCATCGGGAACAGCTTCGCAAACAACAGCTTTTGAAGCCCAGAAAATTTTGGCTCCCTTCTTTATCATCTGAAGGCCAAAAAATGAATCCTCACCTCCGGTCTTATTAAACCGGGGATCAAACCAGACATTCTTTTCCAGAAGCGATGCTACCCTGATAATAAGATTCCCGGTACGTATGAAATATTGCCTTGTATTATTTAAATAGTTCTCCCTTTGGAGCCAGCATGATATATAGGGAGGTATATCCTTCCCTACAATAGAATCGATAGGCCCCATAGCCATATCACCATTATTCGATTCTATTGTTTTAACAAGCTCATTTAACCAATCAGCAACAACATATTCATCGTCGTCGACGAAAACAATGAATTGAGGATTTTGGGCCAGGCCTATTCTCATTAGTTCATTCCTTACGTTTGCAAGTCCCTTTGCAGGGAAACCCGAATAGTTTATTTCGACTCCTTTTGCTTCATTTTCTATTATTCCCGCCACGGTTGCCTCAGCACTCATTCCGGCATCATTATCAACGATAACGATACTCCTGCTGCTTATCAGTGATTCGTCGATATTGCATTCAATTATACTTAGCACCAGTTTCTTTAACATCTCCGGCCTTTTGAAGGTCGGTATACAAATGACTATTTTATTCATTATGCCAGGTCTTGTTATCTGTAAAACTGAGTTTGTTTTCCGAATACAAAAGCAAATCCGCCAACCGCATTGGCCATTTTGGTCAATCCCTTAAGCTTATCGGCCTTACCAAAAACAAGGTAAGGAAGCAAAAGAAAAAGGCCATTCAGGAACCGGAGAACCAGCCTGGGCAAGGCCTTGAGTTTGGTGAAATTCTTATCGTTTATCGACAATATAATAAGTTCGGTATTCGCCGTCCTGAACTTCCTCCTCAGAATATATTTTACGGTTGTTCTTGCTTCAGGCACAGTTTCGGATGCGAGTGCGTTGGGATTAAACCGGATTACACCACCATGCTTAGTTATCTGCTTTGTAAGGTAACTGTCCTCTCCTCCTGAAAAATTAAGCATCAGTTCGAACGGACCTTCGATCATATCGAGGTACTTTTTTCTGACAAGCAGGTTGCCGGTGAAGGCAGAACCAACTATTGTTCCGTAAGGATAATTTTTTGGCTGGTGAAAACTGGTTATGTAAACAGGCAGTTTCTTTGTGAATGAAGGCATTGTGGGTCCGGCAACTGCGTCGGCTCCAAACTCGGTCTGACACTTTACAAGTTCTGCAATCCAGTCGGGTGCAACTATTTCGTCATCATCGGTAAAGCAACAGAAATCACAGTTTCCGGCTTCGGCAACCGACCGGTTCCTTGCATATACAATACCCTGCATTGTTTCGAGGAAATAGTCAACCTTAAACCGGCTGTTCCCGGCAAATTCCCTGACTACGGATTCCGAAAAATTTTCAGAGTCGTTCTCTACAATAACGATACTCAGTTCCACCCCGGCAGGAATAATCAATGCTTCGATGCTTTCAAGAAGCCGTTTGAGACCGTCTTTCCTTTTCCTGGTACAGATGCAAACTGAAATTGTCATATAAAAAATTCGTTTAAACGTTACTCCTGTGCCTTTAAATAAAACACTCACCCAAAAGCCTGGCTATTTAAGGTTTCCTGACCAGTTTGTCGCGTATCTCCCTCCAGGTTATAAGCTGAATATTATTTTCTTTGAGCAGCCTTCGTGATTCATTTCCTGTAAAAAAGTCAAAATCTGCCTGCCTCCAGGCCGAACCAAAACCTATTGCATTTCCTGTCATCTCCTTCATCTCGCTGTTATCATAAGCAACATGAACCAGGATGCAGTTCAGACCCGGTTGAAGTGATTTCAGTAAATTACTGTAAAAACCCGTGAATCCGTTTTTAAAATCGGCATTCCGGGCATATAATAACTTGTCAACAGCGATGAGACGCGGCGAAAGAAGATATTTTACAGGTATATCATTGGTAAGCAGCACTGGTACCCTGTATTCTTTTCCGAGTTTAGCATATATTTTCAGCACTTTTGGAGCAAATGCAACAAACATGTGTGAATCAAGATGAGTAATATCAATGGAATCACTTAGCAGTCGGTCAATCTGAGCGCGAAGCTCCTTTTCGATTTCTCCGGATAAAGCTTTTTTAACCATGCCCTTCTTATCAGGCAGGAAAAAACCATTGTCGTCAATCAGGCTTTTAATATTTTCACGGGATGAAACCGGACCCCATTTATATGCGTCCCATTCGCTAGTCAGGGTCAGATGAACGCCCAGATCCTTTTCGGGATGGTTTGATGCATACTTAATTATCTCATTATAACCTCTGCATGGCACCATAATACTTCCCGAGTTGACAACACCTTTTTCGAGCGCTTCGATACTGGCCGCATTCTCGGTTTCAGTCAATCCTAAATCATCGGCATGGATTATGAGCAATTTTGTATTCTCCGGATACCCCAACCTCCTCTGAAGAGATGAAGAAAAAAGTCTCCTTAAGCTTTTCAGACCCGCTTTTTTAATTGTATCTTTTAATCCGCTCATAATATACCTCTATCTACCATAGGATCCCTTCATACCCTGGCATACCCTTGAATTCAGGGAACCTGACCAGGTCGACAATTGCTTTGGAATCACTGATTTTCAGCTCCCTGTACATCTTATCACTGTTATTGAGTATAATGAGGTCAGCCCAGTCTGCAACTTCCTGCATATCCTCAATAAGAAGATTGTCGAGATGGGGAAGGAACTCCTTAATAAAGCTCTTGTTCTTTCCAATAAGCCTTGATACATGAACATTCTTATCGAAGACTTTTACCTCATATCCTTTGCCGATGAGTTTTTCAATAACATCAACAATAGGGCTGTAACGAAGATCATCGGTCCCTGCCTTAAAACTGATACCCATTACACCAACCTTCATTTTGCCTTTTTTAAGAATCAGTTCAAGGAGTGCATTTTTTGAACGGGTATTACTTGCCTCGATTGAATTAATAACAGGAACATCGATATAGCTGTCGTGTGCAAGGGTCTTAAGTGCTTTCAGGTCTTTAGGCAGACACGAGCCGCCATAGGCAAACCCGGGCTTGAAATAATAGGGCGAAAGATTCAGTTTTGTATCGAGGCAGAAGAGTCTCATTACTTCATGTGAATCGATGCCCAGCTTTTTACAGACGCTTCCAACTTCGTTTCCAAAAACCACCTTAAGGGCATGGTATGAATTATTTATATATTTTATAAGTTCGGCAACCGGAATATCGACAATCTCCATCGATCCGCCCACCTGCGAGTATACCTCTGTCATGATTTGCTTTGCCTTTTCGTTATCGGAACCAATAACCGTATACGGAGGATTGTAATAATCGGCCACTGCAGTACCCTCACGAAGGAATTCAGGATTTGAGACAACGGAGAAATCGACATTTCTTTTTTTCCCGGAAGCCTCTTCTATCATAGCACCGACTTTCATATTAGTACCGGGAAGGACCGTTGAACGGATGGCAACAACATGAAAACCATCTTTTTCTTTAAGAACCTCACCTATCTGTTGAGCAGTCTTGAAGATATAATCAAGATTCAGGTGACCTTCCGGGCCCGATGGGGTACCGACACAGATTATTGAAATCTCAGTTTCATTAACGGCCTCGTACACATTTGCTGTGGCCCTTATCCTGCCAAGCGAATGCTGCTCGGCAATTATATTGTCTATATCTTTCTCAATAATTGTAGGTTTACCCTGATTTATAAGGTCGACTTTCAATGGCTCCACATCTACTCCAATAATCTGATTGCCATTCTGTGCAAGGCATCCGAGGCTGACGCATCCAACATACCCAAGACCAAAGATACTGATTTTCATTGTGTTAATTTATTTAGTTAAAAATATACTATCTGTTTTTGGAAAATTAGTTTCGATCGGGATAGTTGTTCCTGAACAACCTGACCTGAACTGCATTCCTAAAGTTAATCTTTTCAAACTATGATTTAATGATTCTTCCCATAAAAATAGCTACTACAATTTTATGCAAAAAAATCCGTATTCCTATGCCTGGAAGCCTGCCTTTTTGATTAGTGAGGAAAAATGATTGACAGGCTGACCATTTGCGCAAACCAAAGATCTACTAAAAAAACACCATTCTTCCCTGTTTAAACATTATTTAATTATCATATCGTTCCGGCCGGCAGTGGTTTTTTACGGAGTTTATTATAAACCGCAATAGCCATTTCCCTGATTTTACCGATCTCAAACTGTGATAATACAAAAAATCTCAGCAGTAGCATAATTGATAATGTGGTTGTGATCCCAACAAGAATAGCCCTTGCAAATCCCTGGGGAAGTAATAGACTGATTATATATGCGGCGAGCGCCGTAAAAGCTGCAGCCCCGATCGATCTCAGCCATGTATTCACAACAAAGTCCCTGATATCGAGACCTGCAATCTTATGCGCAAACCAGATCCTGATTCCGCTGGCAATAAGTTCCATAAAAAGTGAACCAATAAAGACAGAATAAGCTGGCAAACCCATTTTAAGAAGCATAAAGGCTAGTGGAAGATTAAAAATCTCAAGTGCCCCAACTGCTATCTGGAAGGATTTTATTTTTCCTACCGATGTTACGGCAGCCATTGTTCCGATTGTTATCTGGTACATCATTGTGAGCAGGAGTATCAGCTGACAAAAAACCACTGCATTTTCCGGTACAGTTTTAAGCCACACTTTCATTACAAACGGCATCTCAACAATTATGGGTATTGAGAAAAAAGCAAGAAGAAAAAAAGAAGTTTTGCAAGCGAAAACTGCCAGGCGCAGCATTCTTTGCCTGTCACCGCTACCTTCGCTTTTTGTGATCTGGGGCATAAGAGCCTTTAACATATTGGATGAAAATGCCCTGATATTAGCATTAACCTGATTAGCAACTCCATAAGCTGCATTCACAACTATGCCAAAGAACAGGTTCAAAAGCAGGGCAAGCCCCTGATTCTTTAAAACGGTGCAGAAGAGTCCGAAAAGGTTCCACCCTGCAAAGGATACCATTTCCTTGAGCAAACCAATATTTATATGTGATTTTATCTTTACTCTTACCTCTTCATACTTCCTGTAACAGTAAATACTTTTAATTACCCTGATCAGAATTGTGAGAGAAGCAATCAGCAGACCATAGAGTATAAGCCTGTTGCTATCGTGATAAACAAGAAATACAGCGATAAGAAGTTTCATTGTCGCTTCAAAAACACCTGCAATGGCATCGAAGAGCATATTCTCATGGGAGTTTATTGAGGCATCATAAGGTACAGCATTTATTGTGAAGAAGGTGCTGATAACCATGAAGTGGAATATGGTCTTTGCAGTTCCCAGACTCTCAGCTGGTATATTAAGTTTGTCAATAAATAATCCTGCTATTTCGAGAGCAATGACAATGAATACTCCTATAATAAGGTGAAGTACAACACTTGCGCTGAAGACTTCCTTGGTTCTCTCCTTGTCGCCTGCCCCAAGCGAAATTGACAGATACCTCTGGGTAGCAATTATCATTGCCCCGTTTATGAAGGAGAGCATGCTGATCACCCCTGCCACCAGAGTGAAAACTCCGTAATCTTCCTTCCCGAGAGCATTGAGAATAAGCCTGGTAGAATATAATGCTATAAAAATGGTAAAGACCATTTTTCCATAAAGAAATCCTGTGTTTTTTATTACTCTGCTGGCTGATTTCATAAAATTCTTTTATTGAAAATTGAAAAAATGCTGGATCCGGACAGGTGGTGGAAGATTATTTCCGACTCATAAGGTACCGCAATGCTCAGGACATAGTGCAAATATTCAAATGAATAAATATAATGTTCCCTCAAAACTGACACAGGAACAAGGTTCTCAAATGATTCCTTACGAATATGATTCTCATTTCCTGATACCTCTACACCCTGAAGATTGTCAGCAATCCCGGTTCCCAAAGCTTTAAGAAAGGCTTCCTTACGTGTCCATAACTTAAAAAACCTGTCAGAGGCTTTATCAGGTTCTTCGAGGATAAACTCACTCTCACTTTTACTGAAAAAACTCTTTATTATACCCCTGAAATTCATCTCGCGGTTTATTGATTCCATATCAATACCCGCTTCAAAACTATCCGAAATTACTATTGCAAAAGCTTCTCCTGTATGTGTTATGTTAAAGAATATCGGGTCTTCGGGCAGTTTCGGCTTATTGTAGACTCCGTTCAGGTAGATAATTTCGAGAGGGCTAACATTAAGTTTTCGGGAAAGTAAGAGACGGAGAATCGCATGGCATGAAACATAGGTAGCTCTGTCTTTTTCGTGAACAAATTTATCAGCCCTGTCCTGTTCATCTTTTCCGATATTTAGTTTCAGACTTGAATATGCTTCAACCAAATCCTTGGTCTCCGCAAAAAAGACATCAAGTGTACCTGTAATCTTTAACGGTTTAACAGCGGGAACCGGGTCAAAATAGCACCTGATACAATCAGAATGGTTATTTAAGAGCATTTTAATAATCAGTGCTATTTTCCGATATTATTCATCTTCATATACTTTTCAATCTCGGTTGCAAGGATCTCACTTCTTTCCTTGCCAATAAACATTTCAAGGTGCTTTCCTTCAATTTCAACAACTTTGATATTGTCAACAAGAGTTTCCCAGCCGAGATGTTTGTGTGTGGAAGGATTTTTTGTAGATCTGAAAAGCAGAATATCACCCTTGAACTTTTCGGGAGAATATTTTTTTGTCATTCCAATGTACTTGATATACATATAATCTTTCCTCCTCTCTGCGGGAACAGGCTTCTTCCTGAAAATATACCATTTGCATATCAGAAGTTTCCTTAGCCGTTTCAATTTTATCCTTGGCGGCCTGAGAATATTCTTCCTGATTATCATATACAGGCTCTTTTCCCACTTTATTGGCTCCTTAGCAAATGGGCTAATGCTATCAATGATTACAAGAAGGGGAACTTCCTGTCCCTCTTTTTGCAGCCTTACTGCCATATCGAAAGCGAGTACGCCCCCATAAGAAAAACCAATCATGAAATAGGGTCCTGTCGGGCTAATTGCTTTAACCTTTGAAAGGTAATCAGATGCCATCTCTTCGACAGTATTGAAAGGTATCTTCTCTCCGTCGGAGCCGGGATGGAAAAAACCAAAAACAGGCTGGTCGGGTCCAAGATGCTCGCTTATTATATAATTAGCATTATCACCATGTACAATAAACAGGGGTTTTTTAGTACCTTCAGTATTTATCGGCATCAGATTCGTAAACTCCTCAGGCCAGTAATACTTTAAAAGCTTACCCTTGTTTTGTTTAAGCTTTTCTATCAGTTCCGGGGTTATATGCTCCTGTGGCCCCCTGTATTTAAGCTTTGTTCCCGCGAAAGAAACCTGTATCCCCTTCTGATGCAGCTCCTCAATTAATCCTTTAATCATCATAATTCACCACTTACTATATTTATTTCATCATCAAAACTTTTATCCGAAGATTTGCCGGAAAGCACCGATTTGTGAAGCTCTATTTCAATCACCTCAGCAAGATCCTTAATTCTCGGACTATCGAAAAACACCCTAAGTCCGAGATCTAAATTGAAGGCAGATCCTATTTTCGAAAAAACTGATATTGCCATCAGTGAATTGCCACCAACATCAAAGAAGTTATCGGTTGGTGAGATATCGGTTGTCTTCAGCGATTCACTCCATATATCGTAGATTATTTTCTCACTGGGTGTAAAACTTACCTGTTCCCTGTTCTCATTTACAGTCAGTTCGCTGATATCAACTTTAAGTGCATCCCTGTCGGTTTTTCCGTTGATTGTTGTCGGGAAACCATTCATAAGCCTGAATGAGGAAGGAACCATATAGGGAGGAAGTTTTTGCTTAATCTCCCTTGCAATATCCTTTACATCAAGTTTGAAGTCCTCCTGTACGTTCAGGAAGGCGGCAAGCCGAATATCTCCCTCCTGAAGTTTTATGGGCTTTATTACGGTTTCAATCACTCCTTCAAGTTCATTAATAACAGTGGCTATCTCCTCAAGTTCTACCCTGAAGCCTCTTATTTTAAGCTGATTATCAATCCTGCCATGGAATTCAATATTACCGTCGGCAAGCCAGCGTGCATAGTCGCCTGTTTTATAAAGCCTTTCACCATGGCGGTAGGGGTGATCGATAAAACTTTTTTTGTTAAGATCATCCCTGTTAAGGTAACCAATTGAAAGACCATCTCCTCCCACATATAGTTCTCCTCTCACCCCAATCGGCTGATACTTCATGTTCCTGTCAAAGATATAGGTTGTCGAATTACTCACAGGTTTTCCTATCGGAATATTGCTTTCGAAATCCCTTTCAATAAGATAAGTTGTTGAAAATGTAGTATTCTCGGTAGGGCCGTATCCGTTTATCACTTTAAGCGACGGATTATCCCTTCTTACCTTGTTTATATGTTGGGCTGAAAGGACATCACCTCCCGAGATAAGGTATTTAAGTTTCCTGAAGATGTCGGTCCTGCTCTCGGCAATCTGAGTAAAGAGCGCTGAGGTTAGCCATAAAATCGTAATTTCATTTTTCAATAGTTCCTCTCCCAGGGCTTTAGGATTCAGAATAGTATCTTTCTCAACAAAGTACAGCGTGCCTCCGTTAAGGAGCATTCCCCAAATCTCAAAAGTTGAAGCATCAAATACAATTGCTCCGGTAAGAAGTATCCTGTCTTCAGCCGACAGGTCCATATAATTAACATTCTTTACGAGTCGAACTATCCCCTTATGCCATATCATACTTCCCTTTGGCATTCCCGTGGTTCCCGATGTGTACATTATATATGCAAGGTCAGCCGGGGTTGTACCAACAGTTAAGGCCGTTATGTTATCACTGTAGGACGAAGCTGAATTCAGACTGATTTTTCGAATACCCGGAATATCAAGGTCAATGAATTTATCCTGGAAAAGTACTATCCTGCAGCCCGAATCACCAACGATGTAGTTAATCCTCTGCATTGGATAGTCGGGATCGACGGGGACGTAACCTCCCCCGGCTTTAAGAATCGCAAGAATTCCGGTTATGAAGTGAATAGATCTTTCGGCAATAATACCAACAGGTTCATTTTCAGTAATTCCTAATACCCTAAGTGTATGTGCCAGCTGATTTGATTTCTCGTCCAGCTCCCTGTAAGTAAGAAAACTGTCCTTGAAAGCTACTGCAGTCTTGTTGGGAAACAATCCAACCTGTTCGCTGAATAACTGTATTATGGTCTTTTCCTTAGGGTATGCAGTGGTTGTCTGGTTGAAACCTTCAATAAGCATTTCCTCATCCTTCGTTAGTATTGACACTGATTCGATGGGCAGATCAGCATTTTCAGCTACTTTTTCAACCAGATTCAGAAAGTTGTTTTTCAGTCGTATCACAGTGTCATGCTTCAGCAGATCGGTTGAATACTCAATAAGACCTTCAACAACTGAACCATTCTCCCAGAAATAGAATGTTATATCAAATGGAGTAATACTCTCCTCCCCATATGCCTTCTCACTCTTTATTCCCTCAAGACTAACCGGAGTATCGAAGAAATGCTGCCATACGAAACTAACCTGAAACAGAGGATTGGAATTGGAACTTCTTCCGGGGTTGGCAATTCTCACGACATTCTCAAAAGAGAGCTCCTGGTGCGATATTGCATTCAATGCCGAATCGTTCGTATACCGGACAAAATCCCTGAAAGTAAGGCCCTTTTCGTATTTCGACCTCACAACCACCGTATTAACAAACATTCCAATGATGTTCTCCAGTTTCGAATGCGGACGATACGACACGGGCAATCCGATATTGATATCGTCATCGCCAGTATATTTGTGCATTTCAATGCAGAAGAGGCTAAGCATTGTGGAGAAGACGGAGGATCCTTCTTTTCTGCTTAATGCCCTTATTTTTTCAGAGGTAGCCGGAGTAAGCCTAATAGTTTCCGACTGCCCCCTGCCCGAGGGTTGCTCCCTGCGCGGAAAATCGTACGGGAAATTAATCAATGGAGAAGAACCCTGTAAATTTTCTCTCCAGAATTCCCTCAGCTCTGCATCCTCAGCCGACTTGTCGTTTTCAATTTCCCATTTGGCATAATCATACTGCTGGAATTCAATAGGCTCTAAATCAGGACTTACTCCTTTTAGTAAACTGTTGTAGATCACATTGAGGTCTTTCAATAGTACCGACCAGGACCAGGCGTCAAAGACAATATGATGAATGCTTAAGCGGAGATAATATTCAGCACTTCCGGTTTTTAGCAGGTACAACCTGAACATCGGTCCGTTTTTCAGGTCGAAGACTTTAGCCGAATCGGCATTGAATACCTCATTCAGTTTCTGTCGTTTTGTCTCTTCAGGAAATTCGGTAAGGTCGCTGAAAGCAATATTTGCAGGCGTCGGAACGATGTCGCAATATGGCACACCTTCAACATCACTAATAACAGAATAGATGGTATGATGACGTTCAAAGAGAATATCTATGCTCTTCCTGAATATCTCCCGGTTGAGTTCTCCTGTAAACTTATAGGTAAAGGGAATAATATAACTTGCCTTATCGGGCTGAAGCCTGGAAATCATCCACAGACGTTTCTGGTTTAAGGTCAGTGGAAGATTCGTTCTTTCGGTCAGATGAACCAGTTCAAGTGATTTTTCTGCGGGTTTTACCTGGCTGTCGATGAAATTACCGGACTCTATTACAGTGGGATAGGTGATGAATGCTTTGAAGGTCAGTGAGTATCCAATATCCTCTTTGATCCTGTTGAGTATCCTGATTGCCAGAAGCGATGTCCCTCCGGCATCGAAGAAATTGGCAGCCGGCGAAAAATTCCTGTTGCGAAGGATATCCCCCCATATCTCAATCAGTTTATTCTGTGTAGATGTTAGCGATGAAAGGTCTATCTCCACTCCCTCTGCAGATTCATCTACTTCCATTACAAGTAGCTTCTTGTTAATCTTTCCGTTTGGAAGCCGCGGAAAGCCTTCTGTGGGCTGAAAAAAGGAGGGAATCATATATGAGGGAAGGTGCTGCGACAAATATGCCGTCATCTCATCCCTGGTCTGGCTGAAATCAGAGTCGACGTTCAGGAAGGCTACAAGACGCTCATCATTATCGCCAAACTTCTGAACCTTTACTACTGCCTCCTGTACCGAGGGCAGACGCGAAAGAAGGCTCTCTATCTCTCCCGGCTCTATCCTGAATCCGCGTAGCTTGATCTGGTTATCAATCCTTCCGAATAACTCTATATTCCCGTCCGACAGGTACCTTCCAAGGTCGCCCGTCTTATAGATTATCCCGGCTGATCCCCATTCGATGAATTTCTCTGCTGTAAGCTCGGGACGGTTGTTATATCCCTTTGTAACGCCTAGTCCGCCAATGCATACCTCGCCCGTAACTCCTACAGGTACCTCATTTTGATCCTTATCGAGTATGTAGATCTGCGTGTTGTCAATCGGCTTGCCTACAAGTACCGGAGGCTCTGCATCGGTCAGCTGCTTGCAGGTCGACCATACAGTGGTTTCGGTTGGACCATACATGTCCCACAATGATTCTACCCGTGGCAGCAGTTCCCGGATAAGACCCGGAAGTATAGCTTCTCCTCCGCATAAGGCCTTCAGATTGTTTTTCCCTTTCCATCCCGTGCCAAGGAGTATGTTCCAGGTGGCCGGTGTTGCCTGCATAACCGTGACATCATGTCTTTCAAGAAGCGATGAAAGCCGCTGTCCGTCAAAAATGTCGTCGGTATCGGCTATGATCAGGCCTGCGCCTGTGGTTAACGGCAGGAAGATCTCCAGAACCGATATGTCGAACGAGAGAGTTGTTACCGCCAGAACCCTGTCGTTGCTGATTATACCCGGAGTATGCTTCATGCTTAGAAGAAAGTTCACAACTGCCTGGTGGTGAACCTTCACTCCTTTTGGCTTCCCTGTCGATCCCGATGTGTAGATCATATAAGCGAGAGACTGGTTGCCGGTCCTCGCTTCAGGCATTACCGAGCTGCAGCCGTTTATTATTTCGTGATCAGTGTCAGTGAAAACAACTTTTGTTTCGGGGAAATGTTGCAGTTTCCCGGATAAAGAGCTCTGTGTTACAAAAACTTTTGAGCCAGAGTCTTCATACATGTAGGCCAGCCTGTCGTCGGGAAACAGAGGATCCATGGGAAGGTAGCAACAACCTGCCTTCAGTATCCCAAGTACTGCAACGGCCATGTCGACTGTTCGCTCCATGCATATACCAATGGCATCGCCACCTGAAGCACCAAGTGATATCAGGTGATTGGCCAAACGGTTCGAACGCTCATCAAGGTCCCTGTAGCTCAGTGAGGAATTCCCGGATATTACCGCTGTCCTGTCGGGAACCTTAAGGGCCTGCTCAACAAACATGTCGTGAATAAGTGATGGAGGAACAGCCTTGACAGTATTGTTGAATTCCGTCAGCATCGTCCTGTCGGTTTCAGAAAGCAAAGAAGCATTTTTAAGTGTGATCCCGGGATTGGATGCAAGTACCTGAGCAAGGGCGATAAAATTATCTCTAAAACGGACAATAGAATCCTGCCTCAATAAATCAGTATTATATTCGATTTCGCCTTCCACATGTCCTCCTCTTTCCCACATGTAAACTGTAATGTCAAAGTTGGAAGACCTCTCTTTTCCGGAAATTTTTTCACTTTTTACTCCATTAAGCCTCAGAGGTCTGTCGAAATTATGCTGCCAAATAAATCCAATCTGGAATAATGGATTCACATTCGAATTTCGTTCCGGATTTACAACCTCCACAATACTTTCAAAAGGCAATTCCTGGTGGGAAATTGCATTCAATGCTGAATCATTTGTCATCCGAAGAATATCTTTAAAGGTATTCTCCTTATAATATTTAAGCCGGACAACAACTGTATTAACAAACATCCCGATAATATTCTCAAGTTTTGTATGAGGCCTGTATGAAACCGGCAGACCTATATTAATATCATCTTCGCCAGAATATTTATTCATCTGGATCCCAAAAATGGCCAGCATGGTAGTGAACATCGAAGAACCCTCAGCCTTGCTGATGCGTCGCAATTTTGCAACCAGATCCTGAGGAAGCTGAATAGTTTCATACAATCCCTTGCCTGAAGACTGTTCCCTGCGAGGAAGGTCGTAAGGAAAGTTCAGAACCGGGGATGAGTCTCCAAGTGTTGTCTTCCAGTATTCTTTCAGGACCATTTCATCATCGGACCCCTTAAATGATTGTTCCCATAAAGCATAATCATACTCCTGGAATTCAACCGTTTCAATCTGATATTCTCTTCCTTCAATAAGGCTGTTATAGATCTCATTTAAATCTTTCGCAAAAACAGACCATGACCATCCATCGAAAATTATATGATGCAAGCTCATCCGGAAGTAGTATTCATTGCTTCCGGTTTTTATCAAATAGAAACGATAAAGGGGACCATTCTCAAGATCAAATATTTTACAGGCATCTTCCTTGATGATGTCGTTAACCCTTAAGATCTTTTCATCTTCAGGTATTCCTGAATAATCAATAACCGGAATTTCAACAGGCCTGGGAACTATGTTGCAGTATGGCTCCCCATCTTTTTCCTTAATAACCGAAAAGATAATGTGGTGTCTGTCAAAGAGGATCTCAAGGCTATTGCGAAAGAATTCAACATTAAAATTTCCAGTGAATCTGTAAGTAAACGGCGTGATGTATAAAGGAACATCAGGCTGTAATTTGGAGATAAGCCAGAGTCTCTTTTGGTTTAAAGTAACAGGAAGATTAGTTGTTGCCTTATTATGAACCAGAATTATTGCCGCGTCAGACTTCTGATTATGGCTGTCAATATAATTTCCTGCCTGCAGAACAGTAGAGTGGGCAATGAAAGTTTTGAAAGATAATGTGATCCCAAACTCTTCCTTAATTTTGTTAATGGCTCTTATTGCCAGCAGAGAATTTCCCCCGAGGTCAAAGAAATCGGCTGAAGCTGAAATATTTTTTACTTTAAGTACCTCCTCCCAAATTAATTTCATCTTCTTATGTGAGGGCAAAAGAGTATCAATATTAAGCTCCTCTGCATTTTCAGATTCGGTCATCTCAAATTTGAGCGCTTTTTTATTAACCTTTCCGTTTGGCAGAAGGGGAAATTCTTCTGAGAACTGGAAAAAGGATGGGATCATATAAACAGGCAATTCCTGTGCCAGCAGGTCCGATATACTATTTTTTGTGAGTTTGAAATCTGGTTCCACTTCCAGAAATGCCACAAGACGAGTGTCATTATCACCAAACTTATTGAGCAAGACTACGGCGTCTCTGACTCCCGGGATGAGTGTAATCTTACTTTCAATTTCACCAAGTTCAATTCTGTAACCCCTTAATTTGATCTGGTTATCAACCCTGCCAAACAACTCAATATTTCCATCAGGCAGGAATCTTCCAATATCACCGGTTTTATAAACAATACCAGCATTATTCAATCTTATGAATTTTTCTAAAGTCAACTCTGGTCTATGAATATATCCGCGTGCTACACCGGCTCCTCCGATTACCAGTTCCCCAATTGCACCAAAGGGCAACAGATTCGAATTCTTGTCAATTATATAAACCTGAGTATTATCAATGGGTTTTCCGATAACAATTTTTTCATCAGTAGCATTAATTCTGGTACCAACGGAGCAGATTGTTGTTTCGGTAGGGCCATAATAATTCAAGAGTTCCTTTAATTTTGCCAGAAGCTGACGGGCCAGGTCAAGAGACAATGGTTCACCTCCGCTAAGACCCCTCATATTATTATTACCTTCCCATCCATAGGCTATGAGAGTACTCCATAACGATGGAGTAGCCTGAAGGAAAGTGACATCGTACTTTTCAAGCATGTTAATAACTGAAAACACATCTTTTACGTCATTTGCATCGGGAAGAATAAGCCGACCACCATTCGACAAAGTCAGGAAAAGTTCTGCAACTGACATGTCGAACGAAGGTGTTGAAACTGCAAGAACAGTATCATCTGAACATACACCCGGAACTTTTGACATGGATTGTATCCAGTTTGAAACGGATTTGTGATATACCATTACTCCTTTGGGCTTGCCCGTGGATCCTGAAGTATATACTATATAAGCAAGCGACTGATTATCAGCTCCGGTTTTAGGCTTCTCAATACTATACCGCGAGATTGTATCACTATCACCATCAATAAGTATAACCTTAGTCAAATGAAAGTGTTCAAACTTATAATCGAGTGAGCTGTGTGAGATAAGAATCCCGGCTCCCGAGTCAGCAATCATATAAGCAATTCTATCATTTGGAAAATCAGGATCTACCGGAAGATAGCAGGCTCCTGCTTTTAAAACACCAAGGACAGATACCATCATCTCAACCGAGCGGTTCACACAAACCCCTATTATCTCACCCGCAGAAACACCAATAGATATCAGATGCCTGGCAAGCTGATTCGATTTTTGATCGAGCTCCCCGTAACTGATTTCCGAATCGCCGGATATGACCGCAGTTCTGGAGGGATTATCAATCGCCTGTCTTTCAAAGAATTCCTGCATCAAACAATCTGGAATAGCGACTTCAGTATTATTAATTTCGGTAAGCATTTTCATATCCGATTCCGAAACCATGGAGATACCAATTAAGGCCTTTTCGGGATCTTCAACCAGAGTGCTTACCAGGTGTATTAAATTCTCAATCATACGAACAATCGTATCACGTCGGAGAATATCAGTATTGTATTCGATTTCGCCTTCAATTATGGTTCCATCGTCCCACATAACCATAGTAAGATCAAAATTGGCCGACCTTTCCTGCCCTGCAACTCTTTCGCATTTCAGACCTTCAAGACTTATCGGAGTGTCGAGGTTATGCTGCCATACAAAACCAACCTGAAAAAGAGGGTTTGCTCCCGAAGTCCGGTCAGGATTGACAATTTCGACAACACTGTCAAAAGGTAACTCCTGATGAGCAATGGCATTATATGCAGCTTCACTCGTCCTGTGAATGATATCCCTGAAAGTAAATTCCTTCTGATATTCAAGCCTCACAACAACAGTGTTAACAAACATTCCAAAGATATTTTCGAGCTTTGAATGCGGACGGTATGCCAAAGGCAATCCTATGTTTATATCATCTTCACTTGAATACTTTTGTATCTGTATCGCAAATATGCTTAGCATAGTTGTAAAAAGAGAAGTTCCCTCTGCCCTGCTTATAAGCCTGAGCTTTTCTGACATCTCCGGGGAAAAGCTGAATTCTTCAAACTTACCCTTGCCAGAAGGCTGCTCTGGACGAGGAAAATCATAAGGAAAATTCAGTATTGGTGGAGAATCTTTGAGATTCTGCTTCCAAAACTCAATTAATCCTTTATCTGCATTATAAACTGCTCCCTTTTCCTCCCATCCTGCATAGTCATACTCATAAAACTCGATAGGACTGAGGTTAACAAGTGAACCTGTCAGAAGATTATTATATATCACATTCAGATCCTTCACAAGCACCGACCACGACCATCCGTCAAATATGATATGATGAATACTGAAACGCAGCAGATGTTCTTCAGTTCCGGTTTTTATCAGATTCAACCTGAACAATGGTCCGTTTTCAAGATCAAAAGTCCTGACAGAATCAGCATTTATTAACGCAGCAGTCAGCTTTTCCTTTTCCGGACTGTCTGAAAAATCGATAAAGGAAATGTCAACTGGTTTGGGATCAATATTACTAAATGGCTCTCCGTCAGACTCTCTGAAGACCGAAAATACAGTGTGGTGCCTGTTGAAAAGCATTTCAATACTCTGGCTGAAAACCGGTATATTCAGGTGGCCGGTAAGTTTATATGTAAATGAAATAATATAAGATGCTATATCAGGCTGCATTTGCCAAATCATCCACATACGTTTCTGGTTCAGCGTAAGCGGAAGGTTTGTAGTTCCAGTCAAATGCACCATTTCTATCGCGTTGTCCCCGGGCTTTACCTGGCTGTCGATAAAATTACCGGATTCTATTACAGTTGGATTGGTTATGAATGCTTTGAAGGTAAGCGAGTATCCAATATCCTCTTTGATCCTGTTGAGTATCCTTATTGCCAGAAGCGATGTCCCTCCTGCATCGAAGAAATTGGCGGCCGGCGAAAAATTCCTGTTGCGAAGAATATCCCCCCATATCTCAATCAGTTTATTCTGGGTAGGTGTAAGTGATGAAAGGTCAATCTCCATTCCATCTGCAGATTCATATACATCCATTACAAGAAGCTTCTTGTTAATCTTGCCGTTTGGAAGCCTCGGAAAGCCTTCTAAGGGCTGAAAAAAGGAGGGTACCATATATGAAGGAAGGTGCTGCGACAAATAGGCCGTAATCTCATCCCTGGTCTGATTGAAATCAGTGTCGACGTTCAGGAAGGCTACAAGACGCTCATCATTGTCGCCAAACTTCTGAACCTTTACAACTGCCTCCTGAACCGAAGGCAGGCGTGAGAGAAGGCTCTCTATCTCGCCCGGCTCTATCCTGAAGCCACGAAGCTTGATCTGGTTGTCGATCCTGCCGAACAGCTCTATGTTCCCATCCGAAAGGTAGCGTCCAAGGTCGCCCGTTTTGTAAATGATCCCTGCTGGTCCGTATTCTATGAACTTCTCCGCCGTCAGCTCAGGCCGGTTGTTATACCCTTTTGTAACGCCCAGTCCTCCAATGCATACCTCTCCCGTTACTCCTACCGGTACCTCATTGTTATCCTTGTCAAGTATATAGATCTG
>CAIMVD010000371.1 GCA_903844815.1 uncultured Bacteroidota bacterium | reverse complement strand
CTTCATTACCCGGCTGAAAACCCGGAAATCCCTGTGATCCGCCAGGCCTGAAAGTGGTATCGCTGCTGATTATCTCTCCTCCATCGCCGTAAACTGTATTAATGTCAAATACAGGGTTCCCGTAAGTTTTATATGATGCCTGCGCTTTCCGTTAATAAGTACGAGTGTCTGATCGGGACCAAGACCTCGCAGGGAAGCAGGATCGATATGATCGGCACCGTCCGCGCCCGATTGTTTATTCGAATTAAATGATGGCGCTGAATATTGCAGCAACTGGTTAACTTCGGGCTGTCCCAGTGTTTTAAGCATTTGATTAACGTCAATTATATCCACCGGAACAACACCTTCAACTGCAGTCCTGTTCGAGCGCCGTGATCCGACAATCTCCACTGAGTTCAGCACAACATTACCGACAAGCACAATGTTCACCTCCGTCTGAGTGCCTGGTGTTATTTCCTGGTTTGTCAGACCGACAAAGCTGAATGCGATAATTGAGTGTTCATCCCTGTATTTAATGGCAAAATTACCATTTACATCACTGAACACCCCATTTGTGGTTCCCTTTTCGACGATACTAACTCCGTTAAGAGGCTGTTTCAGCTCATCGGTAACTTTGCCCCTGAGTATATTCTGAGCAAATAAAGCATTTACATAAAAAACAATTGTAAGAAAAAATAGAGTTTTTCTCACAATTTCAAACTTTAAGTTGATACTACGTGTAGAATTTTTCCAAATATATCTTTTCCCTTTGAAATTTTACATATAAGCTCATAAATGTGATTTATTTTTTACTGTTTATAGATATTTAACTTAAAATGAACAGGAATTTAAGCAATGTTTATAATAGGAAGAATGAATTATGATCACTTCACGGGCACCCAGGCAAGCAGCCTAAGCGGCGACCCGCTTCCCCCTTTTATTTTCATAGGAGCCGCTACAATATAGGAGCCTTTAGCGGGTACCTGATCGAGATGTGCAATATTTTCATAGGCAGTAACATTGTTTGCACACAGGAAACGGTGCGTCTGAAAATCCTTCGACTGGCCATAGTCAATGCTTGGAGTATCAATTCCCACTGCCTTGATCTTTCTCTCTTTGACCAGCCATGAAGCACCATCTGGCCCCAGTCCCGGGAAATGAAGTTCTTCAACGCCTGCAGTTCCCGATTTTGTGGTACCAGTGTACTTTTCATGATCGTTCCAGTAATTTCCGAAACCGGTATATAAAAGAACGATGGACTTATCAGGAATAGTTCCGTTTGTTTTTTCCCATTTAAGGAAATCATCAGGTGTTATCATATAGTCGCGGTTTTGGGCCGACTGTTGCGAAATATCGATTACGATTGCCCGACCGGTAAGCTCATCCGTGGTGATCTGTTCGATTGAACGGCCGCCCTGTGCAAAATGTAACGGGGCATCGAAGTGGGTGCCTCCGTGTTCCTCAGCCGAATATTTAAATGAAGAATAAAAATATCCTTTGGCATTGATTCCGCAGGAAACAGTATCATGCTTAAACGGATCATCTGTGGGCCAGTAAACAGTGCTGGCATCAAAATCCCAGGTCAGGTCAAGCCAGCTTCCTGAAGCTAACATTCGGGCGGGGTCATTTTGAGGCTGATTGCAGGAGACAGAGAAAATCAGTAATGCAAAGAAGAGAAGCTTTTTCATAGTTTGATGTTTTACGATATTGGTATACGGAATGATTAAGATTCCAGAATAATTTTCAAATCTGGTAATAGTTATTTAATAGTTTAAACTACAAGCATATAAGATTCCTCGCTTCGCTCGGAATGACAATTCAGTTAGTAGAATAGGGGGAGGGAAAGAGCGGCGAGCTAAGTGAAATTGCAGGATTTGTTGAATTCTTCATCAGCTCGCCGCTCTTTCCCTCCCCCTGTGACCCACGAAAAATGTCATTCCGAGCGAAGCGAGGAATCCTAACGTTATGAATACAAATCTATTAAGTGGCTGCTCCATGGCTTTAGTACTTTTATATATTATTGTTACTCATTTCCGATACTTATAATTTATAAATTGTTTTGCTCATTGCCTTTTAAACTTAATATTCATTTCCGTTTAAAATTGCCACATATCTCATTAACAGGTTCAGATTGAACAGTATAATCCTCAACCGCAGTAAACACAAGAAGCCTCTTACTGGTGTGGAAATTAACCCCAGCAGAAAAAACCTCTTTAAAAAGATGAAGAAATATTATCCAATGTCGTTTAGTTAAGCCCGGGTAATAAGTTTCTTACTCCCACATTTTACCCCCCTGCCCCCCAGGGGGGGTGTTCTTAAATCCCCCCTTGGGGGGTTGGGGGGTAAAAACACAAGAATAGTAGAGTGGTCCCTGTGGTAAAATAT
>CAIMVD010000370.1 GCA_903844815.1 uncultured Bacteroidota bacterium | reverse complement strand
GAGCCAAGTGAAATTGCGGGATTTTGTATTCTTCATTGGCTCGCCGCTCTTTCCCTCCCCCTGATCTACCAGATGAATTGTCATCCCGAGCGAAGCGAGGGATCTTATATACTTGTAGATTAAGATATTAAATTGCTATTGCCAGGTTTTAGTATTTTTCTGGATTATTGTTATTCATTTCCGAAACTCATAAAAAAAATCATTCATTCTGTTATGAATAGAATAACGCTATTTCAATTTGAATCTCCTGATATAAAGGTAACTGTTGAAGCATATTTTGAAGGGGAGAAACTTTTTATAGAGAGCCATCGCCGGCAGATTTAATACAAATACCTGTTACAGCGGGTTTATAGATTTTCTGAGTATGAACAGTGTAAAATCTGAGGGATTCAGCTGGACATAAAAATTGCATCAGGTAACCTATTTTACTTTTCCCTTGTTTTTTAATGCGATTTTTTCAAGAGCCTCTTTTGCCGCAAACCTGACGAACTGATTTTCATCGTTCAGCATCGACCTTAACCTGAGGAATATTTCCTCGCTGTCAGTTCCCCATTTCCCAAACACCTCGCACACGGCTTTTCGAACACCCCAGCTTGTATCATTTATCTGTGCTTTAAGCTGATCCGTAATTACCTGATCGGGAGGATAATTGCTTAAAATCATTATCACCCTTTCCCTGACAAGATATTCACCCTGTCTCCTCAATCCGGTTTCAAGAAGGATCTGTTTCGCCTTTACAGAATCGATCTGGTAAAGTGCCCAGAATCCATCGCGGAGCAGGTCCACATCCTTTTCAACCACAACCATCCTTGCAATGGTTTCGAAGGACTCCTTATCAGCGCTATCACCCAGGTAGAGAATGGCGTAATGTTTGTAATGCTCCGATGCTGATAAAAGTGCAAAGCGCTGTTCCTTGCACTCGTCAATGTTTCCGGGCAATATTCCCCAGCTTCCTGCCTGCGGATGGCTGTTTCCATTGGGGAAGAGTTTGCAGATAAACTTCGAAAGGTTATCCCTCAAATCAAGGAGGCCCGTTTTTGAATCCTGGTAAGGTATTGCCCTCTTGTCCTTAAGATCGAAAGGTATGTTGCTGGGTTCCTGGGTGATATGGATTATGTTCTTTTTCAGGGAATGAGCAATACCCAGCTCAAAGAATACATTCGGATTATTGAATGTCAGGTCGCAAACTATCAGGTCCGATTCACTGATCCTTTCCTCGATCTGCTGGGTAATTTTCCCGATCTCAGTTATTTCATCAGACCTGACACACAAAAACCCATGCAACTCGAGGATGGTCTTGATAACCTTTTCATATACAATTAAAAGGTTGCTGTCAAAACACATTATAACAAAAGCTGTGTGCTGCTTCACCTCCTGCACTTCCTCCACTTCCTTCATTTCTTCCATTTCCGGAAATATTAAGTGATTATTATTATCTAAAAAATCAGAATGAAGCGATCCGATAATATCATGAGGATGAGCCTCATTATCATCAAAGTTAACTCTTTAATTCTAAAAAGTCAATTTTTGCAGAAGGTAATGAGTAGACGTCTTTTTTTCGAATGGTGAACAACTATAAATTGCATTTTTCGTATGCATTGTTTCGGGAACAAGAGAATACCTTCGGTGAGCGCCCATTCAGGGCTAAAGGGTTTTGTGGGATGTCCGACCCCCGGCTGGCGCCGGGGGTTATTCACATAACACTCCTTCGGAGTGATTTGGTAAAGATCTATCCTAATCCAATGGCGTTACACGATACTCCATGGGAGTTATTTGGTGAAGATGTATCCTAATCAGAAGGCGTCACACGAAACTCTTTCGGAGTGTTTTGGTCAGAAGCATATTCATCTTGTAAGCGCATTCCAGTCTCTGAGGAAAATGGGCATAGATGCCAACTCATATCAGATGCTTATTCCTACCCAAAACAATAAGAATGGAGCTTTAAGAAAAGACAT
>CAIMVD010000369.1 GCA_903844815.1 uncultured Bacteroidota bacterium | reverse complement strand
TCCGCCTATGCATACCAGGGAACCCAACCACATGCCCCTTCTACCATCGGTAACGAAGACCTGATTTACGACAAGAACGGTAATTTATTGCGAAGTGTTAATACTGGTACTGGAGCAAAACGTTATCATAGCTGGGACGAGGAAAACAGGATGAAATTAGTGACAGACCAGCAAAATATGGGATATTACCTTTATGACGGAGGCGGAGAACGAACCTTAAAGATCATTGGGAAATACTCCTCCATGACCATTAGTGGCGAAACTACCTGGAATGGGTATTTATCGAATAAACAGACCCTATATGTTAATCCCTATCTGGTAGTCAACAACAAAGAATACACTAAGCATTATTACATAGAAAATCAACGTATTGTCAGCAAATTGGGTGGTGGTTTTCTGATGGACACAGTTCCCTTGTTCCATATGATGTATGGTTTTAATATCCTTAACCAACAGGCTTATAATACGAAAAAGCATGAGGATGAGGCGATGGTTAAGCGTGACCTTATGGGATGCGGTCAACCAGGAACACTTCAAATAACAAGTGGACTGTACAACTTTTTGAGTCACCAACCTACCAGGAATGACCCTGAAGAAAATATCTTTTATTATCATGGGGATCATCTGGGTAGCACCTCCTATATAACCGATGTAACAGGTATGCCTTCACAGCATATTGATTATTTGCCATTTGGAGAACCCTTGTTGGAAGAGAAAACTCAGACCTGGCAAAGCCCCTATAAGTTCAATTGTAAAGAACAGGATGAAGAAAGTGGATTGAATTACTACGGGGCAAGGTATTATGATAGCAAATGGGGTATATGGCTTGGGGTGGATCCTATGGCGGATAAGTATCCAGGATTGAGTCCTTTTGTTTATTGTGCAGACAATCCAGTTATGTTGATTGATCCCGATGGACAAGATTGGTATGAAGGGGATGGAGGAGCAATGATTTGGCAAAAGGGAGATGCACAAAATATTTCCATTGATGGAAAAACTTATAAGCATTATGGAACATCATATCAGCAATCTATGGGAAATGGAGTAACACTTAATTATGGAAACTCTACAACTCCTGAATCGATGACTTTTAGTGGCATGGATGAAAGTAGCTTTGCTGCTCAGTCAAGTGGAACAGGATGTAAAACTGCATGTGATCAAATGCTAGCTAATGAGGGAGTTAATTCCAACGGACAAAGAATAAATGTTGTAAATGCTGATGCGAATGGAGTTGCAACTAATGCAAATGGAAATGCCACACGTGGTTTTAATGCGATTGATAAGGCGCTTGAAAATGGGAATCCCATTGAAGTTGGAGTTGATTATAAGCCAAAACAAGTCAACAATTTACCTCCCAATGGAGATGGCATGACAGACCATTTTATTGTGGTATCAAGTAAAACAGAAACTTTATCTAATGGCCAGGTTACATCAAAAACATATAATTTCTTTGACCCACGCAGTAGTGTAAATGGTACTTCTGCTTCAAACACTTTGCAAATAAGTAATAATAAAATGAGAGGGTATTATCTCGGAGGAAATGCCTCAAGTATTCCTTATACAGTAACAACAGTGAGGGGGAGCAGATAATGAGAGCATTCACCAGTATATTTCTTTGCTGTATCTTTCTGAGTACCAGCAAAGCACAAGACCTTGACTTTAAATTATTTTTAAAAAATTTTAATCAAAGTAGAACTCCTCTTTTGGTTAATGATAAACAGTCTTCCGCTGTGATTTTTTGTCAAGAATACGACACGCTTTCCCAGATAATGAAAACAAAGCCAATACCAGAAAACTTAGTAGCAAAATATATCTGCACAAATGGATTTTGTAACCCAGATGGTGGTTACTTCAGATACGACTATGGTGTAAAGGTTGATTTAAGCAGTGGCTTTATATCGGTACTTGTATCAAGATTGCAATACGAAGGCGATTCCGAGTGGAATTTTGATTTAAGAGAAACTCTTATCATTACATACAACAACAAAAGCGAAATCCTATCCCGACAATCATTAACTAAAGATAATGATAGGTGGAAAAGTAGTTTGAAGATAACCAAAGATGGTATTACTGTGCGTCAGATAAAAATCATTGAGCCAAAAGTTAATCAGTACCATCATGACTTACGTTGTGAATATTGGACCACACAGTACAAAGTAGAAAGTAATGGAACAATACAAATTATTAGTTCTAGCCAAATTACAACAGGAATAGTAATATGGGATAAGGATACCGAGGAATACAAATTGAAAGAATGATGGTGTACTATTACGGGGCGAGATATGATAGCAAATGGGGTATATGGCTTGGGGTGTAGACAATATCACCAGTATAACCAGCAATACCACCCCAAACAGCAATAATATCGGTGGATCAATCTCCAATCTCTATGAATATGATAGCTTGTACCGACTGAAACATTCCAGTGGAACATCCGTTGTGACCAATGGGACCTACGAATTTGATCTTGATATGATCTATTATTTATCTGGAAAAATAAGAACAAAAGATCAGTCAGCCACACTGGGGGGGAATTCTATACCACAACTGACCTATAATTCCGCCTATGCATACCAGGGAACCCAACCACATGCCCCTTCTACCATCGGTAACGAAGACCTGATTTACGACAAGAACGGTAATTTATTGCGAAGTGTTAATACTGGTACTGGAGCAAAACGTTATCATAGCTGGGACGAG
>CAIMVD010000368.1 GCA_903844815.1 uncultured Bacteroidota bacterium | reverse complement strand
CCCCCTGCCCCCCAGTGGGGTGTTCTTAAATCCCCCCTTGGGGGGTTGGGGGGTAAAAACACAAGAATAGTAGAGTGGTCCCTGTGGTAAAATATTCTTTTCATGTTTGGTAATAATATTCCTTAACTAAACGCCATTGGATTAAATATGAAAAATGAGTATTTCATCCAATTGTAAAGGAACGACAAAATGCAGGAGAATATGACAATGAGTTGCTGAATAGAATGACTATATTTAAGCTTACAAGAAAGTTAGCATTTATGCGGGGGCCAACATCTTCGGGACAAATTACTTATAGCATCACAGTTTTTGCTTCCATGACAGATCGCACAAATGCTAACGGAGAAAGCAAGACATGATTCAGAAATCTTTATAAATTTGATCTAGATTGATACTGCACAAAATGAGAAAGATGGTTTATGCATTTTTGCTCTTAATATTAAGCATTAAGGCCTACGGGACTGCTCAGATACCTGATATCCTAATATATAAAGGGGATACTTTATCCATGTTTGAATGCCCGCTTGACTATTTCCCTAACAAAGGATTAATACATCCCAAAAGACTCTTTGGCGGTAGTGGATGTTTTTATACTGCTTGTTATAGAAATTATATAGCTACCTGGACAATTGAAAAGGACAAGTTATATCTCTTAAGTATCAGAAACGCTTGCTATCCAACTGACATGAAATATGTTAATGCATCCTACAATAGTGGTGCTGATACTCTTGGGACAGAATACGCTAATCTAGAAACCCTATTCCCTGACAGATTCGAAAACGGGAGAGTCCTTGCAGATTGGGTAAATTCTAAGATTATATCACCTAAAGGCAAAATTCTATATTACTTCAATGATGGATTTATGAGCATCTTTGAAAAGGAGTTGGAATTCAAAATTGAAAATGGGACTTTAATCCAGATACAAGAATTTGACAACTCTAAAACCAGAATTTCAAAATATACCCAGGATCCGGAACTGATAAAAGAATTTTTAAAAAACAATATTGATTATTCAAATTTACCTAAGCAAGATAAGCCAATCAGAGTAATGGTAAGTATTTTCGGTTCAACAGAAAACGGTAAAATCGACAAAGTCAAAATAATACGGGGATTCAATGAAGCCTTTGATAAAGAAGCAGAAAGAGTAGTAAAATCCATTCCTCAATGGGATGTATTCTACAGACATGGTGAAATAACTAGGGGACCAGCTTGGATGATTCCTGTAATATTTGAATGGGACACAAAAAAATAAGACTACCCTGACAAATCCAGTCTGTTATTTAGAACTGTAAACCGCGACAAATTCGTTTCACCTTGACAGTTTTAAAATAAGCACAAATGCTAACAAGGTCGGTTTAATTAATGGCCTTCGGCAGCCCGGACAGCTCCGTTATAAGCTCCCAAAGTCTATGCTGTCAACTTTTTTTTCGCTTATATAATTTTGTGGTACCATGACTAGTCCTGCAACCGAGACAAAGTCCCTTGGGCTGCCGGCCGACGCTCAGCTGGCTGCGTTTTTTGCTCGCCGTTTAGAAAGTTCACCTTGACAAGTAGCTTTTTACCATCTACCGAGACTTACACGCAATCTGGTTTTGCCTTGACAAGAGACATTTCACCCATCTGACAGGACTGGCAAAAAACTCGCCAGCCCGGACACAGACGGCCACTAATCAAACCGCCCGGCCGTTAGCTGCAAGGCAAAGTGCCCCAAGTCCTCACTACACCGTGATTTCCGACGCGCGCGCAAGAGTTTTGAAGCCCTTCCCTGCAACCGTCCCAGCTTCAAAACACATGCTTCTTTGCCCGCCCGGACTCCGCCATCGGGCCAACTTTATTATACCATAACACACTCTGACTGTATGCCGGGACTTTGGCAACTCTTGACAACTTTATCATACCTTGACAAACCCTGCACGTATGCCGGGACTTTGGCACCTCGTGCCAACTTTATCATACCTTGACAAGCCCTGCCCGTTTATCGGGTCTTAACACCTGGTCAACATTATCATGTTATACCAGTTCTTGACCTGCACCTTAATATGGATTTTATGAAAATCAAGGATTACAGATATCTCAATTTGTTTAAAGTCCTTATTCTTAATCACATTATCTATTATCATTGGTGAATCAGACAGAAGTGTAGATACAATAAAGTTATCAACAGTTTAATAATTTAATTATCATATCATTACACATGTTATTAACACCACTTAATCCTCCTCAGAGGGTAACATTTTTGATCCTATTCCTATTAAGTAAAATAATCAAGAAATTCTAAGAATCATTTTCAGGACTTTGCTATTAATTATGACTGAAAAAGTTTTTTCTACTTTGGATTATATCGTTCAAATAAGTGGAATGATTACAGGTATGCTATTTCATTTTAAAACGTTTTAAATACCTGTGATCAATGTGAATGCTGAAGAATGAATTTCGAATAGCTTATAGATGTTAATGCTAAATAAATTCTAGTTTTTCAAAATTTAATCTTTAAACCATGAAAAAACATTTATTTTTATTATGTCTGGTTACACTGATGATTTTATTCATCAGCAGTACTCTAAATGTGCAACAATCACAGATTAACGATGGTCTACAAAAAATCGCCATGAAAGTTAGCGAAAATGGTTGGGTATACTTCAAAGCTAATTTTAAAGCCGATCCCTTAACTTTTTTCTCTGATTATTCAAAAGAATTCAATCTTTCAAAAAATGATGAGATGAGGTTGGTTGATCAGGGAGTAGATTCTGTATTCAAATATTACAAATACAAACGTTTTTACAAAGGTATAGCCGTTGAAGGTGCAGGTTTTACGTTAAGATATAGGGGAGATAACCTTGAATTAGCAGCTGGTAATAAAATTATACCAATTGAAATTGATGTTCATAATATTGTTGAACAAGATATTGCGTTAGAGAGTGCTTTAATTCATATTAAGGCAGATAAGTATGCTTGGGAAGATGAGAAATGGGAAAGGATAATAAAAGATAATAAAGGAGACCAGTCCGCCACTTGGCAACCAAAACCGAAGCAAATAATTGTCAGACTCCAAGAAGATAAATTCGTCCTTGCCTATTCTTTTGATATACTTGCAATAGAGCCTGAACCCAAGCACTCAATAATATACATAAATGCACAAAACAGTGAATTTATCAAAGAACTGCCTCTTGAGTATAAGGCAACAAGTACAGGGATTACTCATTACAATGGAGAAAAAACATTTACAACTTATTACATTAGTGGTCATTGGAGATTACAGGATCGTACAAGAGGTATAATTACTGCAAAAGCCAACACGTATCCTGATGATTATAATTGGAATCAATATGATTATTTAAATGATTGGGATAATTATTGGGATTGGGCGAGCGAAAGATCAGCAGTTTCTGCACTATGGGCAACTGAAAAAGCCTATGAATACTATCATACCACATTCGGCAGACATGGTTTTAATAATGCAAACCGGAACTTAAATTTAACATGTGAAGTCAATGTAGACGATGCAGGTTTTGCACCTTACCCCAGCTTGGATCATGATTATCTTTACTTTGGTTATCATGGAAGCTCATCATATACTGCTGTTGATATAGTTGGCCATGAATATGCTCATGGAATTAATTATTACATTAATTCTCTCGACTATACGGCAACTCAATCAGGTGCTCTAGTTGAATCCTACGCTGATTTTTTTGGTGAATGTATAGAAAAGTATGTATTGGGATCAAATAATTGGCTGGTTGGTTCTGACTGTAATACTTTGAGGTCAATGAGTTCACCAAATGATTATGGTGATCCTGCATCTATTACTGATCCTTTATGGTATACCGGAACAAACGTACCTACTTATACTCATACAAATTGTGGAGTTCCTAACAGAATGTTCTACCTATTATCCAATAATATTGGTACATATTATTCTTCACTTATCGCATATAACGCCTTATACTGGTATCTTGAAAATGACGCCAACTTCGCACAAGCACGTGAGGCATTTCTCAATGCAGCACTTGTATATGGTAATGAATGTTATTATGTTTACGGGGCAGTAATGGATGCATGGGCTGCAGTTGGTGTGGGTCAGGCTTCTTCTGATCCCTGTTTTGATGTTTCCTCTATTTATATAAATCCTGATCCTCCGGCATGCAACAATTACGCCTCCTTATCAGTAAATGTTACTGGTGGAAGCGGTAATTACACCTTTGAATGGTATGTGGATGGTTCTCTTGTATCCACAAGTCAGACTTGTTGGTATTGGTTTCCTGAAGTGTATACCGACTTCCACATTGAAGTCTATGTCTCGGACGGAAATGAAAACAGATTTATGGAAAGATATGTCTATGCTGATTGTGGTAACATGATGTCTCTTGAGGAAGGCTTAAGTTTGAAAGTATACCCTAACCCTGTTTCCGATCTGGCAACTTTGGAAATAAGTGATAATGGAGATACAGATGTCTCAGTACTTAAACTGGATTACAACATATCTATCACGGGTAGCAATGGAATGAAGATGTTTGATTTAAATACTCAATCCAACAGAATTACAATCGATTTGACGAAATATCAAAAGGGATCTTATCTGCTGTTAGTAAAAAGAGGAAATTATTCTGGAACAGTCCATTTAATCAAAAAATAAGTTTTTTATCCTTGTGGAAAAGGCTGGTAAAACACTTACTGGTTTTTTCCTTATGTTTAATTTTATGATTATTTTTGTCAAATAGAATACAGGTCTTTCTGACTAAGAATTTTCACCAACTTTATGAGAAAATATCATCAAATTATTTCAGTGATTTTCATCTTGATCGAATCAAGCGCCTGTGAACAGATATTAGAAGTAAAATATCCAGAGCGTAAGGCGATGATCACGCTTAATTGTATCCTCACTTCCGGAGATTCAATACTAATGGAAGTAAAAAGCAGCCAGTCTTATCCACCTCAATCAGATTCTACCCTTTTTATTAAAAATGCTAGCATTGCTCTTTATGAGGATCAAAAACTTATCGGAGAACTGAAATACAGGGAAGCCGATCCAGGAATTTATCCTTTAAAAAAGAAATTTCAGTATTTCAATTATTATCTAACTGATAGAATAATGGCCGAATCTGGTCATTCCTATTCTGTAAATGTGTCTGCTCCGGGTTTTACTGATATTAGCGCAAATACATATATACCATTTCCCGTGCCTATCATTTCAGTGGATACTAGCTCTGTCGTGATTAACTACAGTAATTCACAATTAAAATCTCTGGAATGCCTTATTAATTTCCAGGATCCGGAAGGTAAAAACAGCTACATGCTATCGGTCGACAGGATAGGTCGATATAAAATGACGTATTATGAAAATAATGTTCTGATTTCCAAAACCAATACAGTAAGATACTTCATCCCTTTCTTCTGCGAGGATCCTGATGTGGTGTATTTCCGAATAAGTCCAGGCTCTCCGGGTACCATTCCATTAGAAAAGGATGAAAAGGATTCCTGGATGTCAGAGGTGTTTATCACTGATGATTCCTTCAAAAACAAAGTGTATTCCTTAAGAATATTGATACCATACATGTTGCTGAATGACAATGCCTACCCCCAAAACCCCGGCGAAAAATTCACAATGAGAAAGCTGAATATCAGGCTATATTCGATCAATGATGAATTTTACAAATATGCAAGATCTTGGTATACGCAGGTATATAAAAAAAATGACATGTTTTCAGAACCGGTCGGAGTTTACAATAACATTAATAATGGAGCTGGTATTTTCTCAGGAAAATCAGTAAGCGTTGATTCTAGTGTAGTAGTCCGTATCTATTATAACCCTTCCTTAAAATAGATCATGAGACAGATGAAGTATCCTGTATTCATAATATTGGTGATTATCCTGCCCACAGAGATGTTAGGACAAATCCATTCAGTCGCAGGATATATTGAGGATAAAAGCACAGGAGAACGTTTAATCGGTGCGACTATTTATGACTCTTTATCTAATAATGGATCTACTAGCAATTCATACGGATATTTTTCTTTGAAATGCTATAAGGGTAAATCTGACTTGGTCTTCAGCTTTATCGGATATAAAACTTATAGAGTAAACTTATTTGTTAGGTCAGATACAATCCTTAGAGTACTGCTTGATCAACAAACATACTCTTTAAATGATGTCTTGATAGAGGATAGAACAAACATTATTGAAAATCCTTTTATGAGTGTCTCCGTATTACCTGTCAATACCATGAAAAAAATTCCGGCATTAATGGGAGAAACCGATGTTCTTAAATCGCTACAGACTCTTCCGGGTGTTCAAGCTGGAACCGAAGGAACAGGAGGCCTATATATCCGGGGCGGCAGTCCCGATCAGAACTTGATTTTGCTTGATGGCGTTCCTGTCTATAATCCAGATCATCTGTATGGATTTGTTTCAGTTTTTAATCCTGATGCTATAAATAATGTAACACTTTACACAGGCGGCTTTCCTTCGCGATATGGAGGGAGACTTGCATCTGTTGTCGATATTAGAATGAAAGACGGAAATAACAAGGCGTTTCACTTGAATGGCTCAATAGGTTTGTTATCATCAAAAATCACTCTTGAAGGACCACTAAAAAATGATCGGACATCTTACCTGTTTTCTGCAAGAAGAAGCTGGGCAGACCTTATAACACGAACAATATTTGAAAAGAAGGAATTGCCATATTATTATTTCTATGACTTCACGGCAAAGCTTAGCCATCTTTTTTCTGATCGCAGTAGAATATTCCTCAGCATATACACAGGGAGAGACCATATTTCGAGTATTAAAACGAAAAGTGAATTTGTTAGCGATGGAGTAAAGTATATCTTCGGACAAGATCAGTATTACGGATGGGGAAATATTACCTCTTCATTAAGATGGAACTATGTTTTCAATCGAAAGATATTCAGCAATACAAGCCTGACTCTCAGTAATTATAAATATTTCGACAAAAAACAGATTGACAATACAAATATCATTCTTATCACAGGGAAAACCACGGACTATAAATACCTATCAAACTATAAATCTGGAGTATGTGATATAGCTTTCAGGACTGATTTCGATCTTCAACCGATGCAGGGACATATCATGAAATATGGAGCAGGCATGATTTTGCATATTTTTACTCCTTATGCCCGTATATCTTTACTAGGCTCAGATGATAGTTCAACAGAAACCGATAAAGTAAAACAATCCGCTGCCGAACCTTTCATTTATTTTGAAGACGACATCCAGATTACGAATCGATTAAGGGTTAATGCGGGTCTTAGGACTACCGGCTTTCTGGTAGATGGTCGAACTTACAGATCTTTCGAGCCTCGCCTTTCAGGTCGATTTAAATTAGCAGACTTCCATGCATTAAAGTTCTCATATTCAAGAATGAAGCAATATATGCATCTGCTTACAAGCTCAAGAATCACTTTCCCGACAGATCTATGGGTTCCAGCTACGGCTAAAGTTGAACCGCAATTATCTAATCAGTACACGATAGGCACTTTTTTCAATCTTAGTATGAACATTGAAATAAGTATTGAGACTTATTTTAAATCGATGAAAGGTCTGATTGAATACAGCGAGGGTAGTAGCTTTATGGATCCGGGCAATTGGGAAAGCAAGATTGAAAAGAACGGTATTGGAAAGGCTTATGGTCTTGAGCTTATGATAAAGAAAAACTCCGGCAAGACCAATGGATGGATCACATATTCACTTGCGAAAACAGAGCGAAAATTCAATGACATTAACTCTGGCAGATGGTTTCCATACAAATATGATCGTCGTTTTGATGCCAATATTGTTATTAATCACAAATTCAATGAAAAAATTGATGCCAGTGCCACATGGGATTTTAGCTCCGGCAACTTATTCACCCTGATTACGGATGTTTATGATACATATCTTCCCAAAGGAGAACAGTGGTATATCCAGTATTTTGAAAAACGGAATAACTACAGACTTCCGGCCTATCACCGGCTCGATCTTGGTATAAACTTTCACAGGCAAAAAAAATCATTCTACAGGACGTGGAATATCAGCATCTATAATGCTTACAATCACAGGAATGTCTTCTTTGTATATTTCGGAAACGATGATCTCCATGGTAAAAAAGGTCAGATAGTACTGAAACAATATTCACTTTTCCCAATTCTTCCATCTGTTACATACAACCTAAAATTTTGAAGCATCAATCAATTGTTAACTATCGCGACTGTAATTTAACTTTCCCTTCGTAAAACACATGCTTCTTTGCACACCCGGACTCCACCATCTCTCTTATATAACTTCTTTTTTCAAGCAGCCTCTAGTTGAGCAATTTTTCTTTTTAGTTGATTGATTTTCTTCTCATTATATTTTTTCCGATAATCCTCCAAAGCTTTGGGGTTGAAAGCTTCCTTGTTGGCAACCATCTTATAATAAATGATTGCAAGTTTTCTTGCTGTTGCAACAACTGCTTTTGGTGCACCAGCTTTTGCCCTTAATCTTCTGAAATAATCACCCAAAGGACTTTTACTATTGTATAAACCATTGGCCGCCATCCGGAAGGCCTGCCCTGCATGGTGTTTCTTTTTCATGATTCTGCTACTCATTACCTTACCTCCAGATATTTTCGTATTTGGCGCCAAGCCCAACCATGAGGTAAAATGATGTTCTGTTTTCCATTTGGTCATATCACATCCAACTTCAGACAATATGGTTAAAGCACTTAATTCATTTATTCCAAAAACTTCAGTAACATCAACCTTCAATATTTCTTTAAGGTCTGCGGTAAGGTTAAATTTAACTTTATGTTTACCGCATACTTTTCTTTTTACTTTCGGAATATCAGGAATGACACCCTCATTTTTAGAAGTAATCTGAACGATTAACTGTTTTTCAATTTCCTTGTCACATTCATCTATCATTTGTCTGTGTGTACGATATAATTGGTAACATTGCCTGAGTTCAAACAAATGTTCGGTAGTCCAATGTCCTTCCAACGATTTTATGATATCTTCCCTACTTGCCTTTATGCGTTTGTCTCTTAAATCTGCCAGTACCTCAGGGTTTCGTTCCCCGGCTAGTATAGCCTCTAAAATGAGTAATCCTGTTTTACCATCGATATCGCTAATGATTGTGTGTACCTTTATATTCATTAACTCCAATGCCTTTTGGATCCGATTGAGGTAGGTTGATGATGTTCGAACCAAATTTTTACGATGACGAACCATACTCCTTAATGTGCGTTCCATATTGTCCGGTTGAAAACTTGCATTGAGCAATCCACAGCTGTGTAACTTTTGTATCCATTCAGCATCGCTCTCATCGTCTTTTCTTCCAGTAACATTTTTTACATGTTTCGCATTTACGAGATATACTTCAAAACCATATTCCTGTAACAAAAGAAACAGCGGAATCCAATAAACTCCGGTACTCTCCATAGCTACTGTGGTAGTACCATGTTCTTTCAGACAATTGGCTATTGAATGCAAATCTCTTGTAAAACACCCGAATACGCGTATTTCCAATTGGTCCGGACTAATTGGATACGCTACCATCATTTCAGTATCAGACACATCAATGCCTGCAGCAGTTGGATTGATTACTGGACAACTTTATCGTGACACGGAAATTCTGCCCACTATCAGGGACTGTGCAAAAACACATTCCAACCCCGACACAGATGGCAACTCACCATACCACCTAGCCGTTATAGTTAAATGTTGGCGTGTGGGACTAATTCAAATCAGGATAAACTCAGCGAAATCTATTAAAAGAAAAAATGATTTTTGACTTCTTATCTTCTGATTTATCCTGACTTCCAATATAATCCTATTTAATTGTGATTCGTAAATTATTATTTATTAATCTTTTATAAAACAAAATCGTTCATATTAGTGAAATTGTAATAACCCCAATTTCAGTTAATATTTACACTACTTTTGAATCAATGAATGTGAGACTGCCAGGCCTTGGGCAGTACTTATTGCATAAAATCAAAAAAGGACTGACCGGAATGCTTATTATTGAGATTAAGAATACAAACCTGAATTGAATATGAGACGTATTGTTTTTAATTCATTTATCATACTCCTGGCAATGAGCGCCTGCAATACAGATAGTGGGAAAATAAAAATTTCCGGAATAATTGAAGGCTACCAGGACAGTACAAGAGTTATATTAAAGAACCTTGATACTCAAAAAGTTGTTGACACTACCTTTATTATAAACAACCAATTTAATTTATACCTTTTAAAGACTGATCCAACACCACATGGGTTGTTTATTGGCAGGGATTATGACTACTTATTTATTTGGCTTGAGAATGCTAATATTACTATTAATGGCACCAAGGCTAAAATCAGGGATGCCACAATAAAAGCAGGTAAAGTACAAAACCAAACCAATAACTTGTATTCAATTAGCAGACCATTGAGTTTGCTTTTCGATAGCATAAATGAAGAAAACAGAAAAGCTTATGAAGTTAATGATCTGGAGAAAGCAAGATCACTTGAAAAACAATTGGATAATATTATTCACGAAAGAATTGTTCTGGGGGCTAAATATGTCATGGAAAATCCTGATAACCTTTTGAGCGCATTCGCATTGGCGGGTTATATACCAGGCCTCCCAAAGTCTGAGATTGAATTACTCTACAAAAATCTTTCACCAGAGATAAAAGAATCGCGATACGCAAAATCTGTTTCCGCATTTTTGGAACAAAGTAAAGAAGTTAAAATCGGGGATATGGCAGAATATTTTCAGCTCCCTGATTTAAATGGCAATCAAGTAGGTTTGAAAGACTATAAAGGGAAGTATGTATTACTGGATTTCTGGGAAGCAGGATGTGCGTCCTGCAGAATAGAAAATAGAAATCTCATAAAAATCTATAAAAAGTATAAAAGTAAAGATTTTGAAATACTAAGCGTATCTGTCGACAGAAATAAAGATAACTGGGTATCTGCATCAAAACAGGATTCAATAATATGGGCATCATTGCTGGGTAACGGAATTGTTGGCCATAAGTATAATGTTAAATATCTTCCATCAAATTTTTTAATTGACCCAAGTGGTAGAATCATTGCTATAAACTTAAGAGGAGAAAAAGTTGAAGAGAAACTAATGGAAATATTCAATTAATGATTATGAGGTAAATAATCAAATAATCCGGACAAATTTAATAATTCAAGGTGTCCTCAAACCAGTTGAAGCTTCTGTCCGTTCCGGGTATTTTGCACTTCGATATGAGTTACCCTGCTCTCACTTTCGCTCTTCAAGCATTATTGGACCCAGATATCAAGACAACATTGAAATTCGAGAATTGACCATAGAACAAACTCAACGGGAATTCAAAACTGCTTTTGCTAACCCGACGAGCTAGTTAGCGGTCATTCCCTCTCTCATAAGAAAATAAAAATATTTGAATATCT
>CAIMVD010000367.1 GCA_903844815.1 uncultured Bacteroidota bacterium | reverse complement strand
GGCAGATGTGCTGAGGTTTGAAATCGTCAGCGAATTACTGCCGCTATTCAACCCATTGATGGTTACATTATCCGCTCCATTGAGGTCAATAAGCGGTTTTGCCACCGAGCCGGATATTGTTCTTGCCTCACCGCCTGATGGGTTAATGGTAAGGCTGGTCCACATTCCGGCAGCTCCGGTTAAAGCATTGGCGCCATCCTCATCGGTAACATCCGCTGTAATGGTAATGATAATCGTTTTCGATGCCTGGGTTATGCTGTTAAGCGCAGCAAATGCCCCGTTGGCCTTTGTTAACGAGGTGTAAGTGCCGTCTTTGGTGTTCGAACCACTGACGTTTACCTGTCCATTAAGTAATTGGCAGTCACAAAAAATCAGCAAAATAAGGAAAGTGAATAGCAACTTGTTTTTCATGGGTAATATTTCTTTGGTGTTGGGTTATCGTTTGTCAGGGTCTCAAACATCAGGCGTCGATTGTTTTTACGGTCAATAAAGGTTAAATAGATGGTTAAAGTTATGACGCAAGCCTCCCGTGATTGATTTCAAAATCATTGCTAAGCATACTTTCCACTACCACATCAATTTTCTCAAAGTCATCAGCTTTTGAGAAGAAATAATCTTCACCTGCTTATACACACCCTGCAGTTCCTGTAATGTCTCAGGAGTCAATTCTGAATCGTCAGCCAACAACACCTTTATCTGTTATTTAAATAAAAATAAAGATGTTCTAATAAAACAAGGTGGCTTGTAAGAAATGGTTTAAAGTTTTGTACGAAATGGTTTAAAGTTTTGTACGAAATGTCTTACAGGGCGGAGGCAGGGGGCACAGGGCACAGGGCACCATCGTACGCCAAGGCTATGGATGGCAAGGCAGGGAAGGGGTCTCAGTGTATCAACGATGAGGATATTCTTCAGGTGAAGACCAAAAGGAAGTCTGATCCATTGTTTCATGGATCAGAATATTAATCTTTTTAGGGTCAGGCATCTCTTTTATTTCGCGGGATTCAGTTAACCTGAACGAGCCAAAATCCTGATTCCCCGATATTGTGCATCCATTCTGAATAACGGCCTCATCGGCTTGAATGTATCCTGAAAAATGAGATCCGGCTGCAAATCCCGCCTGGTTAATTACCTTGATATTTCCTTTCAGGTGTCCGTATAAGTCCAGGTCATTTGCGAAAATTTCACCAACCACTCTGGAGCCGGGACGAATTATAAGCCTTCCTTCCACCTTCAGTTTGCCGGTAAATATTCCGCTTATTGTGAGACTGCCTGATACTGAGAAATCACCTGTTGCAGCGGTTATTCCTTTCAAGCTGGTTGAATAATTATCAGCCTTTGATGATTCCTGATTCGTCATTGTTATAAAAATTAAGAAATAAAATGAGTGCCATCCAAAACCAATAAAAATATCTTCCGGATGTTGTTGTTGTAAAATATATGGTCAAATTAAAACCGGGGCCGCCTTTCGGCAGCTCCGGTCTGTTGTTTTTATTGCGGGAACCATTTACTACTTGTGAATTAGTTTCCCGGTCTGAATGAGTTTTCCGTTGACAGTAAGCCTGTAGAACAGCATCCCTGTGCTTGCATTTTCAGGTATATATTCAAGAAGAATACTGTCTGATGCGTTGATCCTTGCATCAACAATAGTGGACACCCTTACACCTGATGAATTGAATATTTCGAGCCTTACTCTTGCATCAGACGGCAGCTCCAGGATGAAGTAGAGGTGATCGGTAAACGGGTTCGGATAAGGTGTAATTTTAACATCACTGCCTGTAGCTGTTTCAACAACGGTTGCCACACTTATTGTAAATGTTGCTCCCGTAAAGGTGATTACGTAGTTGCTGTTGGCCAGTGTACCTATTGTTATCGGGTATTTTTCTGCAGTTTCTCCGGCAATTCTTGAGAGTGCGCCTGTAAAGGAGACTGACAGCCCATTGGCCAGTATTGTCCCAGCGGCAGGTAAAGAGCTGAATGTCAGAGCCGGATCAGATTGACCTTCATCCTTGCTCAGGTCATCAGCAACTATCGATATAGGCAGTTTTGTTATATCAAAATTCCCATTGTTGAAGACGAGCGTGTAATTGCTGCTAAGTGAAAGTGTTCCATGCGTAATTGCATAGTTACCTGCATCTTCACCTCCAGACCTTTCAGGATTTCCGCTGAATGAATCACCTGTAGCCAGGGTTCCCGATATCGTGTAATTAAGTGCAGGGTCAACAGATCCATATACCTTTGTCCCGTAATCAGCAGTAGCTGTTATCGTTGACTTCGTGACATTTATTGCGACTGTTTTGCTTGCGGCATTATAATTTGAAGTTTCTGCTGCCTCAACTGTAAGGCTCTGCGAAAGTCCAGCACTAAGAACTGCTCCAGCTGCCGGGGTGTATGTCAGGGCACCTGGTGTGGTTCCTCCTGTGACCCCAGCCACAATTGCATTCAATTGAGCTGAGACAAGCGCTGTTCCGTAAACTATGCCAGCAGGATTGTTCCAGCTAATGGTCTGATCAGCTTTTGTGACCACAATACTTCCATTTACTGCCAGAAAGTTATAGTTTGTTGCCGATAAACCCGAAACAACCGGTGTAATAGTTAAACCATTTGTTCCTGTGTTCATAGTTGCAGTATAGGATGTTGAATAAGAAACTGTACCGCTTATCACCGAGGAGTTTTCATCGTTTACGAAACCTGTTGCCGAATAAGATCCTGAACCTGTCACCGTTGCAACAGGGGTTCCGTAGGTGACGGTCAGGTTACCGGCAGTTATCGTAAGATTTTTTGCGGTGATATTGGCCGAAAGCGCCGGCTGGGTGATCGAGTAGTTGCCTGCAGCAGTACCCGAAAGCGTCATTGCCGAAGTAACGGCAATACCTGTTCCGACGCCGGCCGAAGCAAAGGTGCCGCTGGTTGCAGTTGCAAGGGTTACAACGTCGCCGGTAAGAATACCCGAAAGTGAACCTCCGGAGATTGTTGCAGC
>CAIMVD010000366.1 GCA_903844815.1 uncultured Bacteroidota bacterium | reverse complement strand
GAATACAGAGGATGCCTCCCGATCAGCCGCTGTCGATCGATAACAGGTCGACAATACGACTCTGGATAGAACAGGGTGCACGAAACTGCCCCCAGATTAAGTGAACCTGATTCAGGAATTTGCCAATCTATTACAAGTAAAATAACTTCTATGAAAATAAAACGATTAACAATCTCCTTTATAACTTTTGCCGTCGTTTCAATGTTCCTTGCATCGTGCTATTACGACAGCGAAGAGGCGCTTTACCCTTCTCTCACAACTGAATGTGATACTACAAATATCACATATTCTGCAACTATATCTTCCATTATGAAGAATTCCTGCACAAGCTGCCACAGCGGCTCTGTTCCATCCGGAGGAATTACCCTCACGTCATATGCCGGGGTACAGCAGGTTGCGTCAAACGGAATGCTTTTAAAAGCCATTAACGGTACCGGAGTTCCTAAGATGCCACCTTCAGGATCTTTGACCTCCTGCAGTTTATCTCAGATCGGGATCTGGTTAAAAGATGGAATTCCCAATAACTGAAAAAACACACACACATATTATGAGACGTCTGGCTTTTGCTTTTATAGTTTTGCTTATACCCGTTGTTCTGCCTGCACAGGATGACCTTATGAACCTGCTTAATGCTAACAGTGCCCCAGAGATCAATTACTCCACGGCCACTTTCAAGTCGACAAGGATAGTGAACGGGCATTCAATAGAGAGGATGGCCCCGGGACAACTCGATGTAAGGATCTCACACAGGTTCGGGACAATCAATTCCGGCGCTTACAACTTCTGGGGCCTCGATCAGTCAAACATACACCTCGGCCTCGAATACGGAATTACGAAATGGCTGATGGCGGGAATAGGAAGAGGATCTTACCAGAAGACCTTTGACGGTTTCACAAAATTCAGCGTCCTCCGGCAGTCAACAGGTGCCAGAGTGATGCCGGTATCGCTTTCAATCTTCACATCTGCAGCACTCGTATCGCAGCACTGGCCCGATGAAACCAGGACAAACTACTTTTCTTCGAGGCTTGCCTATACGGCCCAGGTACTTATAGCAAGGAAATTCAGCCCCGGACTTTCATTTCAGCTGACACCATCGTACATCCACAGGAATCTGGTTTCCACTGAGATGGATCCAAATGACATTTACTCTATCGGGGCTGGAGGAAGAGTGAAGGTTTCAAAGAGAATAAGCCTTAATGCAGAATACTATTACATGGTCAATCCGAAGACCTACATGAGCTCTCAGATCTATAATCCGTTGTCGCTTGGAATCGATATAGAAACCGGTGGTCATGTTTTCCAGCTTTTATTCACCAACTCGCTGGCTATGATTGAAAAAGGATTCATAGGAGAGACTGCCGGAAGCTGGAAGAAGGGAGATATCCATTTTGGATTCAACCTCTCGAGGGTGTTTACCCTTCAGAAACCTCAGGTACGGGAAAACCAGAAGTAGTATCTGTTTGTTTATTAGAAATGAAATACATTAATAGCAGAGAGAACGAGAGAAATAGTATTTATTAAACCCCCTCTGTGTAACTCTGTGATCCTCCGTGGCCCTCTGTGTAAGTTCTTTTTGGTTACACAGAGAGGCACAGAGAAGGCACAGAGAGACACAGAGAAAGGTAAAACAACTTTATGTCAGGTAATATATATTTGATAATTACATATTTACTTAAATAACGAAATCATTATGAAACGGATATTTGTATTTTTTCTTCTTGTGAATCTTGCTTTTGCAGCGAATGCTCAGAAGTACATGACAAAAAGCGGTTACATAGGTTTCTTCTCACATACATCGATGGAAGACATCAAAGGCGACAACAACCAGGTTGCCGGTGTACTCGATGTTTCAACCGGCGATATGGTATTGCAGGCTCTTGTCAAGTCGTTCCATTTTGAAAAAGCCCTGATGGAAGAACATTTCAATGAGAACTACATGGAATCGGAGAAGTTCCCGAAGGCAAGCTTCAAGGGGAAGATCACAAATCTTTCATCACTTAACCTTTCCAAAAACGGAACATATGATGTTACTGTTGAAGGTGATCTCACAATACGCGACGTTACAAAAAAGGTCAGCGCAAAAGGAACTGTTGAAGTGGCGACGGGGAGCATCACCGCGAATTCAAAATTCCCGATAGTCCCTGAGGATTTTAAAATAGAAATCCCGGGGGTAGTTAGAGAAAAAATTGCCAAAAACCTCGAGGTTACGGTTACTATGAAGTATTTGCCTCTCTAGAGCGAATATTTTTGATTTTTATTATCTTAGCAGTATGAAAACTTACGTTAAAGTAGTCTTGTTTTTTGTGTTTTTCATTGTAGTGTCGGCAATTCTGGCTGCCTTGTACTTTTATAACCTGAAGCACACCGACATGTCGAAGGCCCATCCCGATTTTGTGATCACTGCGACTGCTCTCCTGAAGGAATTTGAGGACAATGAAACCAGTGCATCGGCAAAATATGTAAACAAGATACTTGAAGTGGATGGAATCATTGGTTCGATAAATACTGCAAAAGATAATATACTTACAATCTCGCTCAGGACAGAAAGCGATCTTTCTTCCGTGATCTGCACCTTCCCTGCTGTAGCCGATCCATCAAAATTCAGGGCAGGCGATAGTATAACACTGCGCGGAGAATGTTCAGGATTCCTGATGGATGTCCTGCTGAACAACTGTGCTGCAGTTAATCTCAAAGTGAAATAATATGAACGTTAAGATACTGGTTTTCAGCAACGAATTCGAAGCAACGCTTCTTGGCGGCCTTTTGGACGAAAACGGAATACCCCACATTATCCGGTCATACCACGATTCAGCATACGACGGACTATGGCAGACCAAAACATCCTGGGGTCACATTGAAGCTCCTGAGGAATACAGGGATGAGATCCTTGAGCTTTACAAAGGCATGTCAGCCTGATACCTTAATATTTCGTGGTTGCTTTATTCAACAAACGTTTTAACTTTATGCGGCATAATTTTTGTCGCAAACGACACCGTACTCCCTTTCTTTTCTAACTAAACGGTTCTAAATGAATTTGAAAATCAAAGAGATAAACTTCAGCACTGTGCTCTCATCCTTCTTCTCCGGCCAATTCTTCAATGTGCTTGGGAGCAGATACTTCTATTACGGACTCCTTGCAATGGGTGCAGGAATATCGATGAATTTCGCGTCCCAGACCTATCTGCATAATTACCTTAGCGAAGGAAAAACACTTCCCATGCTATCGGACCTCGTTCTCGACAATATCCCCTTCTACGACATCTCCATCATTTATGATATTTTTTGCCTTGTCCCGATCGCCCTTCTGATTGTTTATTTCTTTCACAAGAAGAATTTCAACAGGTTTCCTTTTTTCCTGCTAATGATCGGAACTTTCTATATTGTAAGGGGAATTTTCATAGTACTTACTCCTTTCGGAAATCCTCCCATGTTCAACGGTTCCTATCCCCTGTTTCACGGCTTTGCAAACTATGAAATCGGCGTCTACCCTTCAGGACACGCAGGTAATGTTTTCATGATGCTGCTTCTGGTGAGAAACACGACCTACAGGTGGCTCATCGGCATTTGCCTCATCATAGTGATAGTTGCCCTGTTTTTTGCACATGGCCATTACAGCATTGATATCCTGTCAGGTATTTTCTTTTCCTATGCCATACATTCATTCGGTCAGAAACATTTCCCGATGTTCGAACTGAGCAAAACAGAAGTTCAATAACTCAATAAATACCGTACCATTATGAAGACCAGACTATTTCTCCTTTCAACACTTCTTCTGATATCTTTTGTTGCCTTCTCACAGGAGACACCAAAGCCGGCTTCGGCAATTATGGACGAAGCATATAAGCAGGCCGCTGCCGAAAAGAAAAATGTACTTGTTGTATTCCATGCGTCATGGTGTGGTTGGTGCAAGAAATTTGAGGCTTCAATCAATGACCCTTCATGCAAGGATTTCTTTGATAAAAGCTTCGTCATTGCCCGTCTCGATGTCCTTGAACAACCGGCAAAGAAGAGCCTTGAAAATGAAGGTGCAACAGAATTCTTCCATAAGTATGCCGGAGAAACCAGCGGAATTCCATTCTTCCTGATCTTCGATAAAAAAGGGAAACTCCTTGCCGATTCAAGGATGAAGGTTGCCGGAGCTGCTCCCGAAAAGGCATTGCAGAATATGGGATGCCCTGCAAGTGAAGAAGAGGTTGCCGCATTCATCGGGATCCTGAAAAAGACTTCCAAGATCAACAAGGAGGAATCGGCAGCAATTACTGAAAGATTTAAAAAGAATAAGAACTGAGTTGCTGCCCTTCCAATAGTCCTTCCCCATGGAGTATATGGAATAGCAGAATCATCAGTCTTTCATCGTATAATTATGCTTCCTTTCAAGACGTTTTATAAGCAAATAATTTATTACAGCGATTACAACCATTCCCAGCAGGAATAGCGGATAGGAAGCCTTCCAGTTATCCGGCCCTGTCATCATCGACCATTCCGACATCCCTCCTATACTTGCGAGAAGGGTCAGAGGCATAAATATTGTTGCAATGAGTGTCAGCCTCCGGACTGAAAAGTTTGTTTCGTTCGACATCTTTGTCATGAGATTGTTGAGCAGCGAAGTATACAGCTCCATGAGGCTCGTTTCGATCTCGCGGTAGGTCTCCGAAAGCTCAAAGAACCTAGCCAGGTGATCATAGATGTCACGATAATGCGCCATCACTTTTTCAGTAACATACGGACAATCATTTCTGCAGATCTTTACAAGGATCTCCCTTTCGTGAAAGAGGCTTTTACGCAGTGTAAGCAAATCTTTTCTAAGTCTGATCAGCTGGGCAGGGTTGAACGCTTCAACATCAGAGATCAGGGATTCTTCTGCTGCATCAAGTTCATCCTCCATCTCATCAAAGGCCTTATATTTCTGATCTACAATATAGTCGAGAACTATATGCATCAGAGAAGCGGGGCCTTCCTTTGCATTTCCCGGGTCGTTTTCGACTATTCCGGCTATATCGAGCAAAGGTTTGCGCAACTCTGAATTATTCCCGCTGACTGTTATGAGAAAATTCTTTCCTATAAACAGGTTTATCTCATCAATCACCAGCTTCTTGCCTGTATAGGTGAAGGCATTAAAAATGATAAAGGTATTGCCTGAGAAGTATTCGATCTTAGGCACCTGTTTATCATCAAAACAATCTTCTATAGCCAGCGGGTGAATACCAACTGCATTGACGAGCATATTGAGCTCTTCCCTCTCCGGCTTATAAAAATTAAACCATACAAATCCGCCTTCAGCTGTTACATCAATTGCTTCCTGGAGTGTTCCGACACCATAAAATAGTCCGGATGCACTAAAATGATAGAATTTTGAACCTGCGTTTTCCATGCACTTAATTTTAAAAATCAATTTAATGTTGTAGTTATGAAGTCGATACTCCGAAATGTCCGCTTTGTGCCCTTTATGTAAACCTTACCTTCCCTGGTGGTAAAGAAGGCATTGAATTTTAATAACTTTGGACTCAAAATATGACTCAAAGGTAAACAAAGGTTTTTAAAAAGGCTTAATTTTAAAAATCGAGAGCGAATGAGTATCTTAACTCCGTTTTAGTATTGATTGAAGAAATCTTCTCGTACATTTGCGCATGAATTCCACCCTTACCAATAAAAGTAGCAGAGCACTTTTAATTTTGAATCCTACCTCAGGAGTGCCTCCTATAACTTTCATAGTTTCAAGGGATATCGAACGCAGAAAAGAAGAAATATCTTCGTGCAAATCGCTGTCAAAAACTGATACCCCTCCCCTTATTAAGGAAAACTTTAACAATTTTGATATTTTTATTGCTGCCGGTGGCGACGGAACAGTGCATTCTGTAGCTACCGAACTGGTAAATACCGAAAAGATCCTTGGTGTTCTCCCTCTCGGCTCAGGTAATGGTTTTGCAAGGGAATTCGGTTTCAGGCTAAACCTCCGGTCGCTCATTTCCGATATCAGCAAAGCCGAAAGTATGGATATCGATGTGATTGAGATCAATGACCACCTATGCCTCAATGTTGCTGGCATAGGGCTCGATAGTTTTGTCGCCCATTCATTTAATGACCTTAAACTGAGGGGATTCCTGCCGTATGTGTGGCTTACTTTTAAAACCTTTTTGCTCCTGCGCCCCTTCCAGGTGAAGATAATTTGCGGCGGTGAAGAAATTGTTTCTGAGAAACTGTTTGTACTGACCTTTGCCAACACAAGGCAATTCGGCAACAATGCCTTTATTGCTCCGGATGCCCGTCCAAATGACGGCCTTATCGATCTGGTACTTATAAAGCCCTTCCCGAAGATCTTCGGCCCTATATTCATCCTGAGGCTGTTTACAAAAAGGATCAACCATTCAAAATACGTAAGACATATCAAAACTGATAAGGAGTTAGTTATCGAAACCTGCGAAAACAGGTTCCATATCGACGGAGAACCGCTCAGGATATCCGGGAAGGTCAATGTCAGGATCAGGAAAGATGCCCTTAAAGTATTGAAGACCTGCCATAATAAATTCATCTGATTACCCTTCTTTTCTTCGTAAGTGTTGACTAAATTTGGACTTACTAATCTTCAGGTACAATTACTTTTGCTGTATAAACAATTTAAAGCTGGAATGATGATAACCAACAATTTAGCAAACAGAATACTCTTACTGGGTATAGTTTTCGTGGTGGGTCTCGGACTGAATATGAAGGCCCAGTCGCTTAAAGAGATGGAATCGGGTCGTGTTACCCTGCCAAACGGATGGAAACTGACTCCTGCAGGAAAATTCCTTCCCCTGGGAGACCTGCCTCTGAATATTGCCCTATCGCCTTCCGGCAAACTGGCAGCAGTTACAAATAACGGTCAGAGCGATCAGACAATTCAGCTTATTGATGTTGAAAAAGAGACCGTCCTCGATACTATTGTAATCAAAAAATCATGGCTGGGCCTGGCTTTTACATCCGACGGAAAATACCTTTATGCTTCAGGCGGGAACGACAACATAATTATCCGTTATGCAATAAGGGATAACAAGCTCTCTCCGGTTGACACTATCACCATAGGCAAAGCCTGGCCTGAAAGAATCTCAATTGCCGGGATAGCACTTGATGACCAGGGTAAAAAACTGTATGCCGTTACAAAGGAGAACAACTCACTTTATGTAATGAATACTCTGACCGGAAAGTTACTCGGACAATATCCTCTTGGCGGTGAAGGTTATACCTGCCTTCTGTCGCCTGATAGCAAGATCCTTTATATCTCATGCTGGGGATGCGACAAAGTGATTCTTTTCGATACTCAGAAACAGGCAATATTCAAAACGATTGATGTCGGCGACAATCCCAACGACATGTGCCTCACCAGAAAAGGGAGATTCCTGTTTGTCGCTAATGCCAACGACAACAATGTTTCAGTTATTGATACAAAACAGAATAAAGTTATTGAAACACTCAGTTCTTCACTTTATCCTGATGCTCCTACCGGTTCAACGACAAACAGCGTTGCTCTGAGCCCCGATGAGAAGACACTTTATATTGCAAATGCAGATAATAACTGCCTGGCTGTGTTCGATATTTCAGTTCCCGGATCGGGAAAAAGCAAGGGATTCATACCAACAGGCTGGTATCCTACCTGCGTGAGGGTTGTAAAAGATAAAATCCTTGTCAGCAACGGAAAAGGTTTCACCTCTCATGCAAATCCCTATGGGCCAAATCCTAATACCAGGGACGAACCTGTACTGCATCATGCCGACGGCACCACACAATCAATTAAAGTACAGTATATTGGCGGGTTAATGAGGGGAAATATGAGCATAATTCCGCTGCCCGATGCAACGCAGATGTCGGCTTATTCAAAGGCAGTATACAACAACACGCCATATATTAAGGAAAAGGAGATGATATCGGAAGGGCTTGAAGGCAATCCCGTTCCTATGAAAGTAGGCGATCCTTCACCGATAAAACATGTTTTTTACATTATTAAGGAAAACCGTACCTACGACCAGGTGCTTGGCGATATGCCTGAAGGCAACGGAGATCCCTCACTGACTCTCTTCGGTGAAAAAATCACCCCTAACCAGCATGCCCTTGCACGTGAATTTGTCCTTCTCGACAACTTCTATGTGAACGGAGAGGTAAGCGCCGATGGTCACCATTGGACAATGGGCGGGTACGCAACCGATTTCCTTGAAAAGACCTGGCCAACGAGTTACGGCGGAAGAGGAGGAGATTACAATGGCGAAGGCGAACGTGAGATCGCAAACAACAAAAACGGCTTCCTGTGGGATGCCTGCCAGCGAAGCAACGTTACTTTTCGTACTTACGGTGAATTTATTGGCGATCAAGGACCAAATATTCCCGTTTTAAAAGATCACTATTGCAGGTATTACTCAATCTGGGATCCGAAAATACGCGATACAGTGAGGTTCTCACAATGGAGACGCGACTTCGACTCTCTTCTTGCAATTAACGCCCTTCCCCAGATGAACACGGTCCGTTTTATCAATGACCATACCGAAGGCCTTGGCCTGGGCCGACCTACTCCATTTGCCCACGTCGCCGATAACGACCTGGCAGTCGGAATGTTTGTCGACTACCTCAGTCACAGCAAGATATGGAATGAAAGCGTAGTCATAATTGTTGAGGACGATGCACAGAATGGTCCCGATCATGTAGATGCACACAGAAGCCCGGCTTTTATTGCAGGCGGGTATGTTAAGAAGGGTTTTGTTGATCACACTGTTTATACAACCACCTCTCTTCTCCGGACCATGGAGCTTATACTTGGTGTGCCTCCCATGACTCAGTATGATGCATCTGCAACACCATTATGGCGCTGTTTCAATAACACTCCCGGTCATGAACCGTTTACTGCCAGGGCCTGCCAGATTGACCTTAACCTGAAAAATACGGTAACAAGCCTGTGGCAGCAGAAGAGCGATAAGTTCGACTTTACTAAGGAAGACAGGGTGAATGATGCCGAGTTCAATGAAGTGATCTGGAAGGCTGTTAGGGGACTCGATTCAAACTGTCCGCCAACGGTACATGCAGCGTTTTTCATGCAGACAGCAACTGAGGATGAGGATTAAGAGAGCCCGGAGTATGAAAATAAATTAGCACGGATTGCAAATCCGCGCTAGCAGTTTAATATTGAAAAGCTGGCGCGGATTTCCAATCTGTGCCAGCAATTTTATGTTGGAAAGCTGGCGCGGATTTGCAATCCGTGCCAACAATTTTATGTTGGAAAGCTGGCGCGGATTTGCAATCCGTGCCAGCAATTTTATGTTGGAAAGCTGGCGCGGATTTGCAATCCGTGCCAACAATTTTATGTTGGAAAGCTGGCGCGGATTTGCAATCCGTGCCAGTCTTCTTTGATTGTTTGCTATTTCAACTTAAACTCTACCGGTACCATCATCTGAACCTCTACCTTCCTGCCTGTCTGCATTCCCGGTTTCCAGTCGGGCATACTGCCTATGACCCTTTTTGCTTCGGCATCGAGAAGGGAATTTCCGGGTTTGCTTACAACAACGTTTTTTACCTTTCCTGTTTTACTTACCATAAAATCGACAAATACCTTACCGGTGATCTTACGTTTGAATGCCTCTGCCGGATATTTAATATTGCTTACTATCCAGGCTACCATTGCCTTCTCTCCTCCCGGAAATTCAGGCATTGATTCAATAACTGCGGCTTCTTCGGGTTTATTTGGATCCAAAGCATATCCGGTTACAACTATCGGTTCCAGGTTTGATTTCCGCTGATCAGCAGGTGCAATCATTGCAGCTTGTTCATTTACTGTCTTTTGATCAATTGCATAACCCTTTACAACAATCGGAGCATTTTTTGTCTTTACAAGAATAACTCCGTTTTTCCCTTTTTCACCATAGACAGCAGTTGCAGATTCATCTTTCAGTACAGTCACTGATTCAATAGTATTTGGATTAATATCATTTACTCCAACCTTGCTTTCAACGCCGTCTATAATTATAAGAGGTGAAACTGAATTCATTGTAATAATCTCAATAACTCCTTCTTTGCCTTTCTCTCCATATTTCACGCTTGCGGGCTCTCCCTTAATAACGTTAACGGAACTTATATTCCCCGGATCTATTGCATCTGCTGCAGTTTTGGTGCTTGTTTTTCCATCGATTATATAAAGCGGGTAATTATTCCCGAGGATATCACCGGAATTAAGCGGACGTCCTTCAATTCTCTTTTTACCCGTGATCACTATAACACCCTCGCTGCCCTTTTTACCATAAATGGCAGTAGCAGACTTATCTTTAAGTACGTCGATTGATTCAATTGTCTGAGGATCGATAAGGGCAAGTTCAGCTGAGGAAATTTCCTTGCCGTCAACAATGTAGAGCGGAGTAACCCCATTTGCCGATCTTATTGCCACACCGCCGGAAGGAGCGGGCCGTGTATAGCTTATCATGTCCTTGGGGGCTGGTGGTGGTGGTGGTGGGGGGGGTGGTGGGAATGATGATGGTGGTGGAGGTGGTGGAGGTGGCGGAGGTGGCGGAGGTGGTGGAGGTGGTGGAGGAGGAGGTGGTGGTGGTGGTATTTTCGAATTCTGGAATTTTACCGTATCTCTTACCATCTGAATAGTCATCGTTGATTTGAAATCAGGCTTCACAACTTTCGACTTATAACCCACATAGGATACGACAAGCATCCCGTCATCCGGAACTCCGGTCAGGCTGAAAGTGCCCTTATCGTCGGCTACAGTACCCAGAGTGGCTCCCCTGACCAGAATCGTTGCTCCGGCCAATGGCTTATTACCCTTCTCCTGCACCACAGTTCCTTTTACAGTCTGTGACTGATCATTCGGAACTATTTCATTTCCAATAGGTTTTTCGGCGGAATAAACGTATTTGTAATCAGGCTTCGCAAATGAATACAATACAAAGGCAAACACCGGAAGAATAAGCAGAATCTTCAGCTTCCTGTAGGGCGATGTAATAATATTTTTCATCATTTGAAATCGTTTTTTATTGACTGAATAATTGAAAGAATTTGCCAGGCTGACGATTGGTGCGCCAACAATCTGGTTTAAAAGGGTTGCTTTGTAGATTGCCGGATCGGATGAGCGCTGCAGCGCCCCTTCATCGGCGAGGTATTCATGGTTTTGTCTCATCAGCCTGACATAGATCCAGACCAGCGGGTTAAACCATTGCACCGTACAGAGCAGCTCGACAAGCACCAGGTCGAACCAGTGCTTCTGCCTGATATGTACCAGCTCGTGATTCAATATTTCTCTTGTTTCAATGTCTGTAACTGAAGGATTGACAAACACCAGGGAGAAAAATGAAAATGCAGGGGTATTATCAGTAGTCTTCATGAGTTTTACCGGGATAACAGATATAGTCTCGGCGCTTTTTACGGTTTTTAATACTTTTCCCGTTTGCCGTATCAGCCTGATTATAACGAAGAGAACTCCTGAAAAATAGAGTGCAAAAAATCCGGTTTCCAGGATTGGAATACCGGTATTCCGGGAATCCTGAGCAGTGAACGCTACTGCTTCACCTGCCTGAAATCCCCCGGTGGAAACCAATTCAACTGTATAATGGACCGATATAAAAGGGAAAATAAGGGAGGTTAAAATTCCTGCCACAAGGTATATCCTGTTCCAGACGAAAAACCTTTCGTTCCTAAGAAACAGAATGAATACAAGAGTAAAGCCTGTGAGCCAGACCATAGACTTAAGTAACCAAATCGCAAATGCTTCCATTATTTCCTCTTTTTACTTTGCGAAAGTTCACGTTTGGTATCCTCGAGCAGTTCCTCCAGTTCGCTTACCGACAGATCCTTTTCACGGGCGAAGAATGAAGCCATTGCCGGGAAAGAGTTATTGAAATAACTCTCCATAAGTCCGAAGAGCTGACTCTTAGAGTATTCGCTGCGTGTAATAAGAGGCTGATACACATGAACGTTTCCATATGCTTTATGTCCCACGAAGCCCTTTTTCTCAAGGATCCTCAGTACTGTTGAGACGGTGTTGCGTGCCGGCCTGGGTTCCGGGAAGCAGTCGCGGACATCCTTAACCAGTCCCTCGCCCATCTCCCAGAGCATCTGCATGATTTGTTCCTCTGCTTTTGTAAGTTGCATCTCACAATTTTTAACGTTCATTATGTTTCGCGTTTCTCCGCGCCATTCGCCTTGATCCTTGTGCCTTGCGCCTTGTGCCGTGTGTCTTGCGTCGTCTATCAATCCTTCGTCACAAATATATGACTATTTTTATAGGCAACAAGTTATTTTGCATTAAAATTGCCTATTTTTTTAGTCAGCATAACAACATAATGATATTATGGTCTTTAGATGCAACTTTGGGTGAGAAGGAAAACTATAATGGGATTATTAAAAATTAGTTCTTTAAAGTATTCCTTTGTGACCTTATAATTAACCTTTGTGACCTTAGTGTTTAAACAAAAAATATTGAAACACAAAGGACACTAAGGATCTAAAAAGGGCACAAAGGACTTTTAATAAAAACTCAGGCTACGCGAAGAAGACACAGCATGAAACCTATGTGTTTTCGAACATCGTAAGAATTGGATAATTTGAATTGACAGGTCCGATTTTTTAACTAATTTGCATCTGAAATCAAACCAAAAGTAACTAATATGAAAAAACAGATTGTTCTTACATTAATAGCAGCAATGCTTATTGCCCTTCCGTCATTCTCACAGAATCCAAACGAGCTTACTCCCAAGGAAAAAAAGGCGGGTTGGGTTCTTATGTTTAATGGAAAGGATTTTTCAGGCTGGAGACAGTGCAACGGAACAGCAATGCCGAAAAATTGGGTCATCGATGATAATGCAATGAAAGTTTTTACCGGCGAAGGTAAAACCCCGGGTTCTGGTGCCGACGGCGATATCGTATATGGCGGCAAGAAATTTAAGAACTTCGAACTATCAATTGACTGGAAAGCAAGCAAGATGGCAAATTCAGGCATCTTCTTCAATGTGAGGGAAGTTCCCGGGCAGGCAGTCTACTATGCCGCTCCCGAGGTTCAGGTACTCGACAACGTTGACGCTACCGACAACAAGAACCCAACCCATCTTGCCGGTTCACTCTACGACATGATCGCTGCCGACCCAAAGACCGTTCATCCTGCCGGAGAATGGAACACTATTGTAATTAAAGTCGAAAACGGCAAGGTAACCCATACCCAAAATGGTACTAAGGTTGTTGAATATGAGCTCTGGACTCCGGCTTGGGATGCTCTCGTTCAGGCAAGCAAGTTCAAGACATTCAAAGGTTTTACCGAAGGCATTTCAAAAGAAGGCCTTATCGGACTCCAGGATCACGGGTATCCTGTATGGTTCAGGAATATCAAGATCAGGGAGATCAAATAAGAATTGGTACTTTACCTTATCATTCCGAAAGGATGTATTTAATCCTCTGTTTGACTCTGTGTTAACTCCGTGATCTCTGTGTAAGTTCTTAGCTTTTTATTACACAGAGAGACACAGAGAAGCACAGAGAGCCACAGAGATCTAATAAAAGAAAAGCCCTCCTTCGCTAAAGCTTCGGAGGGCGATGGTGGGTTGTACTGGAATCGAACCAGTGACCCCTACCCTGTCAAGGTAATGCTCTAAACCAACTGAGCTAACAACCCTTTTGTGCGGCAAAAATAATAATTTTATTGATTCTATTGAGTACTACCTTCAGATTGTTGATACAGTAAATGTATTTTTAATCACATATTACTCTATTACAATCAGAGATTATGAGGATTGAAATAACCCCGGGCTTAACCCCGGGCTTAAGCCCGGGGTTATTGAACAACCCACAGAACAGGGGGTTCGCTTAAACGGGACAAGCTCAATGAAGGTAACCATAGGGCGTATTTCCAGTATTTAATGTGTATTACAATTTGGGAATCAGATTCCCTATTCCGGACTAAAGTCCATATCTAACTCAGTATCACTAACCCCGGGCTTAAGCCCGGGGTTAGTGAACCATCGTCGGAATCGGGCTTTAGCCCATAATTCCTTCCTTATCTTCAT
>CAIMVD010000365.1 GCA_903844815.1 uncultured Bacteroidota bacterium | reverse complement strand
TCGTCAGCTGTCGGGGTTTTTTATTTCTTCACTCACGCATTCAAACTGCGTTTGATGCTTCGTTCGAAATAAAAAACCCCGGCGCTTTTGCGCCAGGGTTTTTTTCTTTGTAGACAAGAGGTTTGAAATATCTAACCTGAGTTTAATCAGAGACATGGAAAGAATATTGAAATTATCGGATGTTTTATCGGAACAATCAGTGTCTATTACGCCAAGGATTTGACCAGAATGAATATTTGGGAGTACTCTGATAATCTGAATAACTTGAATACCCCCATGCATCCTTTTTCGGACAATCAGGCTGAATTAATTCATTCTTATCATATGCATCCAAATACTTATCATCCTTAGAAATGAAGGGATCAAGCCAATCTGCTTTTTCATTAGCCCAGCGGATTTTTGAAACAGATTCCTCATCCATTTCTCCTCTGCTGTTTAAGAAATCCTCAAAAGTTGCAATGTATTGTCGCAGAATCTGAGTCTTATGTAGCTGCTCCGCCATCCTGAATAAAGACTTAAATTCTTTCTTTTCTGCTTCCTGCTTCTCCTTAAATTCCTGCCTCAGTTTCTCTTGTTTTTCCTGTTCAATTCTTCTCCTTTCAGTCTCAATACGTTCTTCCTTTATTTTCTCGGCCCGAACTTCCAGATTTGCTATGATGGAGATTATTTTATCCTCCAGCTTTGTATGTGCAGTGTCGTTGAAGGTATCCTTTTGCCAGGACTTATACAATATATTGAAAATAAGATAGCCACTAGGAATATGATTGAATAATGATAAGTTATCCTCTGTATTTGGAATCTGCTTCTTCTTTTCAGTAATGTTAATTTGAATTTCTTCGGAATTAATTACTGCGTACGTGATATTATCTTTAACTTTTACGTCACCTCCTCTGGATCGCAAAGCTTTTATTATAGTCTCAAAAATCGCAAGTGCACGATGTAAGGATTTGTCAGATACTTTAACATCCAAGGGAGGACCTGTTTTAACTTTAAATGGATTCTTTCTTATGTAAGAATTTTCAGAATCCATTCTACGTCTCTCTATGGTATCTATAATCAGAGAATCTTTTGCATAGAGTACCTCAGGTACTTTGAATACTGAAATGTCACCATTTTCGATTTCTGATTCCCGAATCTTTCTTCTATCAGGAGGTTGAGTCAGCATTATCTCCCTTTCGCATAATTCAGTACTTTGTATTGATTCTGCCTTTTCCTTTGGTAAGGGAGACTTTTCCGGATTCTTGCCATGTTTCAACTTTTCCCAATATCCCACTGGAGGAGTCGGAATATTCAACTTCTTGCAATGTTTTCTGAGGCCATTATCTGAAAGACCGTATTTTTTGCAAATTGAGATCATCGGTTCAGCCCAGACCATCTCATATAGTTCTTCCCTGGTAATTTTCATAATCTTGATTTATTAAAAGATCTTCCATATGTTTCCTGATAGGGCTGCACAGCGTCTTTTTCAACCCATTTAATCAGCTCGTCTTCGAAAAAATAGATCTTATTTCCTTTGACGTAGTGTGGGATTGACTGGTATCTTATCATCTTATTGATGCCATTTTTTGTCTGCTGCAATATCCTGCATGCATCCTCTATCCCTATGGGACGGTGTTTATCGACACCTAATCCAAGTTGCTTTTCTATATGCTCAAGCAGCACACGCATCTCTGCAACCTCGTTAATGAGATAATTGACAGCTTTTGGAACAGTCTGCATTGTTAATTCTTCTTTGTCATTTGGATTATTCATACGCTTATTGGTTTGGTGAAAGAATACTTAAAAGTACAATATGTTCAGCAAATCATCATTTTACAATATGGTCCAATGAATCTCTCAACCATTAGACCATACTCTTAATGAAACTTGTATAATCTCAAAGGAGGTTTGGATTAAATGTCTAAATTTGTAACATATACATCCATATTCGAATAATTGATACTTAAAAATGTACATTCATTATATTTGATTAAATGAATAAACTACGATTTTCCGGTCATGACACATTTGTTGTTAGGTCATACTGGCCAAAGAAAGGCTATGATTTTGTTAAGAATGGGGGAAGGTTCAGTTCTGAAGATGCGATGATCGAGCTTGGTGTCGGGAAGAATATGGTAACATCAATTCAGTTTTGGATGAAAGCGCTAGGACTTTTGGAAGATGATAATTTGACCCTTACTGACTTTGCTAGTTTTATTTTTGATGATCAAGGTGTTGATCCGTTTCTAGAGGACATTGGTTCAATTTGGTTGCTACATTATTTCTTAGTCAAATCAGAATATTCATCGATTTATAGTCTAATTTTTAATGAACTTAGAAAAGAAAGATCATTATTTATCAAAACTCAATTAGCCGCATTTATAAAACGTAAATATGCTGAAAAAGGAGATAATACTTTAAATCAGAATACTATTGAAAAGGACATATCAGTATTTATTAGGCTTTATAACAAGATTGACTTTCAGTCAATAACAAAAGATTTTGAAGACGAAGTTAGTAGCCTAATGTTAGAACTAGAGTTAATTTCATCTTCAATTGAAGAAGAAATCAAAGAAGGGAATAATAAAAGAGAGAAAGTCGAATGGTTTTATCTTCATGGAGAACATCGAGCTTCTTTACCCCCTGCAATTTTGCTATTCGCTATTTTGGACAATTTTGAAAACCAAAGGAATATAGGTTTGAAGAAATTGGAAACTGAACCTAATAGTCCCGGAATGGTTTTCCTCCTTAGCAAAGATGCTTTATATAATCAATTAAAAGTGATAGAAAGTTTTTACCCTGGAATTCTTGTAACAGAAACAGCTGGAAATACTCAAATAGTTATATCGGAAGAGATGCTAGGGAAAAAATGGGAAATACTAAGAAGATATTATGCAAATTAAATATTACACTCCATCCATAAACATTCAGCGAGATCAAAATCAATCACTTGATTATATTCCAACTAGGAATGGGGAAAAGGCATTTCAAAAAATCACCTCAGCTTTTGCTCATGGCACTAAATCTTTTAACATTATTGGTGCTTACGGCTCAGGTAAGTCAGCATTTATTTTGGCATTAGAGAAAGTACTCAATAAAAAAGCTAATTACTTCTTAAATCCGTTTGATGGTGAAATCAATTCTTTCTATTCTACCTTTATAGTTGGGAACTATTCATCCTTTAAACAAGAATTTTGTGACGCTTTTGATTTGAAAGGAAACAGAAATGTATTTCTTGGATTAAAAGAATTAATTAAGAAAAATTCAAAGAATAAAGTAGGTCAATTAATTGTTGTTGATGAATTCGGTAAGTTCTTGGAATATGCAGCTAAAGAAAGTCCTGAAGATGAGTTATATTTTATTCAGCAGTTAGCTGAATTTGCCAACTCTCCAGATTTACCTATTATTTTTATTACAACATTGCATCAATCCTTTGAAGAATATGCTCTAAGTTTGACTAAAGTCCAAAAAAAGGAATGGGATAAAGTTAAAGGTCGGTTAGTCGAGATATCATTTAATGAGCCTGTTGAGCAATTATTACTTCTAGCCTCAGAGAGAATTAAACAGAAATCTTTCCCTAATTATTTAAATCAGAATCAGGAAAAAGAATTGTTTGTAGCTATCGAGTTAGCTGATGTATTTCCAATGAGAGATTATTTCTCATTTGACTTCGCACAAAAACTTTTCCCTTTTGATATTCTTTCAGCTTCGATTGCAACTATTGCTTTTCAGCGCTATGGGCAAAATGAAAGATCATTATTTTCTTTACTCGAATCAGATGACTATTTAGGATTGAATGATTTTAGCAATGGTTACCAATATTTTAATATCGCTTGTATTTATGACTATCTAAAATACAACTTTCATAGTTTACTAAATTCACGTTTTAATCCTGACTCCTCTCAATGGAAGGCAATTGATGAAGCTATTCAAAGAGCTGAATCCATTTTTGACGAAGATTATCTAAATGCTTCGAAAATATTAAAGACAATAGGGTTAGTGACTATTTTAGGAAGACAAGGACAAAAACTTACAAAAGAATTCTTGATAGTTTATTCAAAAATCGCACTAGGAATTGACAAACCTGATGTAATAATTGATAAACTTGAGGCCAAGCAGTTAATAAGATTTAGAAATTACAGTCAGCGTTATGTGCTTTTTAAAGGCACCGATTTTGATTTAAATTTGGAATTGGATTTAGCTGAAAATCAAGTTTCAAAAGATTTCTCGATTGTACATCAACTGCGAAAACATTTCAGCTTTCAAATAGTACCAGCAAAAAGGATATTTTATGATGTTGGAACTCCTCGTCACTATGTTTTTGAGATTACTGAGAATCCAATCCAGAAGACTCCGGAAGGACATGTGGATGGTTATATTAATTTGATATTTAATGATTTACTAAGCGGTGAGTCAATCCGTTTATATTCGGAAAAATCAAAAGAAGCAATACTCTATGGTTTGTTCTCAAATTCAGATAGAGTAAAGGATCTAATGATCGAAATCGAGAAGATTCAAATAGCAAAGAATAAGTGCACAGATGATCCAATTGCAATTGCAGAATTAGACTCCTATTTAAATAATTCGAAAATATCCTTAAATCAATTAATTCAATCTTCATTTTATGGTGAAGATTCAATTGTCAAATGGTTTTTTGATGGAAAAGAAAAGAGATTTAAAAATCCCAGGGAAATGAACCATGCTTTATCTGATATGTGCAATGAAGTATATCCATTCACCCCTATACTGAAGAACGAACTGATAAATAGGGAAAAGATTAGTGGAGCAATTTCAATGGCTAAAAAAAATCTAATTGAATTACTTTTAAAGAATGCTGATCAAGTAAATTTAGGTTTTGATGAAACTCGATTCCCTCCAGAAAAAACAATTTATTTAACGTTATTGAATAGAACAGGAATTCATCAAACAGATGAAACCGGAAAATGGCATTGGGGAAGACCTCAAGAAGTATCATTTCATAACTTATGGGATGAATCTGAAAGATTTCTGAGAGATTGTAGCATAGCATCCAAAAAGCTAACAGACTTCATTGATCTATTGAGGACTAAACCATTCAAGCTTAAACAAGGATTTATTGATATTTGGGTTCAAGTTTTTCTCATCGTGAAGCAGAAACATTTTGCAATCTATGAGGAAAATACATTTATCCCAGCATTAACGGTGGATACGCTGGAGGTTGCATTAAGGCAGCCACAAAAATATAGAATAAGTACATTTAATTTGGATGAAAGCAGATTAAATGTTTTTAATAGGTATAGATATTTCTTGAATCTAATTGAAGAAAATAGCCCAGATTCTGACACTTTCATAGAGACAATTAAACCTTTTTTAATTTTTTACAAACGTCTTGTTCCATATACTCAATACACAAATAAATTAAGTAAAGAAGCGCTAAGACTTAAAGAGGCAATATCCTTAGCAACAGACCCTGAAAAAGTATTTTTTGAAGATATACCCCGAGCTTTGAATTTTACTATAAATGACTTTTCTGATGATCTAAAACTCGAAGATTTTTCTATTAAGCTTCAAAATGCTACAAGGGAGTTGAGCGGGGCTTTCCCAAACTTAATTAATCGCATAGAAGAAGTTATTAATAAAACATTAAGAGAAGAAAGGTTGGACTTTCCAGAGAACAAACTTTTGTTACAGCACCGATTTAAAAAGCTTAAAAAGGAACAAATCGACACAAAATTACGTTTGTTAATTCAAAGGATAAATACACCATTGGACGATAGACAATCATGGATCAGTTCAATTGCTACTGCAATCATGGGAAAACCGCTTGATCATTTTACGGATGATGATGAACTAGGATTTCAAATTATTTTCCCTAAAAGAGTTCATGAATTAGATAATTTAACTGACATAAGTAAGAAGGATATTGATGAAACGAAAGAAGAAGTATTGAAACTAGAATTAACTTCATTTGTTAAAGGAGTACAACGAAATTTAATTCGTCTACCTAAAGAAAAATCAAGACAGATAGAAGAAAAAAAACAATTAATTCAGAATTTATTGTACAAAGGTGATAAGCAGGCAAATATTGCTTTATTGATTAAACTGCTGCAGGAGGAAATTGATAATGAGTAGAAAGGTTAGACATGTATTAGGAATTTCTGGTGGGAAAGACAGTGCCGCTCTTGCAATGTACATGAAAACTCATCATCCTGAAATTGATATTGAATATTATTTTTCTGATACAGGGAAAGAATTGAATGAAACTTACGAGCTTATAGAAGAATTAGAATCCGTTTTAGGAAAAACAATCATTCACCTAGAATCAAATCTTAGTCATAAGAACCCATTTGACCATTATTTAGATATATATAATGGTTTTCTTCCTTCATCAATGGCACGTTGGTGCACCCAAAAATTAAAATTGGAACCCTTTGAACGCTGGATTGGGGATGATTTGGCAATATCCTATGTGGGAATCCGAGATGATGAAGATCGAGAGGGCTATGTTTCTACCAAACCCAATATTCAATCTATATTCCCATTTAGAAAACATATCTGGAGCATCGAAGTGTTGAATAAGATACTTCATAACACTAATCGAGAAAGAGTAATGGATCTTTATAGAAAATATGGATCACCGGAATTGATGAATCGTTATTCAGAAATTATTGGTGAGCCACTAACGTCAAAGTATTTGTTTTCTCAAAAATTAAAAGACCTTTTGCATTTGAGTATTTCGAAATTCAATTATGTTGTATTCGAATTTCTAAAATCTGAAAACTATCCTATATCTTATTTAAAAGAATATTCCCTTCTTAATAACGAAGACAGTGTAGATATAAACAAAGTATATCAGTTATTTAAAGAAAACGGTGTAAAAGTACCAGGATATTACGATGAAATTGAATTTGAGATAAACGGTATAAAAGGTGTATATAACCGTAGTCGTTCAGGATGTTACTTTTGTTTCTTCCAACGAAAAATAGAGTGGATCTGGTTGTACGAGAGACATCCAGATTTATTCGCCAAAGCTCAGGAATATGAAAAAGAAGGCTACAGTTGGATGGATAATGAAACCCTTGCAGAAATAATTCAGCCTGACAGAATAGCTCAAATTAAGCTTGACTATATCGCCACTCTTCAAAAGAAACTTAATGGCAAAAATAAATCCAATAGGTTGGTAGATATTCTGGCTGATGAAAACGAAATTTGTGCTAATTGTTTTATTTAAAATTTATCCCAGACATTAATATATTACAAACTATAATTCTTCTATCTCATCAAGAACTTTTAAAGGTTGAACTAAATCAAGAATAATATCCAAAAACCCTGTGGTTTTATAGAGGTAATTGGGCTTATCTTTAAGTTTTTCTTCAATATAATGTAATCCATAATTAGCGTATTGCTCCATTGTATCTTTTAACATATCTACAGCTTGGCTCTCCGAAATCTCCCCTTTTTCAAGAGAGATCAAATTCAATCCCTCAGTTTTCGCAAGTAGTGCAATGAAAATGTATTCCCGTAATCTTGGATATGCTTTTCGAAGTTTTTTAGAGTCCAAATTTCCCCAATATTGAATAGGTTGACCGAATACTTTGGTTTCACCAACTAGTTCTCTCTTTTTATTATCATATATCCCAATAAAGAAAGCATAAATATATAACTCGTAGCCAGCTCCTAACATCTTGCCCTTTGATGAAGTTAATTCGGATGAGCCAATACCATAATCTGTGTATACTCTTAACAGGTTTTCTTCAAAATGAGATTCCCATTTGGGATTTCTTCTTGCCCAAACATCAAATAAATTCTCAGCTGCCATAGTTATTCTTTAATTA
>CAIMVD010000364.1 GCA_903844815.1 uncultured Bacteroidota bacterium | reverse complement strand
TTCTTGCTTCAATTGCAAGCAGTTCGATACCAACGAGAGAAACTCTTACCCATGCGTCAACTACAACACCTTTGTCAAGGATACGGTCGATAACCTCTACGAGGCTTGATGAACCGATTGTTTTTTCTACTGCCATTTTTTAATCTCCTATTAATTAATTTGTATTGCCGTACTTTATTTGAGGGACGGTTTACCTCGTTTGGTATAGGAATAACCAAACGGTGTGCCGTAATTATTAAGAGGTGATAAATTTTAAGGTATTGACGGGCTAATCAACTGATGAAGAAGAAGAAAAATAATTTAAAATATTTTCCTTAAATATGATTACCCGTGAAGTTCGACAGTAAATATCGAAAAACGAACACGAAAAACGAACTTGTGTTCGGAATAGGAAGGTGAATTAAATAAAATAATTTATTAGCTCTTATTAACAATAATGCCATACTTCTGCATCTTGCGAATCAGGGCATTACGTGTAATTCCAAGCAGGTCTGCTGCTGCTTTCTGGTTGTATCCTGAGTTCCGGAGAGATTTCCTGATCGCATTTATTTCGACAGTTTTCAGATCTATTACATCCTCATTTTCATTAACGTGCAGGTCATGCTTCAATGATTTGACCATGAAGTCATTAATTCCAAGAACTTTCCCTTTGCCAAGCATCACAGCCCGTTCAGACATATTTCGTAATTCCCTCACATTCCCTGGGAAATCATATTTCCTGAGAGCGGAAAAGACCTCTTTAGAGATCTCAAGAGGAGGCTTGTTAAATTTGGTCGTAAAGTTATCGGTAAAATGAATAAGCAATGGTTCAATATCTTCAGGCCTTTCCCGGAGCGGAGGAATATGAATATGAAGGGTATTCAGCCGGTGCAGCAGATCGAGCCTGAATTTTTTATTCTCAACCCGCTCATAGATCTCATGGTTGGTAGCCGATATTATCCTGAAATCGGTTTTTATCAGTTTTGTATCTCCAACCCTTGTAATAACTTTTTCCTCAATTGCCCTGAGAATCTTAGCCTGCAGATTAAATGGCATATCGGCAATTTCGTCGAGGAACAATGTTCCCTTGTTGCAAACCTCAAAGAAGCCCATTTTATCTTCAATGGCACCCGTAAAGGAACCCCTTTTATGTCCGAAGAATTCGCTCTCAAGAAGGGTCTCGGTAATAGCGCTGCTATTTACTGTGCAAAAATGATTTTCCATCCTGTTGCTTGAATGATGGATAATTCTTGCAATATTTTCCTTGCCTGTGCCACTTTCTCCGGTAATCAGAACGCTGGCATCAGGATAGCTGGCGGCTGTCATAGCCTGTTCGAGAACCTCAAGTATCTGAGGGCTGACCCCGATCAAATGACGGTCGATTTTTTCCTCAAGATTTTTTGATATCAAAGAATTCTTTTCTTCCATCTGTCTCAACTTGCGCTGCAGCTGAATATATTTCTGCGTCCTTTCAATCGCAATCTGAATATCGATGAACCTGAAAGGTTTACGCAGATAATCGAAAGCCCCCAGCCTCATGGCCTTTATAACCGTGTCCATATCGCCATGGGCCGAAATGATTATAACTTCCATCAAAGGATATTTATTCTTCACCTCTTTAAGTATGTCGAGGCCACTGGCACCGGGAAGACGGACATCAAGGATAAAAAGATCAATTATATTGTTTCCAAGTATTATTCTCCCTTCCGAAACAGTATTGGATTCGTATGATAAGATATTAGAGTCTTTAAAGAAGCCGCTGAGTTCTTCGGTAAACTCTTTCTCATCATCAAGGATAAGAATTTTCAACTTTTCATTATCTTCCATTATTTTCAATTTTATTTTTGCAGACAAAATTCAGCTTTATAGTCGTACCAATGTTTTTTTGACTTTGAACTTCTATAGAACCATCCATCTCCTTTATTATCTGGTAACAGATTGATAACCCGAGTCCTGTCCCCTTCCCTTCATCTTTAGTTGTAAAAAACGGGAGCATAACATTATGTATGTCAGCATTATTTATACCTATTCCGTTATCAACAACTTCGACGACTAAAATATTATCATTCAGATAGGAAATGATTTTTATACACATCCTGAAGGAGCCATCCTGGGTACTGTGCTTCTCCATAACAGCATCCTTTGAGTTGTTAAGCAGGTTTATCATAACCTGTTCAAATTTAAAGGTGTTCCCGGGTATCGAAGGTATTTCCTCATCAAGTAAAATATCGAGGTCAATTCCCAGATATTTAAACTGTTCTGAAATCATTGATACTGCACTTTCGATACTTAAATTTATATTGAAAACAGCAGGAACATAGTCATCATGGCTTCTTGAGAATGCCCTGATATGGTCAATTATATTCCGGATCCGGGTGATATTATCGAAAATTTTATCCGATTTGTTCTTAATAAATTCCAGATCAATGGTATCTGCTCTCGAAGATTCGAATAAGATTTTATCCATTACCATTGATATGATATTTAAAGGCTGGTTGATTTCGTGTGCTATTCCTGAGGCCATTTCGCCAAGGCTTGCCATTCTTGATGCATGTATCTGGGTTGCCTCCATTTTTGTACGCTGCGAAATGTCGCGAATGATGAACATAAATGATAGGGGTGATCCGTCAGCCCGCTGAATGAGGGTGACACTTGCTTCAGCGGTAAATACCTGTTGGCTTTTTTTTCTGATTTTCAATCCGACATTTTGCACCAGGCCTTCGCTCACAGTCTTTTCAAAAATATCTTTTAAAGTCTCATTCTCATCACCCGGAACGAACAAGCTAATATTTTTTCCTATTATATCATTTTTGTTATCAGTTCCAAGCAATTCCAGGGCTATCTCGGAAACCTCTGTAATAATCTTTTTCAGGTTTATCAGTAAGATCCCGTCAGGTGAAGCATTTAGCATTGTCCGGTACTTCTCCTCGCTTATTTTAATAGTCTGCTCGGCCAGTTTCCTTTCTGTAATGTCGACCAGGTTGATCAGGCACTGTTTTCCTTCGTCGGCAATCATACCTTCAACAAGAACATATTTTTGTTTGTTTTCATGAGTTTCAATCATCAGCTCGCAAACATGCTTTGTGTAGCTCTTGAAAATATTCTCCAGGAAATTATTGTAAGTGGTCAGAGAGCTTTCTGACACAAAGTTATCTAACTTAGTGCCTATAAGCTCAGAACGTTTTACATCAAGGAGCCTGGCGCCGCTAAAATTAAGCTCAATTATCAGGTTGTCAGCAGAAAGTGTAAAATAGCATGTTGGTGCTGAATCAAATAGTTCTGAATACTTTAACGTGGCCCTTTCAGCATCTTTTTTTGATTTTTTAAGTTCCTCATTCAGCATTTCAAGCTTAATTTGTTGTTCAATCAGAACCTCTTCCATGATTCTGCGTTTGGTAATGTCCTTAGTGAAACTTATGAAGCGTGACTTTCCTACCTTAACAGATTCAAAGGTCATCCATCCTGTTTTCTTATTTTTATGAATGAACTGCAAATCGTCAGTTGCTCTTCCTGTAGTTAACAGATTCCTGAAATGATTCAATCCTTCCTCCAATGATTTATCAGCGAACAAATCAGTGATACTCATTTTCAGGAGTTCTACGCGTGAATATCCTGTTATTCTGCTGGCTGCCCTGTTAACATCGCGGCATCGGCAATGGCTGTCAAAAACAAATACCCCGTCAGGTGCATTATCGATATAACTTCTGTACTTTTTCTCGCTTTTTTGCTGCTTTAAATTTACCCTTGTCAATTCATCGGTATAACTCTTTAACTGGGCAGCCTTAATCAGAATGGTCTGTTTCTGAGCATGAAGTTCGAGAAATACTTTAATCTTGGAAAGCAGGATATGTGGTGAAATCGGCTTAATCAAATAATCAACCGCGCCGGTTTTATAACCTTCAAGAATTTCATTTTCATTAATAAAGGCGGCAGTAAGAAATATAACAGGAACTCTGTCTGCCGATCTTTCCTCATTCAATTTAACAGCCACCTCGTACCCGTTCATGCCAGGCATTTGGACGTCAATTATTGCCAGAGCCAGATCAATCCCCTTTGTCTTTTCGAGTGCTTCCTTTCCCGAATATGCCTTAATTACATTTACCTTAATAGACCTGATAACCGCCTCAAGAAGCATGATACTTGTCTTTACATCATCGACAATCAGCAGGTTAGGGATTTGATTCATTAAAAGGATATTATATAGTAACTGAGCGGCATATTAGCTCCTGCTTTTCCCTGCAACAGAAATTATATTTAAATTTTGGCAAAGTTAATCCAAACATCTAAATATTCAGATGCATTTTTCTGTTATTTTGGACGATAATTCCAGTATTATTTTGCTGAAGGTACGAAGGCAACGGGGGGGCGTAAGGATTCTTAAACATTAGGAGTCATGCCCTGGCGCTAAACAGGTTTACCCAATGATGAAGATTATTTTGATTATACTTTATGGTTTGCCTAACTTCGTACTAAACATGAAAACCAACTACAGGGTAAGCGTCTCCACGATACCCATAGGGATTTTTCCTTCGACCGGGTTGTCGGTTTATTTTTATGACCAATTATTTGGTAGTAACTCCTGATAAACTTCATCAGGAGCATTTGGGCTGATATATGCGAGCCTGTTTAATATATCCGCAAAGTATTCGAAGGTGTTTACTCCGTTGAGCCTGCAGGAGCAAGCCAGCGAATA
>CAIMVD010000363.1 GCA_903844815.1 uncultured Bacteroidota bacterium | reverse complement strand
TTCAGCCAGGGGTGATTAGTATAGCCCAAACCAAAATTCTCATGAATTTCCCGTTCGAACTTTTCAAAAACGAGATTGCTTGCTGAAAAAGAGACAAGGGTTGCGTTAATCTTCACTATTGATGACGAAACAAGAATTATGTGGCAGGCATCATCAGCAATACAACAGATCAGACGCAGGTTTTCTTTCTCCCTAAGTCCGAAATACATCAGGCAATGCCTTTCAGGATGTCCATCGATAAAATCAAGGTTATCCTTAAGAAACTCACCGTATGCCGCTTCCGGTATGTCGCATAAGGGAACTGATTCCTGATTATGAATTGTCAAAAAGCTCATATCAATTTGGTAATATTTTTACTGCATCCTTAAGAAGTTCGACAAAAGCCAATGGAGGATTAAGCCCTAACCATACAGCCGTTAAGAGAAGAACGTACTGACTAAGCGACTCCCAGGGACTGATTTTTGGAATTATGGATTCGTCGATGCCAGCCACCGGCAGGAACAATATCTTAAGAGTATTCTTCCCGAAGGCCCAGATTACAATTGTAAGCAAAAGCAATACTACCAGCAGAATAATTATATGCCCCCCCTCAAAAAGAGATCTGAATATCAGGAATTCGCTGACGAACATTCCCGATGGGGGCATAGCCGTGGCGCTTATAAACCCGAAAAGTATTACGATTGCCCCGGCAGGGTTATATTTGAAGTAATTTCCTGCATGTTCAATACTCTTGCTCTGGAAGGTCCGATAGAGCTGGTTGAACTGGAAAAAGAGGCTCGATTTAACCAGCGCATGAAGTATAATATGCAGAACGGCAGCATAATAGCCAACTCCCCCGGCAGCAACTCCAAGCATGACTATTCCCATATGTTCAATGCCTGAATATGCAAACATTCTTTTAATATTAAGGACTTTGGTCATGTAGACGGTTGCCACGAAGATTGAAAGAAGGGCAGCGATAATCACAATAAGATTAGCCCAGTTGTATAGGCTTGTATTGGCAATGATGGCATAAAACCTGAAAATTGCCACAAAGCCCATGTTCATTAAAACACTTGCCAGAAGAGCTCCTGCTGGTGCAGGGGCTATGTCTTTGGCGTCAATCCCCGCAGTGTACATGGGCACAAGTCCGAGTTTAGCGGTAAAACCGGTAAAAATAAAGAGAAAGGCAAGTCTTAACCAGAAAGGATTCAAATGATCTTTATAAGCCATCAGATTTGCAAATGAAAGATCATTCGTCCCTGAACTTCTCAATGAGAGACTCAGAAAAAGAATTCCGATGAAAACGAAGGTGATGCTTATAGCGCAGATAAAGACATACTTCCAGGTCCCTTCCAGTGCAAGCTTGTTACGGTGATGATAGATTAACATTGAAGCCGAAAGGGTAGTCATCTCGGTAAAGATCCAGATTACGGCAATGTGATTCGCAAGGTAAGCTGCAGTAACGGAGGTTATCAGGCTTACCAGGGCAGCATAATAGATAGCCTTGGAAGCCGGGGTTTCGCTATGCCGCTCAATATAGAGGTAACTGTGAAGCAGGGCAGGAATTGTAATTACAGTAAGGGTCATCAACAGGAGTATTCCAAGCGAATCAAATGTGAAATACACAAGTGAACTGCTTTTATAGTTGTAACAGGCATAAAATGTGAAACCTGTCTGAATTAATCCAAATAATATAATAAGAACCCTGTTTAAAGCATTGTTACGGTTTGCCAGGAGCAAAATTGCAATCAAAAAGGCAGTTATAAAATAAATTGCGGTCATTTCTCAGGGTTTAGTAATCTTTCATATCGGTAAGCTGGTCAACATCGGCATCCTTAAAAACATCTCCAATCTTGTTGAAAAATATTCCCAGGATCATGACACTTGCGAAAACGTCGAGCATAATGCCCAGATTGACGAGGTTCGGCATTTCATTCCCTGCTGCCAGGGAAAGTACAAATACGCCATTCTCGATCATCAGATAGCCCATAACATGTGTAATGATTTTTTTACGTGAAGCGATGAAATAAAGGCCGGTAAATAGTGTCGACAGCGATACAATAAAGAAGATCTTATTAAGCAGAGGGTCCTGTATTGAATTCGCCAGCACAACTGTAATTACCACGATGGCAGTAACTATTATAAGTGACATGAAGTTAGAAAGGTAGGGCTCTGCCACGCGTGTGATCTTGTTTCTTTTAATAAGGTATCCCAGAAACAGGGGAACTGCTATTGCCTTGAAAACAATTGTTTCAAGCATGATCAGCACAAGGTTCCAGGTTTCTATGTCATTCAGTTGCATGAATGTAACGCCGAAAAGAATAAAGCCCTGCAATGCAAGTACCCTCACATAGGTTATGAGCCTGTTCGCAATCGAAACATAAAATAGACTGATAATGAATATGATCAAAAGTACATTCGTCATTTTTCAGAAATTATACAAATTTTTCAAGAACAAGTAAAACACCAAGGAAGATCAGGAAGCTTACCGATGAAAGGGCAAGAATGAACTGTGGATTATGGCTCATCCGGAATCGTGCCATGAAGGATTCGATTATACCTGCGATAACTGCAAAAAGAAATTGAATAATAAGGAAAACGGTCACAGACAACGGAAGCGAAAACCCGCTGATAAAGAAACCGGATATTATTGCTCCATACATTGCAAACTTAATATATCCCGCAGTAAGAATAAGCCCGAGGTCGAACCCGCTGTTATCGAGAACCATCACTTCATGAATCATTGTCAATTCCAGGTGAGTCTTGGGATCATCGACAGGCATTCTGCTGTTCTCTATCATTGCAATCATAATAAGAACTGATGCTGCAAGACCTCCCAGCATATATGTTATTGAAGTGCCAAGCTGAAGGGAAGAGAAGATACCATAGAAGGAAGTATTTCCTGTAAGCAAGGCAAATGAACCTATCAGTATAAAAAAAGCAGGTTCTGCAAACATTGAGTATAATGCTTCACGGCTGGCCCCCATCCCTTCAAAACTGCTTCCCGTATCCATGGCCGAAATAATTGTAAAAAACTTGCCAAGAGCAAGGATATAGGCGAAGAAAATAAAATCGCCATTGAAACTTACAATTCCCTTGTAAGGTCCGAACGGAATAACGAGACAGGCCATAATTACCGAGGCAAAATTAACTGACGGGGCAATCCTGAATATTATGCTTGTAGTCTCGCTGTAAACGGAGCCCTTTCTGAATAATCTGATAACATCCCTGACAGGCTGAAGTACACCGGGCCCCTTTCGACCCGAAGCAATACTCTTGGTCCGGATGAGTATCCCGGTGAAAAAGAGGCTGCAAAAAAGAATTAATATCAGACTCAACATTTTACAAGTTATTTAAAAAATTAATTAACGAACGAATCCTGTTAAAAATCTGAGGAAGAGCGATTACAGATGCGATAAAGACGATACCGTAAAGGATATACCTTTGCAACTGCCCGTTCTGCAGAAAGAGGAAGAGATCGGTTATTCCGGTTATTAGTTTTAACGGCATATCGATTAGCACCCTTTCAATTTTATCATAGGAATGGGTTGAATAGTGTTTATTTTCAGGAAAGATGCCGGTAACTTCCGTTTCATCCTTTTCAATATCAAGAATTGGTTTTGCATGCTTAAGATAACTTCTGG
>CAIMVD010000362.1 GCA_903844815.1 uncultured Bacteroidota bacterium | reverse complement strand
TAGCCGATTTCGTCGAATTCCTTAAAAAGAAATCAAAGGTAAAATCAGGTCTTAAAGCGCGGGAATTTGGGTTTGCCAAAGATAAGATTAAGCTTTCTGCAGATTTTGATGAACCACTTGATGAATTTAATGAGTACATGTAATGTCTTTCATTCTTGATACCCATACTTACTTATGGTTTGTATCCGGTGATAGCCAGTTGCCTGTTTCTGTCAGGGATAAAATAAAGGATATTCATCAGCCCTGTTTTTTGAGTGCAGCAAGTCTGTGGGAGATTACTATTAAAAGTCAAATAGGTAAATTGACACTGGAAATTCCTCTTGAAGAGTTATTTAAATACACCGACAGGAATCAAATAGACATTATTCCTATCAATTATGAACATCTTTTGGTTCTTTCAACCTTACCGTTTCATCATTCTGATCCTTTTGACAGATTAATAGTATCTCAGGCTATTGCGGAGGATCTCATACTTATAACCCGTGACAAAAAACTCAAAAAATACCAGGTAAAACAGCAGTGGAGATAAGGGATTTAAAAATAAAGTTCAAAGTTTCGCGTTTATGGTTTCGCGTTCCGCTCAACGCTCATCTCTCAACGCTCATCTCTCAACGCTCTCCGCTCAACGCTCTACGCTCTACGCTCAACGCTCATCTCTCCGCTCTCCGCTCACCGCTTTTTTCTGACTCTCAACGCTCTCCGCTCAACGCTCAACGCTTTTTCTACTCTCAACGCTCAACGCTTTTTTTTGAATCTCTACGCTCTACGCTCTACGCTCAACGCTTTTTTCTGACTCTCAACGCTCTACGCTCTACGCTCTACGCTCAACGCTCCTCTCTACGCTCACCGCTTAAATATCCAAACATGAGAACCAAATTACTTTTCTTAATCCTCCTCGCCCTCCTCTCCGGCTGCGTTACCCAAAAAAAGCTCCGCTACCTCGGCGACACCCCCGTTTCCGGTGGTGTGGAGAACTTCACAATGGACATCCCCGATTACAAACTAAAGCCCCGCGATGTGCTCTACATAACAGTTAAAGCCATGGGACCAGAAGGCAAAATTGAAGATTTTCTATCAGGAGGCAGTAGTTCTTCAACACAGATGACTCAGATGCAGGGTGAGGGGGCAAGCTTATATGGTTATGATGTTGATGCGGATGGTTATGTGAAACTTCCGGCTGTAGGCCCTGTTAAAGTGGAAGGCATGACCCTCGTTGATGCAAAAAAGGCCTTTCAGGAGCAGGTGGACAAAGTTTTTAAGAACGCAACAGTTGAATGTAAACTCTTAAGTTTTAAATATACTGTTATCGGCGAAGTGAAAGCCCCCGGAACTTTTATTAATTACAGCAATTACCTTACGGTTCTCGAGGCTGTCGGCAAGGCAGGAGGAATCACCGATGGCGGTAACCGCGACAGGGTGCTTGTTGTACGGCCCTTCGAAGGTGGCACACGAACCTATCGCCTTAATCTCCAGGATAATAAAATCTTTACCTCCGAAGCCTATACCCTTCTTCCAAACGATGTTATAGTTGTGGAAGCAACAAATACTAAAATCTGGCTTTTAAATCTGCCAACATTTACATCCTTTATCGGAATTGTAACGGCATCACTTCTTTTGCTCAATTACTTTAAATAAAACTACGTTTATAGTTCATCGTTCATCGTTTATCGTCTGGATACACCGAACATAGATACCAAAAACGATATATATGTACTTTAGCGTAAATCACCGGATAACGACACGATAAACCATAAACCATAAACGATAAACAATAAGTACTTTAGCGTAAATCACCGGATAGCGACACGATAAACCATAAACCAAAAACGATAAACAACAATTCATAAACGAGAAACATCCGTTCAATACACATATATGGATACACAACAAAATACATCTGATTTTAATTCTCTCGAAGAAGAATCCCTCGACATAAGGCGCTGGATTTCGTTATTCCTGAGTAACTGGTACTGGTTCGTGCTTTCGATGCTTATTGCCGTTCCGGTGGCTTATGCTGTAAACAGGTATTCGACTAAGATGTATACAGTATCTTCAACAATGTTAATTAAAGACGACAGGTTTGCAATCAACGCGCTAAGCATGATGCCTGGTGCTACAAACGCCCGATCACAGGTGAGTGTTAATAATGAGATAGCGATCATTAAATCATTAACCATTAACCAAGAAGTAATAAACGAAATGCCCTCTTTTCATATCGCCTACATTGGTGTCGGACGCAGAAAGGTAGCGGAGGCAAACCTATATAATGATAGCCCTTTTGTTGTTAGGTATGCTTCAATAGATAATCAGCCCAAATGGATCAGAGTAAATATTGATATTCTTTCAAATGAAAGGTACCGTCTTTCGATAGAAGGTAGTCCTTCAATAGAAAAGGAGCTGGGTTTCGGTGAGAGGTTCCAGGAAGCAGGATTTGATTTTTCGATTTTGCCGTACGAGCCTGGTAAACAAATTCTTGACGTAGCCTCTTATAATAGCTACTATTTTTATTTTTTAGATCCTAACGGTTTGGCCAGCAATTACATGAATAAGCTGAATGTTGGTATTTCTAACAACCAGTCGACCATCCTTACTCTATCAGTAACAGGACCTGTTCTTCAGCAGGAGATCGACTACCTCAACAAGCTGATGGATGTCTATATACGTCAGGGCCTCGAGAATAAGAACCTTGCAGCGGATAGTGCTATGAACTTTATTAAGAGGCAGTTGGTCATCCTCTCCGACTCTCTTGGAAAAGCTGAAGATAACCTCGAGTTTTTCCGTAAGAATAATAAGTTCATTGACCTTTCAACAGAGGGATCCCGTATCCAGTCGAAGATTGAGACAGTCGATAACGAAAAGACAGCCTTTGAGCTGCAGCTTCAGTATTTCAGGTACCTTGAAGAATATGTTAAAGCAAAAAATCAGAGCGGTACAATAATCTCACCTTCCGTAATTGGCATCAATGATGTGCTCCTGATGTCATTAATTAATGAGCTTACTGGTTATCAGAAGGAGATTAACAAGATGGGTATGAATTTCAGCGGCGAATCTCCTGCCACCACCCTTATACTTAAACAGATGGAAGAGGCCCGTGCAGCCCTGATGGAGAATGTAAAGAACAATATGGATAACCTGAAGGACCTTATTGCAAAGACAGAAAATAAGGTTACGATGATTGAGAGTGAACTTGAAAAACTACCTTCTCTCGAACGTAAGCTTATTAACATCCAGCGCAAGTTTGATCTTAACAATGCAATCTATACAACCCTCCTCGAAAAAAATTCGGAATCTGCAATCACAAAGGCCTCTAACACCTCTGATAACAGGATCATCGACCGTGCTTCGGTCTACAGCTCCGCCCAGATAAAGCCGACAGCAAAAAAGAACCTCATCATGGCTATAATGCTTGGCCTTTTGATGCCGGCAGGAATCATCCTTGTTATTAACCTTTTAGATGACAAAATAATCGATAAAAGAGACATTGAGAAGAAGACTAAGATACCGGTGATAGGCTACATAGGTCACAGCGAATCAGCTTCCGACATCCCTGTTGTCAGAAAGCCCGGGTCATCACTTGCTGAATCCTTCCGTTCAGTCAGGACTTCACTCAAATATTATGTGAAAGAGGAGCAGGCTGCAGTTGTCGCTGTCTCTTCCACCGTTAGTGGTGAGGGAAAGACCTTTTTCTCTGTAAACCTTGCAGCAATTGTAGGTATGCTCGGAAAGCGTGTACTCCTTATCGGTCTTGACCTCCGAAAACCTCGTATGGATAAAGTCTTTGATCTTGGGGATGAATTCGGAATGAGCACCTACTTAAGCGGTAGCAACAGCTACGAGCAGATCATACAGGAGACCCATATTAAAAACCTCTCCTACGTACCTGCCGGTCCCCGTCCGCCAAATCCCTCCGAGCTTATCGACAGTCCCAGGATGCACGAATTTCTCGATAGGGCCAGACGCGATTATGACTTCATCCTGATAGACACTCCGCCCGTTGGGCTCGTAACCGATGGCTTACTTCTCTCAAAGGAAGTTGATGTAAACATCTTTATAGTCCGACAGCGTTACACGTCAAGGAATTCACTTGAAATGATGGAACAGCTTCGCCAACAGGGAGAACTTAAGAACATGGCAATCGTCATGAACGACATAAGCCTTAGCGGTTACTACGGTTATGGCATGCGATATAACTACTATCACGGTTATGGTTATTATTATGGACATACGTACTATGGTAACCATTATTATGGAGGATACGGTTACTCCTATGGGCAAGGGAAGAAAAGAAAAAAAGGTTCAAAGGATTATTACACGGAAGATTGATCTTTTTGCTAAAAATTTTGCGCCATATGGGAAAATGCTTAAATTACATACGCATACAGTAACTTCAAAGTGAAGAATGTAGCCATAATAGGAGCCAGTTACCTTCAACTACCTGTTTACCTGAAAGCAAAAGAAATCGGGATTAAAACTATTGGATTTGCCTGGGAGGAAGGAGCTGTTGCTAAAGATTATTGTGATACTTTTTATCCGATTTCCATTGTTGAGAAGGAATTAATACTCGAAATTTGTCAGAAAGAAAATATAAATGGAATCCTATCCATCGCCTCAGATGTTGCTGTACCAACAGTGAGCTATGTTGCTTCAAAAATGGGACTGACTGGTAACAGTATTGATTCAGCCAGGTATTCAACTAATAAATTTTTAATGAGGGAAAGGTTAAAGGAAGTTGGTTTGAACTGCCCTGTTTTTTTTCTTATTAAAAATATATCTGATGCACGAACTGTTGGGAAGAGCATTAGTTATCCTGCGATTGTTAAGCCGGTTGATCGTTCTGGCAGCAAGGGGGTTACGAAAGTTTTAGATGAAAATGAACTTAAGTTTGCGACTAAAATTGCATTGAAATCTTCATTATGTAATCAGGCAATTGTTGAAGAATTTGTTGAAGGGATCGAAGTAAGTGTCGAAATGATAAGCTATAGTGGTGTTCATTACGGGTTAACTATAACCGATAAGGAAACCTCAGGGGCTCCTCACTTTGTGGAACTGGCCCATCATCAGCCTAGTCAATTGCCACAAGACATTCAAAAAGAAATTTTTGAAGCTTCAAAAAAAGGACTTGATGCATTAGAGATTGGAAACGGCGCAAGTCATCCTGAGTTTATAATCTCTTCAAAAGGTATATATGTTACAGAGATCGGCGCAAGAATGGGTGGAGATTTTATTGGTTCCGACCTGGTATATCTTTCAACTGGATATGATTTCCTTAAAGGAGTGCTACAGGTTGCCGTTGGAAAGTTTGAAATCCCTGAGAAGAGTCATAAAAAATTTTCCGGGGTTTACTTCTATTCTGAAATATCAAAACATGTTCGAGAATTCATTGATAATGAAGATCAGCATAATATAGTACGATCAGAAATAACCTCAGAAGAATTAATACCTTTGAAACAGAGTGCCGACAGGTCTGGATATTGTATTTATCAAGCAGAAAAACGCATAAAAATTTAAAATATGCCTCATTTGTCAATAGTAACAACAATGTATAAATCTGAAAATTTTATACATGATTTTTATTCTCAATGCATTATTACTTTGGCCGAAATACAATGCCTTAGTTATGAAATTATATTTGTAAATGATGGATCTCCAGATAATTCCCTAAATGAGGTTTTAAAACTTAGAGAAAAGGATAAAAATATCATTGTAATAGATTTGTCACGAAATTTTGGTCATCATAATGCAATTATGGCTGGCTTAACATATTCATCAGGTGAGCTGGTTTTCTTAATTGATTGTGATATGGAGGTACCACCAACGACCTTGTCTAAGTTTTACAAAACAATGGAAAGAAATATAGATTGTGATGTAGTATTTGGAATTCAAGATAAAAGAAAAGGTTTTTTTATTGAGAGAATTTTAGGTAGCATATTCTACAAGTTATTTAATAGCCTTACTGACATCAAAGTTCATTCTAACAGTCTTGCAGAGAGATTGATGACAAAAAGATTTGTGGATGAAGTAGTAAAAATGGGGGATAAAAACATATTTCTTGCTGGTATGATGCAATGGGCAGGCTTTAAACAAATACCTTTGACAATAAAAAAAGGATTAAGGGAGGGCAAAAGTACTTATACATTTAGAAAAAGATTACTTTTAAGTTTGCAGGCAATAACTTCTTTCTCTTCATACCCTTTGGTTCTTTTATTCAAAACCGGGATTTTTATAGCATCTTTAAGTATTCTTACAGGTGGATATTTCATTGTGAAGAAACTTTTTTACCCTAACGAAATTCTTTCAGGATTTACTTTTGTAATTGTGGTATTGCTTTTTTCGCTTGGAATTATAGTTAGTTCACTTGGTTTAATAGGTATTTACATAGATAAACTATTTAACCAGGTAAAAAACAGACAAACATTTATAGTTCGTAATATCTATAAATCAATTTGAGATTTTGACGGGCACTTATCCTGTTGCCAAAATCTTTTAAAAATTTGTTAGTATAAAAATGAAGAACATACTAGTAACTGGTGTAGGTGCAGTAATTGGATATGGTGTAATAAACTCTCTCCGCTCATCCAAATACGATGTTAAAATAATTGGGATTGACATTTTCCCTAACGCTGTTGGTCAAAATTGGTGTGATTCATTCGAACAAGTTTTACCCCTTGAAGACCCAGGCTATGTGAACCAATTAGAAGAAATACTTATAAAACATAAAATTGATTTGATTATTCCTGCCATTGAACAAGATGTTATTTTTTGGGCGAGCAAGGGACAGAATGTAGATAGTAAAGTTAAAGTTGCTTTGAACAATAAGGACTTAATCTTTAAATCATTTGATAAATGGTTGATGCATCAAACTCTTTTAAAATCAAATTTCCCAGCAATACCAACATATGTAGAAAAGGATTTTACTACCTCAAAGGATTTAGTTGGAATACCATTCCTATTAAAACCAAGATGTTCATATGCCAGTAAAGGGATAGTGAAAATATATGATTCTGCTGATTATGAGTATTGGAAGGAAAAAACAAAAGGAGACTTTATGATTCAGCAATATATTGGAACAGATGAGGAAGAGTTTACTGCAGCAATATTTGGATATGGAGATGGCAATTCAAGCAGATCAATAATTTTCAAAAGAAAACTAAGCGGAGAAGGAGCAACAAAATCGGCAGAAGTTGTAGAAATTGACAAAATTGATGAGAGTATTAACCGGCTGGTTCGACTTTTTAAGCCAATTGGACCAACAAATTTTCAGTTTAGGAAACATGGAGATGAATATTTTTTACTGGAAATTAATCCCAGAATTTCTTCATCTACCTCAATAAGAACATCTTTTGGATATAATGAAGCGGAAATGTGTTTAGACTTTTTTTTAAATAGCTCAAAACCGAATCCATCTCAAGTTCTAAAAGGAAAGGCAGTACGATACATAGCAGATATTATTTATGAAATTAGCGATAATTTCTGATATACATGGCAACTTACCAGCATTGGAAGCAGTTATTAATGATATTGAAAATAATAATTGTGACCAAATAATTTCGTTGGGAGATGTAGCTGGTTATTATTGCTTTATTAATGAGTGTATCGAAATACTTGATAAACGAAGAATTATTAACATCATGGGTAACCATGATTTCTATATCTTAAATGGCGTGTGTTGTCCAAGGTCACATAGTGCTAATAAATGTTTGGATTTTCAAAGAAAAGAAATTACAGAGGCTTCTATCAATTGGCTTAACAAATCCATCTCCTATTTTAATAATAAAGAACTTTCAATGGTACATGGTGGATGGAATAACTTATTAGATGAGTATATCTATGAAATAGATTCTAATTATTTTAGGGATAAGAGCCAAAAGTATTTCTTTTCAGGACATACTCATATTCAAGTCATTAATAAACTCATTGATAAGACTTACTGTAATCCGGGTTCGGTTGGTCAGCCAAGGGATAATAATCCCCAAGCAGCTTATTGCATCTATAAGGATGGTGTAATTAGTTTAAAAAGAGTTAAGTATGATATTGATAAAGTTGCACTTGCAATGAAAAATGCGGGATTTGAAGAGTATTATTATCGAAATTTATATTCAGGGAAACGAATTTCAAAATCAAATAATTATGAATATTAAAGAAAATCTAAACCTCTATTCAGAAGCCTATAATCCACAAAATAATTTTTATGACGAAAATTATCTTCAACTTACCTGGTACGGCAAACAGATCGGTGATAATTTAAAAAGAAAAAAAAATGCCTCAATACTTAGTTTAGGTATTGGGCATAAAATTGTTTCATCAAGCATTATAAAACACATAGGAGTTAATTTGATAAATTATACTATTATTGAAGGGTCACCTGAAATTATAGAAAAGTTTAAAAATCAAAACCTTAATATAGAAAACGTCTTGGTAATTAATGATTATTTTGAAAACTTTGTTACTGATGAATTATACGATTTTATTGAAATGGGATTTATTTTGGAACATGTAGATAATCCAGAATTTATTGTAAGAAAATATAAATCATTCTTAAAAAAGGATGGCATAATGTTTATTGCAGTGCCTAACGCAAAATCATTCCATAGGCTATTAGGTTTTTATTCAGATCTTTTGGGAGATATTTATCAATTAGGAAAAGGCGATATTGAATTTGGGCACAAAAGATATTATGATCTCCAAAGTATTACAGATTTATTAAGAAAAGCTGATTTGGAGGTTAAAACCGAGAAAGGAATTTATCTTAAACCATTTACTACAGATCAAATAAAAGCATTAAAACTATCGAGTGAAGTTACCAATGCAATGATTATTGTTGGAGAGAGTATACCTGAATATAGTAATGCTATTTATATTGAAGCAATTGTTCGGGTATAAATTCTTCTAAAATGGGTTATTTGTATATTTTCCTCACAATTATCTTTACAGTTTATGGACAATTGATCCTTAAGCAGAGAATTGTTTTACATGGCAATTTACCTGAAAATTTTATTCCAAAACTGATGTTCATACTTCAGCTTTTATTGGATCCATATGTATTATCAGGATTTGTATCGGCTTTTATGGCTTCAATTTGTTGGATGGCAGCATTAACAAAATTTGAATTAAGCTACGCTTATCCATTTATGAGTTTAGCTTATGTTCTGGTTTTTATTTTTTCAATCATTTTTATGAATGAAACAATTTCTATATTTAAAGTGATTGGGTTGGTTCTAATAATTCTTGGCATAATCATTTCAAGTAAATAGACATGCAAATTCCCTTCAATAAACCATACATTGCTGGTAAAGAGCTTGAATATATAAAAGATGTAGTAACCAGGGGTAAAATATCTGGTAATGGATACTATACACAACTATGCCATGATTTCTTTCAGCAACGATATGGCTTTAAAAAGTGCCTGCTTACAACCAGTTGCACTGATGCACTTGAGATGGCTGCAATTCTATGTGATATTCAGCTGGGCGATGAGGTCATAATGCCATCATACACCTTTGTATCTACAGCAAATGCGTTTGTGTTAAGAGGAGCAAGAATTGTTTTTGCAGACAGTCGTGCCGATCATCCCGGTATTGATGAGGATAAAATTGAAGAGCTGATCACTAACCGTACAAAAGCAATTGTTCCGGTTCATTATGCCGGGGTTGCCTGCGACATGGATAAGATAATGGCATTGGCGTCAAAGTATAACCTTTTTGTGGTTGAGGATGCCGCTCAGGCAATGGACAGCTTTTACAAAGGTCGTCCACTGGGAGGGATTGGTCATTTCGGATGTTTCTCATTTCATGAAACAAAGAATATACAATGCGGTGAAGGTGGGATGCTGGTAATTAATGATGAACGCTTTTTGCGACGTTCTGAAATAATATGGGAAAAAGGAACCAACCGGGCTGAGTTTTTCAGAGGGGAGGTGAATAAATACGGGTGGGTTGATATAGGCTCTTCTTTTTTACCCTCTGATATTATTGCAGCTTATCAATACGCGCAATTGGAAAATCTTGATATTATTCAAAACAGACGAAAAGAGATATGGAACACATATCTGGAAAACCTTAATCTACATGAATCTGATTTTTTTTTCAAATTACCAGCAATCCCTGATTATGCAACTAATAATGCTCACATGTTCTATCTTGTATGTCAGGATGGAGAGTTCCGTAATAAATTGTTAATTAGGTTAAAAGAAAAAGGAATAGGTGCTGTTTTTCATTATCTTTCTTTGCATAAATCAGAATTCTATAGAAATAAAAATGCTGGGAGAGAATTGCAGAATACTGATCGATACTCTGATTGTTTAATTAGATTACCTTTTTTCTATGAATTAACACAGGAAAATATTTCATATTTAACTAAAGAGATCAAATCTTTTATTAAGGAATTGAAACATTATTGTTTATGATGCCGCTAACGATTACTTTAATTAAGAAGTCTTTTGAAACATTTCAGTTTAAAGATGCTTTTTGTATAAATGAAACTTATTATACTTATAGTTACCTGGACGGGTGTGTTGCCGGAGTTCAAAATGCATTATATACTTATGCAACCGAAGAGACAATTATTGGGGTTCTTACAGATAATTCAATAGAAACCTATGCTTCAATACTCGGGATATGGGCGTCTGGAAGAGCATTCGTTCCGCTTAATCCAAAAAACCCGAAAAAAAGAAATTTGGAAATACTTGATGAAACAGGTATTAATATTCTTCTTACGAGAGATAGTGTTTTCGCAAATGACCTCTCAGAAGAAAGGACAGTAATATGTACGGCTGGCATAAATTCGGAAAATGGTATCGACTGGAACTGGATCAGTAAATCGGGAAACGCGTATATTTTGTTCACATCAGGAAGTACAGGAAAACCTAAAGGTGTCCAAATCAGTTGGGAAAACCTTGATGCATTTGTGGAATCTTATTTTGATGTAGGCTTTAAACTCGATGAGAATGACCGTTTTCTTCAAATGTTTGATTTTTCTTTTGACGGGTCTATAATGTCCTATCTTCCCGCAATATGTGTAGGCGCTTGCTCCTTTACTATATCATCTGATAATATTAAATATATGGAGGTGATTCAGGTTTTGGAGGAAAAAGAGATAACAATTGGCTTAATAGTACCTTCAGTTTTGACTTTTCTTAGCCCCTATTTTGATGAAATTTATTTGGAAAAATTCAGATATTGCATTGTTGGAGCTGAAGCATCTTATAATTCAACTTTGACGAAATGGATGAATTGTATTCCAAATGCGGAAGTTTACAACTTTTACGGTCCAACCGAATCAACGGTGTTTTGTCTGTATTATCACTTCGATCCGGCATGTGACAGCCAAAAATCTTATAATGGCATTATGTGTCTTGGTCATCATGTAAAAAATATGAAGGTATTTATTTGTGATCCTGATACTAGTGAATTTCTTGCCCCAGGTTTAAAGGGTGAAATTGCAATTAGCGGAAAACAGCTAACAAAAGGGTATATTAATAATTCTGCAAAAAATAAAGAGGTATTTTTTAACTCATATAATGAGCCCAAGGAAATTGTTTATTATAAAACTGGGGATGAAGGGTTTTTCGATACCGAAGGAGATTTCTTCTATTGTGGAAGAATTGATAATCAAATTCAGATTCAAGGCTTTAGGGTGGAATTAAACGAAATTGAATTTCCAGTAAGAGAAAATTTTAAAATTGATTCTCTCGTGGCTATCGAGAAAAAAGATGAGAATTTCAATTCTGAAATTTACCTTTTTGTAGAAAATTTTGGAGGAGATACGAAGGATATTATGTCACTTTTAAAGGAAACTATACCTGCCTATATGCTTCCTTCCGGGATTATAAACCTGCCCAAGTTGCCATTGAATGCAAACGGGAAAATTGACAGGAATGTTTTGAAAGATTTGGTTCGAAAATAACATTGCACTATGGAAGCATTAAAACTCTTTAGTATAAAAGTATTATTACCAATTCCCTGGGGAGATATGGACGCATTGAAGCATGTAAATAATGTTAATTATTTTCGTTATTTTGAACAAGCCCGTTCTGAATATTATAAGCTAAGCGGTTGTTTTGGTCTTTTTGAGTCTACAGGTATTAATGCAGTTATCAAATCTATTAGCTGTCAGTTTCTTTTGCCACTTACATTTCCTGATGAGATTGAAGTTGGTGCCCGAATATCACAAATATTGCCAGAAGGATTCATTATGGAGCATTATATTTTGTCAAAAATGAAAACTCTGATTGCTTTTTCAGAGATAGAACACACAACTGTTTCTGCATCAACAGGAAAACCGACATTGTTGCCCGATATTATAATAAAAGCAATTGAAAAAATCGAAAAAAACTAATAATATGGAACTTAGTGAAATTTTATCAGAATTGAATCTCCTTTTCCAAAAGCTATTGTCAAATGAGTCATTGGAATTAAAAATGGACACAACCGCAAAAGATGTTGACGGCTGGGACTCCTTGAACCATATGGCTTTAATTACGGAGATAGAAAAGCATTACAAAATCAGGTTTACACTAAAGGAGATCATGAAGCTAAAAAATGTAGAGGATATGTGTAAAAGTGTGCAATCGAAAATGTAATAAAGTATTTTTTACCTTGGTGCTTTAAAGTAGAATGATTTAGTATAATTTCGAAATGGCAGAACTAATATTTAATATTTTGAACTGATTAGAAAATATGGTTTTTAATTCAACAGAATTTTTAATATTTTTTGCGATAACTTTTTTGCTATATTACGCGATAAAGCCAACATGGCAATGGGGATTCTTAATCCTGGCGAGTTCTGCTTTTATAATGTATCATGTTCCGGCTTTTTTATTGGTGATTCTACCCATAATACTGTTTAATTTTTTTACCGGTATAAGCATTCAAAATGCTGTAAGAGAAAAAAGTAAAAAGAGAATCTTTATTTTCAGTACAGTAATCAATATTATAATTCTTGTTTTCTTCAAATACATTAATTTTATTATTGAGAATATCGCTTTTGTGGCCAGGAACCTGAATCTCGAAACTGAATTATCTCCGTTATCCATTTTGCTTCCTTTAGGTATTTCATTTTATGTTTTTCAGGTTATCGGTTACAATCTTGAGATATACTGGGAGAATGCAAAACCCGAACAACACCTAGGTCATTTTGCAGCTTATGTGATGTTCTTCCCAAAACTTATTTCAGGTCCTATAGAAAGAGCACATCTTTTTTTGCCTCAGATTAAATCAGAAAAGCGCTTTAATTATGATTATATTAAGTCAGGATTACAGCTAATTTTATGGGGACTTTTTAAAAAGCTCGTAATTGCCGACAGGATAGACCCTGTTACAAATCTTATATTCAACAATGTAGATGATTATCATGGTTTGAGTCTTATTATCGGAATTGGATTATATATTGTTCAACTTTACGCTGATTTTTCCGGATATACTGATATTGCACTCGGTTTGGCCAGGACGCTGGGTTATAAGCTTACCGATAATTTTAACCGACCCTTTCAGGCTACTTCAATTTCTGATTTTTGGCGCAGATGGCATATAACTTTATCATCCTGGGTTCTGGATTATATATATACACCAGTTGCAGCTAGTAAAAGAGGATGGGGTAAATATGGAACTATTTATGCTTTGATTATTACGTTTACAATTCTTGGCTTCTGGCATGGAGCATCCTGGAATTTCGTGATTTATGGTTTCCTTCATGCCCTGGCTGTTTCATATGAATTTCTTACAAAAAAGATAAGAGTTAAATTGTCAAATAAAATTCCATCAGCAGTCTATTTTCCGGTAAGCAGAATATTGACAATTGGTTTCCTGGGGTTTACAATGATATTTTTCAGGTTCCACAATATTGGAGAATCAATAGCAGCATTGAAAAATCTGGTTACAAATATTAGTTTTACTACTCAGGGCTTACGATTAGGTATAACATTTGAGGATGTATTTGTAATATTAATCGGTATTTTGATAATTGAAATTATTGAGCACCAGAAAAGCAAGCATGAAGATATCGGCTCGATATTGCATAATAAACCTGGATGGTTCAGATGGCTGGTATATTACTTTTTTATTTTTAGCATTATGTTTTTTGGTTCTTTTGGGGTATCCGAATTCATTTATTTTCAGTTTTGATATATGAAGAAACTATTATTCAAGATCTTCATTTTTTCAATGTTTCCTCTTCTACTAGTAATTGGAATTAACTATAAATACGATCCTGCCAATTTGTTTGACTCAAAGAATGATTACGAACATAGAATTGCCGATTTTCTTCTGTCGGGGTTTAATGTAACTGATATCACCAACATGGATGAGCGGAAATTGCAACAGTTTTTTATTGAGGGGATGGTCCAATCTCCTGATGTTATTGTTTTGGGTACAAGTAATTCAATGTACATTGATTCCGATTTTTTCCCTGGACAAAAGTTAATAAACAATTCAGTTTCAGCAGCCACTTTTAATGATTTTTTGTCAATTTATGACCTTTACCAGGATAAAGGGTATACTCCTAAAAAAGTAATACTGGGAATTTGTCCTGAAATGCTAAATAGCCCGGATAATCAGTTTTGGTTTTCCTTGAAGGACCAGTATTATGACATGATGAAGAAGATTGGTTTAAATTTCAATACAAGTAATAATTTGAGTTTTAGTCAGAAAAGTAATAAATTGTTTGAAATAGTCTCACTCAGTTATTTTCAGCAGTCGGTTGTAAGGGCATTCAACAATGAGGGGATGCATCCAACAAAGGAAAAATTCAATACCGGAGCAACCAGGGTAATAGATGGCTCGTATAATGACGGGAATTATTATACCAGAAAAACAGGGGAAAGCATTGAAAGCTCGGTGAAGCGGTTAATAAACAAACCGGCACCTGAGCTAAGAAATTTTTCTGAGATAAGTACAGTTCAAATCCAAACTCTCGAACACTTTGTTACTTATTTGCAAAGTAATGGTGTTGAAGTAGTTTTTTATTTATTGGTTTATCATCCTGTTTATTTCCAGTATGTGTCCAAACAATATAATATTCTGAAAAAAAACGAAGATTACTTGTTTAGGTATGCTGCAGAAAGACACATAAGAGTTGTAGGTCAGAATAATCCGGAAAATTGCGATGTGTCAAATATTGATTTTAACGATTATAGCCACTTGAACAAAGATGGGTTAATGAAAGTATTTAAAAAATCAGGAGAATTTAGTAATGATTAAAATTGATCCGGATAAAATCCAAATCATTGATTTACCAAGGGTTGGAGATCCCCGTGGCAACCTTTCTGTAATAGAGGAATTTCAGCATGTGCCATTTAAAATTGAACGTATATATTGGATTTATGATGTACCCGGTGGTGAATTCAGGGGAAGCCATGCATTTAAAGAAACTTGTGAACTGATTGTTGCACTTTCAGGTAGTTTTGATATAGTATTAAATGATGGGCAAAAAGAACAACTATTTCATCTTAACAGATCATATAAAGGATTGTATGTTCCAAAATTATTGTGGCGTAGGCTTGAAAATTTCTCAACGAATTCTCTGGCTTTAATACTAGCATCAACAGTTTATGATGAAGATGATTATATCAGGAATTTCGAAGAATTTTCTAAAATAACACATTAGTAGTATGTCATCAGTCTCCGATTGTTCAATAATTCAATTACCTAAAATTGAATACAGGACTGGCAATATTTCATTAGTGGAAGGGGTAAAAAACTTCCCATTTAGAGTAAAAAGGGTTTTTTACCTCTACGATATTCCTGCTGGTGAATCTCGGGGGGCACATGCTCATAAAGAATGTCATCAATTTTTGATAGCGGCAAGTGGAAGTTTTGAAATTATCTTAGATGATGGCACAAATGAAAAAAAAGTTACACTTAATCGACCATTTTATGGATTGCACATTCCTCCTTTGGTTTGGGCTTATGAGTTAAATTTCTCATCCGGAGCTATTGCTTTGGTTCTAACTTCTGATTTATATGATGGCAATGACTACATTAGGGATTACAGCACCTATAAAAAACTAAATCCCAGAAAAGTTTCAATCGAAATAATTAACTATTCTGATGAATTTTTAAGGAAATCCTGGTTTTGGTTAAGGGATCCTGAAATAAAAGAGCTCACTTTAACACCTTCGTTTTCGGAAGATACACAAAAGCAGTGGTTTAAATCCCTGTCGTCTTTGAAAGATTATTATATAAAAGGGATTTTAATAAATGAAGAAGCTGCTGGTGCGTTTGGATTAAAACATATTACTGAAGAGACAGCAGAATTCTGGGGATATATTGGAGAAAGAAAATATTGGGGTCAAGGTTTTGGAAGTATAATTCTAACTGAAGCAATCAAATATGCCAAAGTTATAAAACTAAAATCGCTGTACCTTAAAGTATCGGATTCAAATATTAGAGCTATAAATCTATATATTTCACATGGATTCAAATTCAAGGACAAAAAGGAAAATGTATTTTTTATGACGTTAGTTTTGTAATGATTAAGGTTGAAAAATATAGCAATACTGATCATGAAGGCTGGAATTTAATGGTAAATAATTCCAGAAATGGTACATTTCTTCATAATCGTAATTTTATGGAGTACCATTCTGATCGTTTCTCAGATTTTTCTCTTATCGTACTTGAAAATAGTATATTAGTTGCAATTTTTCCTGCTAATATTACTGATGGTACAGTAATATCTCATGGGGGACTAACCTATGGAGGTTTACTTTTTCCAGGGAACGTGACCTTGAGAAAATCTATTCTTTATTTCTCTAAAATCCTAAAATTTCTTTTTTCTAATAAAATTGCAAAACTAATCTATAAACCCTCTCCTGATTTTTACCATAAAGTTCCTTCAGGAGAATTAGATTTTGTTCTTTTTCTAACTGATGCAAGATTAATTCGCAGGGATACCTCTGCAATATTGGACTTATCATTAAAGCTTCCTTTTCAGGAACGAAGAAGAAGAGGAATAAAAAAGGCAGCGAAATTAAACATTAATATCAGACAAGATACGGGTTATGCTACATTCTGGAACAACATATTAATCCCTAATCTTCAAAATACATATAAAGTTAAACCCGTTCATAGTCTTGCAGAAATTGAACAACTTGCTTATATATTACCTGAGAACATTAAACAGTTTTCTGCCTATGTTGATGATGAAATTGTAGCAGGGTGCACAATATTTGAAACAGAGATTGTTGCACACACACAATATATTTCAGCATCCGAGTTTGGTAAGTCCTCGGGTGCAATAGACTATCTTTTTTCTAAACTTATAAATGACGTGTACAGCGGAAAGAAATATTTCAGTTTTGGTTCTTCAAATGGAATTGAACCGGGAGAAATTAATTTTGGCTTAATTGAATGGAAGGAAGGATTTGGTGCCAGGACTATATGTAATGATTTTTACGAAATCGAAACAGCAAAGTATAAAATATTGGAAAACTATACCTTGGAAAATGATTAAATTTCTTGATTTATATAAGATAAATAAAAGGTTTGAGGATGAAATTAATGAAGTAATTAATCGGACAATTAGGAGTGGCTGGTATCTATTAGGGAAAGAAGTTTCTTCTTTTGAGAAAGAATATGCCGAATATATAAATGTTGAACATTGTATAGGAGTCGCAAATGGGCTAGATGCATTAAGATTGGTTTTAAAGGCTTATATTGAATTAGGACGATTAAAGGAGGGAGATGAAATAATTGCTCCGGCGAATACATATATTGCTTCAATTCTTTCAATTTCAGATAACCGGTTGGTCCCTGTACTTGTTGAGCCGGATCTAATGACTTACAATATTGACCCTTTTAGGATTGAGGAAAAGATAAGTCATCGTACTAAAGGAATAATGATTGTACATTTATATGGACAAAATGCCATGCACCCTGAAATTAAAAGGATAACTGAAAAGTATAACCTTATACTGATTGAAGACAATGCACAAGCGCAGGGCTGTAGATATAATGAAAGGCCAACTGGATCAATAGGCGATGGTTCAGGTAACAGCTTTTATCCGGGAAAAAATCTCGGAGCGATGGGAGATGCTGGTGCCGTTACTACTGATAATAATGAATTGGCAGAAGTAATCAGGGGTTTGGCAAATTATGGATCAACGAGGAAATATATCAATGATTTTAAAGGGCTGAATTCACGTCTTGATGAAATTCAAGCTGCAGTTCTGCGTGTTAAGCTAAAAAGACTTGATTCTGACAACCAGCGTCGTCGGGAAATTGCGCAATTCTATCTGGATAATATAAAACATCCTGAAATTATTTTGCCAACCAGTATGACATTTGTTGAATGTCGCCTGGATCATGTCTGGCATTTGTTTGTTATTCGATCAAAAAACAGAGATAAGTTGAAAAACTATCTTGAAATTATTGGTATTCAAACTCTGATTCATTACCCCGTTCCTCCACACAAACAGCAAGCATATCGGGAAATGAATGGCTATAGACTTCCCATTACTGAACTGATACACGATGAAGTGTTAAGTCTGCCAATCAGTCCTGTATTAGAACAATCAGAAATTGAACAAGTAGTAGAAGCCATTAATTCATATCAAAAATGAAAAATAAAAATGGAAAGCTATCCATAATCCTCCTGTCTTATTTTAGTGGGGAAAGGCTTAATACAGTGCATGATCGATTAAAAGAGTTATTCGACAAGGAGCATATTCCTTTTGAATTGATAATTATGGATGATGGTTCAGGAGATAATTCGTTTGATATTGCCCAGAAGATAGAATCCAGGTATCCAAATGTTTTTGCATATCAGTTAAGTCGTAATTATACAAGTGATTATTCAATCTTTGCAGGATTAAGCAAATGTACAGGAAGTTGTGCCGTTGCCATTCCCGATGATGAACAATTACCTTATGAGATTGTGACAGAGATGTATATGAAATGGAACGAAGGCAACAATGTAATAATCCCGCACAGGATGTCGCGGGATGATGACTTCATAAGTGTCTGGTTTTCACAAAGATTTTATTCGATTATAAATAAACTAAGTGAAATAGCTTACCCTGTTGGAGGCGCAGACTCTTTTCTAATAGACAGGGAGATAATTGATATAATAAATGGAAGAATAAAACCAATAAATACAGCCATAGTTCCGGAAATTCTAAGGCTCGGATTTAATCCGCTATATTTACCTTATTCCAGACCAAAGAGCATTAACAGGAAATCAAGATGGAAATTTAAAAAAAAGCTTAAATTAGCTTTGGATACATTTTTTTCAAGTTCCTCATTTCCAATAAAATTCATTTCTTATCTTGGCTTGTTTTTCTCGATAATTTCATTTATATTAATTTTGTTATATGCATATATAAAGATTTTCGGGAATGAATCTTTTTGGGGATATAAGCCTCAGGGTTGGACATCAATAATTCTCATTATCTCCTTCTTTAGTGGGGTGATACTTCTATCGCTTGGAATTATTGCAGAGTATATATGGCGCATATATGAAGAGGTTAAGAACAGACCAGGCTATCTAATTAAAAATAAGGTTATCAATACTAAAAATGAAAATTAAATTTCTAAAAAGAAATTTTGATTTATTTAAGCAAACCTGGACTATTTTGGTTAGTGGGCGTAAATATTTTTATTATTCCTTGCTTATTGTAATTGCATTCTATATTTTTTCTGGATTTCTTTTTGGTTTCACTTACGAATCCAACGATGATCCGGCATTTGAAAATTGCCTCAGGGGAGCATATTGGAATACTCCGATTAGTAATTTTTATTTTTATTACAGAGGAATTGCCTTGTTGTTTGTGTGGCTATACAGGTATATTGATATCGGGATTAACTGGTATGGCTATAGCCTGATCGTTGCAAATGCTATTTCTTGCCTGATTTTGGTCTATTTAATTTACAGGAAAACAAATAATATATTTTTTTGTGTTCTCTTTTTAATGGTCTTTATTCAGAATGTTTTTTTGGTTTCATTTACAAGGGTATCAATTATTTTATCCTTTGCTTCACTGCTTTTATATACTAATGCGGATTTATTTAAAAGACAAAAAAGGTTTAGAATAATGTCAGTTTTATTATTCCTATGGGCTTTCTTAATGCGACCCAATGCGGGTGTTTTAGGTTTTATTTTAATTATCCCATTTCTAATTTACGAACAAGGGTTAACAAAAAAAATGATTCTTAAGTCCTCTTTACTCTTAATTCCTTTATTAGCAGGAATTTTCAGCAATATTTTGATAAGTAATATACAGGATAAGGATTATACTATAAGTATAAAAGAGGTATCAAAATATACTTTCCCGATTATTGATTATCACTACGATTTAAATTCTCAGACTGTAAAAGATAAATTGATTGTATTTGAACTTCAAAATTGGTTCTTTTATGACAAAGAAGCCATTACAGTAAAGAATTTAGAGCATTTAATTGACCTGAGAAAGTCAACTTTCCCAACCATTCAGAAAATAATTAATCGCTCTTTGGAACTGATTAATCTAATTATTCATAAACCAATTGTCCTGTTTTATTTGGCACTATTTTTAAGTCTTTTATTATACAAAAAACTGTATTCCTTGGTGAATATAGTTTTAATTTTATATTACCTTGGGCTAATAGCGGCTATTAGTATTTTCACTAAAATAGAATATCGTGTTATATTTCCATTATTGTCAATTATAATATTATTTTTTATTCTGAGCTTTTCAAAACATTTTCTGGATATAGTAAACGAGAAAAGGAAATTGTCAGTTGTACTTTTGTCGTTACTTATTTTTACATTTATTTTCCAGATGAATTTGTATTATTCTAAAAGAGTAGAATTTAACAAAATATTAATGTCCCAAAATTTGAGTTTACCAGATTCTCTTTATGGTAAAAACCTGTTATTACTTAAAGATCCTAAATTTAATTTTCGACCACTAAAATTTACCGAATTAAATCATGATTTGGTCTTAATACCGGCAAAAGGATGGGTAGCATATAATAAAGCAGGTTATGACTATCAGTTGGAAAACTTTGGAAACAATAATCTTGCTGATATTTTTAACCAAATAAGCAATCGATCTGATTATCTAATAGTATCTGATAGTTCTTCAAATAGGAGTCTTCTAAGAATACTTAAAATGAACCAAATTAAAGGATATTTAAAACAGGTTGATTTAGTATTAAAAAATTCTGATTTACAGCTATATGAATTTAAGGTTAATTAGTAAGTTATCATATTCAACGCTGGTGATAATTGGGCTTTTTTCAATTATATATACCTGTAGTTTAACTTTTCACTATGTAGAAGGCGACGATGCAGCCACCATAATCTACCACGCTCTTGGCAGAAATGCAGAATTACAAAAACCGTATGAAGCTTACCATAGCGGATTGGATTATATTCTTTCTGCCCTGCCAGCGAATGAACCTATATTGCGAATCACCGGGACATCGCTTTCTGCTTTGGCTGAACTGGTAATGGTTATATTAATGATAACCTTGGCTCAACAGTGGCTTAAGATTGATTCACGAAGTAATTTGGCAGTCTTTTCAGCAATAATAATTCTGGCTGCAATACCGGAACTCTTTTTTGCCGGATTGTATATCAACCCGACAGCAATTGCTATGTCATTAATTATGCTATCGCATTTTTTAGTGCGCAAGTACTTTAATGGTAAGAGGAATTGGTGGATATTGTCAATGGCAGCTGTTCTTTTTGGTTTTGGCGCCACAATCAGGTGGAATACTGTATTGTATGGCTTTATAATTGTTATGGATATCCTGCTAATTAGTGGAGCATTTGATTTTAAAAGGGTTAGAACTGTGTTATTATGGGGAATTGCATCTCTTTTTTGTTTTTTTGGTTTTCTCTTTATTCAGGGTTATACACCAGCATCAATAGTCGATGTTTATAATTTTAAAAACCAAGTAATTGATGTTAACAGTAAAATTAGTCCGGTATTAGGTTATATACAGACTAGTACTTTTTACACTCCTGCAATGCTTTTCTTATCAATTACAGGTCTGATATACTTTCTTATTATTGAAAAGAAACTATTTATGCTTTCATTATTGTCAATTGTTTTAATGTGGCTTTTATTTCATGGATTTTTCTATAAAATGATGGTCACTATTTTTCCAGTGTTTTTTATGATGATAATTGCTGGCATAGGGGCCATTGAGAGATTAATTAAATCAGTTAAGCTTTCAAGAGTATTATTAATATTTTGCTGTATAAGTATTTGGATAATTGGCTTAGATATTAATAACTCAAAAATATGGGGGCCCGGATTTGAGTTAAAAGAGAAGTATTACTTATATCGTGCCAAAAGTGTACCAGTCCTTAAAGAAAAATACAATTTCAGTTTAGCCTTTTTGGATGGGTGTGGTTATCCTTCGCCGGAAGGCCCAAGACCAATTGGAGGATATGCAGGAATTTTGTTGGGAGGTAAATGGCGTGAATTTATAAGGGAAGACAAAAGGGAATATAATGTAATGATTGATTCCTCCTTAAAAAATGAGTATCCCTTAATCAAAGTTGAATATACCTATTATATTGAGAATTTATTACTAGGGAGAGGTTTTACTTCTTCTGGTTCATATAAAAATGAAATTTACCCTGGATTATGTAAACGGTCATTTCATAATTTGAATGATACAATAGATTTGTATAATATTGTAAAGCAGATTTATATTAAGGACTCTTTGCTAATAAAATTTATTAAAGTTGATAGTAAAAAAAGCACTTTTATTATTTATGGGGGGCATTATGGGAAACCTGTTAATTTAATAAACCTTAACTCTGAGAACAAAAAGTAAAGATGGGAGAGCCAAAAGCCACATTGTCATCACAGGCAAGACATTTGTTTGTAGCAAAACTATTTGCCTTTGCTTTCCAGTTTTTAATACCAATAATATTATCCAGAGTTTTTTCTGTCCACAATTATGGTATCTATAGGCAAATAATCCTTTTTGCTTTAGTATTTCCTCTGATACTTTCAATGGGTATTGACAGTAGTATATATTACTTTTATCCTATAGCCAAAGATAATGAAATCAAAACAAAAATAGTTGCACAGACATTCTATTTGCTTTTATTGATTGGCCTGATCTTTATAATTTTATATGCTCTTTTCCATACACTGTTATTCTCATACTGGGAAAATGGACAAACTCTGTCTATTTATGCTCTTCCTTTGGGTTTGTACATAGCATTCACAATACCAGCTTTGCTTCTTGAAAATATTTTTATTGTAGAGCAGAAACCCCGATCAGTGTTGATTTATAATATTGGTAACGGCATGCTGAGACTAATATTAATTGCTGGTGTTGCCTTATTGTTTACACAACTTATTGTTCAAATTTGGATTTTATTTATTTTTGAATTTGTAAGAACGATTATTCTATTTATTTATCTTAAAAAGCAATACGCAATAAGTGTTCTGAGTCTTCAATGGGATGCTGTTAAAACCCAATTCAGATATTCACTTCCATTAGGGGCAGGAGTTAGTATCAGCAGTTTTGCCAACAAAATGGAGATGTACATGATGATGCTGTTTTTATCACCGGTTCAATTTGCAATATATTCTATTGCTAATTTTCGTCTTCCTTTTGTTAATCTGGTTTACGGAGCAGTTGCTAACGTCGCAATGCTTCGAATATCCGAATACGCTAAGAATAATCAGAATACGGAAACACGTTTACTCTGGCAAAAGGCAATAATAAATCAGGCGGCAATTTCATTCCCAGCAGTTTTCTTTTTCATGGCATTGGCTCCAAGTTTTATTGTTTTACTTTTTACCTCAAAATATATAGAAAGTGTGCCATATTTCAGGATTATTTTACTTGCCCCTCTTGCTCAGGTATTTTCAGCAGGGATTATTTTAAGAGCTTATAATCGTACTATTTATATATTCAGAATTAATACTTTCATTTTTGTTTACTCAGTTATAACAAGTTATTTTTTGATAAAACACTATGCTTTAACAGGAGCAGCAATCTGTGGAGTATCAACTTTTTATGCAACAGTTTTTCTTGAGATACTTGTGGCTGCCCGAATATTGAAACTCAATTTTAAGCAGAGCTTGCCATTTAAGCAGCTTTTTAATATTATTGGAATCTCTCTTATATATGCCATCCCCTTTTTTTTTATTAATAATTTGAATACACCTAACTTTTTTAAAGTTATATTATCGGCCTTGCTTTATTTCCCATGTTTATTATTTGTTTTTCATAGAATGTGTTATATTGACTTGTCTCCTTTAATAAATAAAGTGAATGATATTTTCGTAAGGACTAGAAAATATTATACAACAAAAAATAGCAAATAATTTTGATATTCCCTTCCGTATAAATAAGGGCATACTAAAACTCCATATTTTTTTTCAAAGCGATACTGATTTCAAACATATTATTTATTTAACAATGATAGACAAATTGTCAATTATAATTCCAGCATATAATGAAGGCAGGACTATTCATATGATATTGGACAAAGTTAAAGCTGTGTCTTTAATTAATAATATAGAGAAAGAAATAATTATTATAAACGACTGCTCATCAGATGATACAGAATTTAAAATAGAGAATTACATTATTAATAATCCAGCCTTAAATATTCAGTATTTAAAACATGAAACTAATAAAGGTAAAGGCGCTGCATTACATACTGGTATTGGTAAAGCTACCGGACAATATCTGATTATTCAAGATGCTGACCTGGAGTATGATCCTCAAGAATACAACGACTTATTAAAACCAGTTGTGAATGGTTTTGCAGATGTAGTTTATGGTTCGCGTTTTATGGGAGGCAATCCTCATCGGATTCTCTTTTACTGGCATACCACAGGTAATAAATTTCTAACGGGCTTGTCAAACATGCTTACCAACATGAACTTGACGGATATGGAAACTTGCTATAAATTATTTGATACTAAACTAATTCAATCAATTGAATTAAAAGAAAAACGATTTGGTTTTGAGCCGGAAATAACAGCAAAAATATCACGAATGCCCGATATTAGAATTTATGAGATAGGAATTTCTTATTATGGAAGAACCTACAAAGAAGGTAAAAAAATTGGATGGAAAGACGGTTTTCGTGCATTATATGTAATAGCTAAGTATAGCTTATTAAGATAACACTTTGACAACCAAATTATTGAAGCGAAAAAGTTTCAATCGATATGAAGAAAATGAATTTTCAATTCATAACAAGCGTATATAGGCTAAACAAAATTAGTCGGAAATTAGTTTTATTTTTGGCTTCGGTGGTAATTTCGGTTTTATTTTTTATCATAAAGGATTCCTTATTAAAATCAACAGGTGTTGACTATTCAAATATATATGGAGAATTAAATAAGCAGGGTATTTATGATTTTGGGGACTATACTGTCCAAGTAAATCATTTAATTAAATCAGGAAAACTGGAGGATAATGACAAAATCTTAAACAGATATCCTCCAGGTTATCCTTTATTGTTGTATTCATCCTTCATTGTTTCAAAATATTTTAATATTAATCTTTACTACTTATTATTTATCCTTGCTGCACTTTTTATTGCATTTTCTTCAGTTATAATAGGTGAAATAGCATATTTAATCTATAATTCAAATTTACTTGCAATAAGTGCTGGTCTATTGTATGCATCTCATCCTTATGTTTTACAAGGCTTATCTAAGATAATGCCTGAAACTCCATTCATGACATTTTTATATTTAAGTTTGCTTGTTTTTTTTGTTTTTATCATTAATAATCCTAATAAACTAATTTATCCTGTTTTTATTGGGTTTTTGCTTGGTATAGCAATGCTTGTGCGTCCAATCGGGTTATTTCTTCCAATTATTTTATCAATTTTAGCCTTGTTTTTGCTTAAAAAGGTTGTTGTTATTAAAAGATTTGCCATTTCTGCCATAATATTAATATCCTCTGTTATTACAATTCTTCCATGGCAAATATATAATTATAACCATAATCAAAGAATCCTACTATCCTCTGATGAAGTTGCTAGTATTCTGGACGGAGTTTCCTTTAATAATCATCCATCAAAAATGCAATTAGACTTGCCATCTGATGTTGATTCTTTAGCAAGATACTTATCAACTAGTGGAGTAACTACACGCTCTGATTTTTTTAAAATAGCTCATCGAGAATTCACTAAGCAACCAATAACTATGTGTAAATTAATCTTAATTAAAGCAACAAGGAGTTGGTATGGTGCTTTCGGTCAAGAATCAAGAAAGGAAAAAATTAAGATATTTATTCTGGGAGTATACGCTACCCTTACTTTCTTTGCTTTAATAAGTTTAAAATTTAATCAGAGAGTCATATTTATAATTGGAATATCTTGTTTGGTAATAGTGTTTTATTTTTGGGCAATGACTATTTTGGTTGTTTCAATGGTTAGGTATATGTACCCAATTTTTGGATTGGCTGTAATTTTTATTCCGGCATTATTAAGAAATACTAGATTTTTAATAAAATAAAAACATTTGCATTCCCTTCAAATTTAGAAGAATTACATATAGGCAATATGTTAAACAAAACGACCAATGTATAGATACGCAGAAAAATTAATTATGAATCTAAATTATTAATCGTGTAACAGTTATTTTATGACAAATATAAAAATTGCCTATATGTTTGGCTCATTAAACAGAGGAGGATCAGAAACCCTGATGCTTGACTATTTCAATTGTAATAATCCTACGCTAGATAGAATAGGGATTTATAGAAAAGGAGGCGATTTACTAGAAAATTTTATAAATACTAATGTCCCTTTAAATCAATTAGCTCCTGTATTTGCATTAGATATTCATTATTTTCTAAAACTCAGATATTTATTAAAGTCGAAAAAAATTGATATTATTCATACACAACAGATAATAGATGCATTTTATGCTTGTATTGCTAGTATTGGGACAAACATTAAGGTAATATTAACGCATCATGGTTTTCTTTCTAAAAGAAATAAGATTAATTTGTATTTGCTTAAATTAATATTAAATCGAATCTCATTAAATATTTTTGTTTCTGAGGCGCAGTACAAAGAGGCCATATCTTACTTCCCAAATAAAAGTAAACTTAAAGCCGAAATCGTTTATAATGGAATAAACCTTGATAAGTTCAATATTTCAACGGACTATTCTTTTCGTAGAGAGTATAGTATCCCTAATAATGTTCTGTTATTTGGAAGTGTTGGCAATTTTAATACCGGTCGAGATCAAAAAATCATTTGTAAATTTTTGGATTTGTTAAGCAAAGAAGGATTTGTTTTTGTTTTTGTTTTTATAGGATCAAAGAGTGAAAAAAATCCTGAATTAATGGATGACTGCATTAGATTCTGTAAAGAAAATGAACTTGAAAGTAAAGTTCATTTTTGTGGTTCTCGATTTGATGTTCCGCAAATATTGGATCAACTTGACGCATTCATCTACTCATCGTTGGATGATACTTTTGGAATTGCTGTTGTAGAATCAATAATTTCAGGGACTACTACTTTTATTAATGATACAGAAGTTATGACTGAAATATCTGAAAATGGGAGGTATGCAACTCTTTACAAATCTAAAGATGAAGTGGATTTATTTGAAAAGGTTAAATATTTTATACAAAATATTTCGTCTAGTAAGATGCAAAATCAAAAGTATTTAAATGAAGCAAAGAAAAAGTATTCCATAATGAAGTTTAATGAGAGCCTTAAAAACTTGTATTTAGAAATTTTAGATATATGATTTATTATATGACAGAACAATACAAATGAATTTGTTATCCTTGCTAAATGCTATGTCTTATATTTTAGTTAATGAAGGATGAGATGGCATCAGGTAAATTTTGACAATCAATGGTTCTTGAGAGGAGAATAGATAGGTAATAAGTTTTAAATGAATAAAGCAACTTATTCTTGGAATTATTTTCATTCCCAAAAATTTGTAATTGCCTTTTTTGCAACTCTCATTTTTGGTTTCGTCCTATTCACAAATAATTTTGTGAATGCCGGATTTATTTTTTATATGATTATAACAGTAGTTTTGTTCTTTTATGGCACGAAGAGACTACCAAATTATTTTTTCAATAAAAGTTCCAAGAGTTATATAAAGACGATTTTTCTTCTTACTTTTATTTTGAGGCTCTTTTTTCTAGTTCCTTTATATTATTACTTCTATAATTATAATTCAGAAGTAATTTCATATCCCTACAATTCGATGTTATTTTCACCAAATGCTGGCGATTCAACAGGCTATCATTACATACCTATGCTGATGGCTCAAGACTACTTATTAGGCAAATTGAATGTATCGGATTATATTAAATTATGTGGAGGCATCGCTGATTTTGGTTATATGTTTTATATATTCATCTGGTATGCTATATTTGGTCCAAATCTGTGGTTACATGGTCTGTCTAATTTATTGGTTGGGAGCTGGTCTGTTGTATTAGTTTACAAAATTGCTAAAAATCAATATAATCATCAAATTGGAATTATATCATCTGTAATGATGATGCTCATGCCTTTCTTTTATTATTATTCTGCAGAAGCTTTAAAAGAGATGGTATTAATATGCCTATTCTTACTTTGCATTTATTATTTACAAATGTTTATTGCAGCTAAGGCAAGTTGGCTTAAAAACTTGATATTTGGATTGATTTGTCTATCTGGAATTGCAGCATTTAGAACTTTCTTATCGGGAATTATTGGTGTCTCTTTTTTAATAGCATTGATTATAAGATTCAGAAAAATCTCGAATGAAAGAATTTTGTACATTTTTGTTGCGTTTATCTCATTGTATGTAATTGCATCAATTACTAATGTAGGTTCTGAATTTTCAAATTCTATTAAATCCTCAGAAGGTTTTTTTGATAAGAATATAGCAAGATATTCTATTAATTCTATTGGAACACAATTAGCATCAATTCCATCATATTTATTATTTGTTATTATAGGTCCATTCCCGTCTTTTGTAAATATATCTGGGCAGGAAAGTATTTTATTGAGTGCGGGAGGAAGTTTCGTTAGAAATTTCCTGGTATTTTTTTATGCAATTGGTATTTATAGAATCATCAAATTGGATATTAGGCACAATTTGTTTTTACTGATGATTCTGGTTAGCTATCTTTTTGTTCTGGCATATTCTGGCTATGCGAGTAATACCAGATATCATCTGCCAATGATTCCATTACTAATTATTTTTTCAGCGGTTGGGATGTGTAATGTTACATCTTTTCAAAAGAAATGGTTTAATCCATTTCTATTTCTTATTGTTATATGTTTTTTGGGATGGAATTTTATCAAATTAGCAGGAAGAGGAATTATTTGAATGAAGTTTGATATTTAACAACTTGGGAGCACGCAACCCTCAAAAAAAGAGATTAATCCCTCCAACGTTAAATTCTATAGCTTGATTTGAGAAAAATATAAATATTCAAACTATACCGTGGTTTTTGGCGATAACGTAAAATATAATAAGGTTACATTTATTTCTAATATGGTACATGAAATCCGTGCAAGAATCGCAAAGTACTTCGGATTTCCCTTTCAAGACTTTTGGAAAGGGACAGGTATTCTGCGTACAATGAGGGTACTTCATGGAAGTCAATTCTGGAATGATGAGAAAATGAAAGCCTATAGATTGAGAAAACTGCAAGAGTTAGTCCAATATAGTTATCAACATGTACCTTATTATTCAGAATTATTTAATTTGAATGGTATTGTACCCGAGGATATACAATCTCTGGAAGACATTCAAAAAATACCAATTCTTACTAAGGAGTTGGCAAGAAATAATCAAAAAAAATTAATAGCCGAAGTCGATAACCTTAAAAAAATTAAAAAGGGGAAAACTGGAGGAACCACAGGAGTTCCTTTAATTGTTTTATCTGATAGAAAAAATAGGTCCTTTACATGGGCATCCTACTATAGATGGTATAACTGGATTGGAATCAGCAAAGAAGATCGTGTTTTAACATTTTGGGGTTCAAGAACTGTCCTTAATACTTCATTACAAAATAGAATCATAGGAAAAGTAATCGATTTTGTTTTAAACAAGGAAACAATAAATGCTTTCCAGATAAGCACAAAAAAATTACCTGCGATATATTCAAAAATAATTAAATATGATCCTGTTTTAATTAAAGGTTACTTATCGGCAATAATTCTTCTTGCTAAATATATGCAAAAAGAAAATTTGCATGTTAATAAAAGTTTAAAAGCAATCTCAACTACTTCAGAAACACTTATGCCTAATTATCGTAAATTATTGGAGGAAGTATTTGGCGTACCCGTTTTCGATCAGTATGGTTGTGGAGAAGTTTCTGCAATATCTTATGAATGTAAAGAGCACCATGGATTACATATAAATGAGGAACATGTTTATGTGGAAGTCATAGATGAAAATGATAAACAGCAATTCAACAAACCTGGCCGGCTTGTTGTGACCTCGTTAGACAATTATATTATGCCTTTTATACGATATGAAATTGGTGATATTGCAACATTATATACTGGTAAATGTAATTGTGGAGTTAATAGCCAATTAATGGGTTCTATTATTGGGAGATCGATTGATACAATTAAAATAAGAGATGGTTCCCTAGTACATGGTGTTTTTTTTACTGATATATTATATGAAGTTGGGATAACAACGGATTTAATAAGTAGGTTTCAGGTTACTCAATACGATGATGAGTCAATTGATTTTAAAATTGAATCACAAAGCATTATTTCAGAAAACATATTACAAAGACTATCAACCGAACTTGGAAAATTTATTGATAAAGTTAGAGTTATACTTGTTGATCATATTCCAAATGAGGAAAATGGAAAGTATAAATACATTAATCATGAGCATAAATAATTTATAAAATAGTAATTGAGGGGGTATAAACAATATAAGGGAAAAATTAACATTAGTATCGTGTGCATAATGCTATTAAAATGGACTTTTTAAATTTCTAATCGTTGTAGTTTATGATATATATTCAGGTCATATTTTTTTGCATCAATAGATTTCGTTTCATGCTCAGTAATATTATATCTCTGAATTAATGCAAAAGGCTATTCAAGTAAAAACCTTCTTTGATGCGACGGATATTTATTTAAAAAATAATCCAGTTGTTAAACTAAGAAAATTTATTATTAAGGATATTCTCTCCGGTTACGGTGGTCTTAACATTATTGATGTTGGCTGTGGAGATGGCGAATTAACCCTGGATCTTATTGAGCAAAATACCGTTACTTTTCTTGATTTATCAGAGAATATGTTGGCACTTTCCAAGAAGAAAATTCCGACATATTATTGGGACAATGCAAAATTTATCCAAGCAGATATAATGAATTACGCGCCAAATATCAAATACGATATAGTTGTTTGCTTCGGCGTGTTGGCTCATGTAGAAAATGTTGAAAGTCTAATATTAAAGCTAAAGGATATAGTTAAAGAAAATGGACTTATTATTTTACAATATTCAGACAGTGATAATTTTATTTCTAAAATAAATTATTGGAGGTATAAATATTTTGGAAGAAACAAGTATAATTACAATATAAATCAAACGAGTACAAGTCAAATTAATAAAATATTAGTTCAGGTTGGTTTAGTAATCTCTTACAAGATCGTTTATCTTCCTATTTCACCACTATTTTCAATATTTGGTTATAAAACAAGACTTAAATTGCTTTTCTTGTTTTATAAAAAACAGGAGAAATATTCATATTTAGGTTCAGAAATTGTACTTTGCATAAAATGTCAGTAGTGTCCACTTAAATTTTAAAACAATGACATAACCATATATTTATGTGCGAGTTACAAATAAATATTATGTCCACGATTTGAAAATACTTATGCTTGCCAAAACTAACAATATAAATGTAAATGATTAATAATCAGTTATTATGTCTCGATATTCTGACTATGAAAATCAATTTTTAATTTTTAGTGGACACTTGTGATAAAATGTAAATAATGTTGTATTGAAAGATGAGGGTACTATTTACTGCTAGTGGGAATAAACAATCTCTTTCACCAATTATTTTGAATCAAGCAAATTCGATTCTTGAATTTGATTCTAAAATTAAAATAGATTATTTTTTATTTAAAGGGAAAGGTTTTTGGGGATATGTAAAAAACATATATCCACTAAGGAACCACTTAAAAAAAAACAAGTATGATATAATTCATTCTCACTATTCTCTTTCTGCATTTGCTACATCGCTGGCTAAAGCCCAACCCTTAATCGTTTCATTAATGGGCAGTGATGTAAAGTCAAATTCATTTATGAAATATGTTATCTATTTATTCTCTTATTTTTTCAACTGGAGGTTTATTATCCTGAAATCAGCGGATATGAAAAAAAATTTCAATTTTGCTAAAATTAGTATAATTCCTAATGGTGTGAATATTGATATTTACACTCCTAATGACAAGATCAAATGCCAAGAGTTTCTTAATTGGGATAAAGCAAAAAAACATATTTTGTTTCCTTCAAATCCAAAGCGAGTTGAAAAGAATTTTCGAATGGCATCCGACGCTTTGAAACTTATGAAATCAGAGAATATTGAAGTCCATTTTTTGGATCAAATTCCTCAAATTGATGTTCCAATATGGATGAATGGATCAGATGTAATTCTTCTCACAAGTTTTTGGGAAGGTAGCCCAAATGTTATAAAGGAAGCGATGGCTTGTAACATCCCAATTGTAACAACAAATGTTGGTGATGTAAGTTGGGTAATTGCAAATACAAAAGGTTGTTTTATTTGTGGTTTTGATCCAATGGATGTTAAACTAAAATTAGATGAAGCTTTAGTCTTTTCACAAAAAATAGGTAGAACAAATGGTAGACAGCGTATCATTGAATTAGGACTTGATAGTGGCAGTGTAGCAAGGAGAATAGTGCAAATTTATGAAAAAATATCTTAATTATGACGAGAATATATTTCAGTTTGTTATAACACTTCTAACTTAATAGAACGAAAAAATTCTAATTTACTATTTCTATTTTTAAATCGAAAATTATTATTCTAATGAAAAGCACTATTATGCGTGAAGAAAATCGATTCGTTTTTTTAATGTTTCATAACTTGTGCTTACGAGTACTATTGTCCTTTCACTTTCAAGATGGATGGGGACTCAGGGTCTCAAAACAAATCTATAAATTTCATCTAGAAAGTGTTACTAGAAGAGTTTTAACTTTCAAAGCAACAATATTAATTGAATAAAGTAAGTTTAAATTATTTTGCATGATATTATTGCATAATAATATTCCTAAAGACAAATGGATTAGATTGTTAGAGACTAGTTCATTTACTTCTCCTTTTCAAACACCAGAATACTTTGCTATAATAAGTAAAGTGACCGGCTTTATGGGAGAAGTTTTTGCATTGTCTGTTTCTGAAACACTAAAAATACTCATGGTTGTAACTATAATCAAAGAACCTGGAGTAATGGGATTATTTACACGCCGTGGTATAATTTTCGGCGGTCCAGTAATCAGTCAAGCTTCTAAAACGGAGATGACTTACTTCCTTTCAACAGCAACACAATTATTAAAAAGGAAGGCTATTTATCTTGAAACACGTAATTTTTTTGATTATACAATGTTTGAAGATTCTTTTAAGGAATCAAGATGGGTCTATAATTCATACTTAAATGTAAAGCTTAATCTTGATGGCATTACAAAAGATAGCTTGTTTAAATTATTTAAGTATAATAGGAGAAGAGAAATAAAGCAATCAATATTAAATGGTGCGTCTTATTCATTATGTTCAAAGGAGGAAGACTTTTTCAAAATATATCAAATTCTAAAAGAACTTTATTTTCGAAAAGTCAAATTACCACTTCCTTCTTTGGATTTTTTTCGAGAATTATATAAAGTAAATATTTTAAAAGTTTTTATTGTAAAACATGACAATTATACTATAGGGGGTTCTTTTTGTATGATATTTCCAGGGAAAAATCTCTTCACTTTTTATTATTGCGGAATTCGGGATTATAATCCTAGAATTTTCCCAACCCATCTTGCAGTTGTTGCTGCTTTGGAGTTTGCAATTGATAACAAAATACCATTGGTTGATTTTATGGGAGCAGGCCAACCTAATGTTGATTATGGAGTTAGAAAATATAAACTCGAATTTGGTGGGGATTTGGTAGATCAGGGGAGGTTCCTTAATGTATTAAATCCCCTACTTTACAAAGTAGGTAAATGGGGATTGAAGTTTTTATCAAAATTACATAGATGAGAATATTAATTGATATCGGACATCCAGCACATGTTCATTATTATAGGAATATGGCAAGAAAACTTGAATCACAAGGCCATTGTATAATATGGACAGTTAAAAATTTAGAGATAGCTAAACAGTTACTTAATATTTATGGGTACAAGTACTATGTTCTACCAAAAAAGGCAGATACTTTGATTGGAAAAATTTTGAAGCAAATAATATATGACTTTATCATTTTAGGTATATGTATTTGGAAAAAGGTAGATATTGCGATAGGTACGTCAGTTTCCATAGCACACATTTCGAAAATATCAAACATTAAATCTATTGTTTTTGATGACGATGATGATGAAGTTCAACCTCTTATAACAAACCATGTAACACCGTATGCAACAGTACTATTATCCCCAGATTCACTTAAAGGGAAGAGAATTAGAAATGATACGATATTTTATCCAGGATTTCATGAGTTGGCGTATCTTCATACAAAAAACTTTAAACCCGATCCTCAAGTGCTAGAAGATGTCGGAATAAACGTTGGTGAAACTTATTTCATAATGCGTTTCAATGTGTTCAAAGCTCATCATGATGTTGGTATTGCCGGTCTTTCTCTGGAACAAAAGTTGATTCTGATCAACATTCTGAGACCTTATGGCAAAATATTTATAACTACAGAAAGAAAAATTGAACCCGAACTAGAGAGATATCAGATGAAGATTGGCCCAGAGAAGATGCATTCATTCTTGTTTTTTTCAACTATGTTTTTAGGAGATAGTCAGACAATGTCGTCTGAGGCAGCTGTACTTGGAGTTCCTTCCCTTCGTTGCAACTCATTTGCTGGTAGAATATCATATTTAGAGGAGGAAGAACATAGGTATGGACTTACATTTGCATTTAAGCCCGAAAATTTTGATAGCATGATTGTAAAACTTAAGTCACTTTTAGATTTTCCTAATTTACGTGATGAATGGCAAAATCGACGACAGGTCTTATTAAGTGATAAGATTGATGTAACATTGTTTTGGAGTTGGTTTATTGAAAACTATCCATCGAGTTATCATAAAGTAACTGATACACTAGAATTTTGGATGAATTTCAAATAGGGTTTATAATAATTACGTGTATTTGGATTCCGGATTAAGATGGATTTTACTTTAAATAGTTATATCAGTATAATTCGTACACTTTTAGAAAATGGTTATTTTTTTATGTCATTTAAAGAGTATATTAAGAATCCAGCAGAGAAAGGTATTGTATTAAGACATGACGTGGATAGACTACCTGAGAATGCTCTTAAAATGGCTAAAATTGAAAATTATTGTAGAGTAGTAGGTTCTTATTACTTCAGAGTATTGCCAGGTATTTTTGATGAAAAAATAATAAGTCAAATCGCTAATCTTGGGCATGAAATCGGGTATCATTATGAAACGATGGATACTAGCCAGGGCGATCCAATAAAGGCATGGGATGAGTTTCGACATAATCTTGATACTTTCCGCCGGATTGTCCCTGTTTCAACTATCTGTATGCATGGCAGTCCCCGCTCAAAATACGACAACAAAGACCTTTGGAAAAGCTTTGATTACCACTCTGTTGGCATTATCGGCGAACCCTATTTTGATATTGATTTCAACAAAGTTGCTTACCTTTCCGATACCGGTAGGCGTTGGAACGGCGCATCAGTGAGTGTCAGGGATAAAGTTCAAAGTAATTTTACCTTCAATTTCAAATCCACTTTTGATATCATAAATAATATAAGTCTTCTGCCCGATCAGGTTATGTTTACATTCCATCCCCAAAGATGGACCGATAACCCAATATTGTGGGTGAAGGAACTAGCAATGCAAAATGCAAAGAATGCGGCGAAATATTTTATTGTGAAAATCAGGAAGGAATAAGAGGACTGAGACTTAATGAAAAAGGGACAAAGAGACGTCTATAAAAGCAAATTATCTAAGAACCTGTACAATTTCCGTCCCAAAAGGTCCCAAAGTCTCTGAGTCATTCTCACAACCTGGAACAGATACTTAATAAGTATGAACCCCTTCACCAAATTCCTCCACTCCAATCACTCAAAAATCTTCTGGGGCTATATTACCTTCATCTTCCTGATGGTTGTCTTTCCTCTGACCGGATTCAGAAGTCATGCCCTGAATAATGTTTACATTGTGGAGATCCGTCTCGACCACCTTCTTCATGGTATCTTGTTCCTCCCCTGGTTTTTTATAAGCATACGCATTTACGGGCTGCCGGTATGGGTGGCGGTAGTGGCTGGGATAGGACTGGCTCTGGCTGCCGAGGGGGTGCAGTATTTTCTTACTTACAGGGCGTTTAATGTGAATGATATGATATCTAATGTCATCGGAATGATGGTGGGGTTGGGGGTGATGGGGAGACTAAGAGACGGAG
>CAIMVD010000361.1 GCA_903844815.1 uncultured Bacteroidota bacterium | reverse complement strand
TTGAGATCCACGAAAGGGCAGAGCTTGAAAAGGTTAATGAGTACATTAATATAATAGGTGTGAATAACCGGGATCTAAGGTCGTTTGAAGTTAATACTGCCATTTCACTTGAACTTGCGCCAAAAATACAGGCAGGTTTTGTCAGGATCTCCGAAAGTGGCATCTCATCGTCCATGGAGATTAAGGCTCTTCGGGATGCAGGATTCGATGGTTTCCTGATAGGTGAGAGGTTTATGTCGGCACCTGATCCGGTGAAGGCATTTTCGGGGTTTGTTAAATCAATTGCTTTAAGCCATGTTGAAAGTTAAAGTATGCGGGATGACAGATCCTGCAAACGTTAAAGCTGTTGCCCAAACGGGTCCTGACTTCATGGGATTTATATTTTATCCGGGGTCGCCAAGATATGTGGGCAAGGAACCCGACCCTGCGATCTTTAATAATGTCGCCGCGGATATCCTCAAGGTTGGAGTTTTCGTTCATGAAGATCCGGTTTATGTTATTGAAATCGCAGCCATGACAGGTCTGGATTATGTTCAGCTGCATGGTACCGAAACTCCTGATTACTGTGAGAGCCTCAAATTATCCGGACTTAAGATCATAAAAGCCTTCGGGATCTGTGATTATACTGACTTTGACATGTTTGAATCTCATATGGGTGTATGTGATTTTTATCTTTTCGATACAAGGAGTGAAAAACACGGGGGAAGCGGAAAGAAATTCAACTGGGATATTTTAAACAGCTATAACCTTGATAAACCATTTTTCCTTAGCGGGGGAATAGGCCCTTCCGATGCCAAAGAAATCATGAAAATAAAAAATCCCTGGTTCATGGGAGTTGATCTGAACAGCTTATTTGAGACAACCCCGGGAATAAAAATACCTGAGCTTGTGAGTGGATTTGTTGAAGAAATTAAAAAGTCAGGAAATGAATTATAATGTCGACGAAAACGGGTATTACGGAGAGTTTGGAGGTGCCTTCATACCCGAGATGATGTATCCCAATGTTAAAGAACTGAAGGATAATTACATAAAAATCCTGAATGATCCTGATTTTATTGATGAATTTCGCTCTTTGTTAAAACATTATGTTGGAAGACCGTCTCCCCTGTACTTTGCAAAGAGACTGTCGGCTTATTACAATACAAAGATTTTCCTGAAACGCGAGGATCTCAACCATACCGGTGCACATAAGATAAATAACACAGTTGGTCAGATACTTATTGCAAAGCGTTTGGGTAAAACACGTATCATTGCCGAAACCGGGGCGGGTCAGCATGGTGTGGCCACTGCGACTGTTTGTGCTCTCATGGGGCTGAAGTGTATCGTTTATATGGGAGAAGTCGACATTGCACGTCAGGAGCCGAATGTTCTGAGGATGAAAATGCTTGGCGCTGAAGTAGTTCCTGTCCTGAGCGGGAACAGGACACTCAAGGATGCCACAAATGAAGCAATCCGTGACTGGATAAGCAATCCAATTGATACACATTATATTATAGGTTCTGTTGTCGGGCCTCATCCTTATCCCGACCTCGTTGCAAGGCTGCAGTCGGTTATCAGCGAGGAGATGAAGTACCAGGTTAAGGAAGTTTCAGGGAAGGAAAATCCTGACTATGTAGTTGCCTGCGTCGGCGGAGGAAGCAATGCGATTGGTTCATTTTTCCATTACCTGAACGATGAAGATGTGAAACTTGTTGCAGTTGAGGCTGCAGGAAAGGGAGTTCTCACGGGTGAGACAGCAGCAACAATGGTTGCAGGAAGACCAGGGATAATTCATGGCTCGCGTACTATGCTCATGCAGGATGCCGACGGACAGATAACAGAGCCATATTCAATCTCGGCCGGGCTTGATTATCCCGGAATTGGTCCGGTTCATTCATTCCTGCATAAAGTGAATAGGGTAATATTCGGTAATGTGACTGACGATGAAGCGCTTGAAGCTGCATTCCTGCTCACCCGTTTCGAGGGGATAGTGCCTGCCCTTGAATCTGCTCACGCACTTGCATATCTGGGAAAGATAAAATTCAGGGAGGATGATGTTGTCGTGGTGACGGTTTCAGGAAGGGGCGATAAGGATATGTCGACCTACATAAAATATATGGACCTTAAGGATTCAGCAAATAATGAGTAACGAATTAACTGACTTTCCCATGAACCGGATTGACAAACTTTTTAAAGAAAAAGCCGGAAATATACTTTCGATATATTTTACTGCCGGTTTCCCCTCCCTCGAATCCACAGCCCGGATTGTTAAAGCCCTTGAGAATGCAGGTGCCGATATGATTGAAATCGGAATGCCTTTTTCCGATCCCATGGCCGA
>CAIMVD010000360.1 GCA_903844815.1 uncultured Bacteroidota bacterium | reverse complement strand
CATTCTTTCATCGAATCAATAAAGATAAGTTATACCTACATAGTGGCATGAGAAATCTGTCGGCCCATTATGTAATCACAAATGCCGGACCCATTCTCAAAAGGGCTGTAATTACTGTTGGTGATGATGGGACAATAATCAGCATTGAGGACACAGGAGGAAATCTACAGGAAAAAAAATCAATCGAATTCTATAACGGAATAATAATCCCGGGCTTTGTAAATTGCCATTGCCATCTGGAACTTTCTCATATGAGGGGAACGGTGGATAAAGGAACCGGCCTTGGACGATTTATCGAACAGATCAGAACTACGAGGGCTTCCTCCACCGAAAAAATTATCAGTGCCGCCACTTCCGCCGATAATGATATGTTTCGTGAAGGCATCGTGCTCTGCGCTGATATTTGCAACAGTCCACTCACATTCAAATTAAAAAAAACAAGCCGGATCAGTTATATCAACCTTTTGGAAGTCTTTGGCATTGATCCCGACAGGGCTTCCCGACGTATTGATGAGATGGAAATAGTCGCTAAAGCTGCCTCTGCGGCGGGACTTCAACATTTCCCTGTGCCTCATGCCCTCTATTCCATGTCAGTAACGCTGCTAAGGCTTTTACGTGAAAAAAGCAGGGATAACAGGATTACTTCTATTCATTTTATGGAGACCGCGGCAGAATCGCGCTTCCTCGAAAGCCATTCGGGATCGCTTATGGACTCTTATGAGCGCTCCGGACTTATCACATCACGGCTCGAAACTGTTAACAGCCATGCAGATGCAATTCTGAATGAGATTACTAAAAGTGGCAATCTGCTTGTTGTTCACAACACTTTCGTTAACAGGCAAACCATAAGGGAAATCCTGCAAAGGGAGAATCTCTACTGGTGCCTCTGCCCGAATTCAAACCTTTATATTGAGGGCAGCCTTCCCCCCCTCAACCTGCTCCGCAACGAAGGATGTGAAATAGTAATAGGGACCGACAGCCTTGCCTCAAACAATAAAATCAGCATGCTTGAAGAAATTAAAACCCTTCAGTTATATTTCCCTTCCGTCACTTTAGAAGAACTTATCGCTTGTGCAACCCTTAACGGAGCCAAAGCGCTTGGAGAAGACGACAATTACGGAAGGATAGTCTCAGGCAGGAAACCTGGACTTGTGCTGCTGCAGGATCTTGATCTCGCCGGAATGAAATTCCTTCCCGGCAGCTATGCTACACGGCTGATCTAAGTCAATTAATAGTAAATTTACCGCCGGTAATTTCGAAATATGAGTACATTCCTCTTTGATGAGATAGTTTTCGGACCTGTTAAGAGCCGGCGCCTCGGCGTTTCACTTGGAATAAACCTGCTTCCCGTTAACAGGAAAATCTGCAATTTCGATTGCATTTACTGCGAATGCGGATGGAACAGCGATGGCGCGGGCATAAAAGGCACACTGCCCGCTCGCGAAGAGGTCTTTAATGCCCTGCAGGAGAGGCTTGCCGAAATGCAGGAAAAGAATCAGGCTCCTGATGTAATCACTTATGCAGGCAACGGCGAACCAACTATCCATCCCGACTTCCCTGAAATAATCGACGACACTATTTTACTGAGGGACAAATACTTTCCAGCAGCCAAAATCGCCGTGCTGTCGAATGCAACAACAATATCAAAGCCGGCAATAAGGACTGCACTTCTTAAAATCGATCAGAACATACTTAAGCTCGATTCTGCAATAGGATCTACCGTGAGCCTGCAAAACCAGCCGGGAACAGAAATTGATATTGAGGAGCTGATTAAAAACCTTGAAGAATTCAACGGGAAACTGATAATACAGACTCTTTTTCTTCGTGGCACTTATAATGGCTTAATTGTTGATAATACAACCCTGGAAGAAACAGATGCATGGCTTGAAGCCCTGATAAGGATAAAACCAATGGAAGTTATGATCTATACAATATCGAGGGATACTCCGCAGGGAGGAGACCTGAAAAAGGTGCCTGACAAGGAGTTAAGGGAGATTGCAGCTAAGGTCGAAGCCCTGGGAATTGCTACTCAGGTTTCAGGATAAGGTGAACAGGCACTATAATATACTGATTTGTCCCCTCGAATGGGGATTAGGCCATGCCGCACGAATGATACCTGTGGCAGCCCGGTTAAATAATATGGGGCATAATGTTATAATTGCCTCAGGAAAAGAACATTCAGCCCTGTTCAGGAACGAACTCGAAGGCCTGTCATACATTGATTTCGCGGGATTTAAACCCGTCTATTCCCGTTTCCTTCCCCAGTATCTTTCACTTTTTTTTAAGATCCCATCCCTGTTGATCCATATTGCAAGGGAGCACAAGCGTCTGAAAAAAATTATAGCCGATAATGGAATCGATATTGTTATAAGCGATAATCGTTTCGGATTGTGGAACAACACGATCTCCTCGGTATATGTGACCCATATGCCGCGCATACCCTTTCCTTCGCTCTTCAGGTTCCTTGAACCGGTTGGGATCGCCCTGCACAGGGCTGTGATAAGAAGGTATAAATATTGCTGGATCCCCGATCTTCCCGGTGAAGTAAACATCTCCGGAAGGCTTTCTCATTCGGCGAAGCTTGCTTCAAATACAAGGTTTATCGGATTGTTATCCCGGTTTTCGGTTATTCCGGCCAGTTACCCTGACCCAAACCCAGGAACCCCTCATAATACTGTAATTCTTTCAGGTCCGGAACCACAGAAAGGAATGCTGAAACAAAGACTGGTATCTATTCTCAGAAACAATACCGACAGTACATTTTTACTCGAAGGAAAACCTCTCAAGGGAAGGCAAATAACCGAACACGGGAATATTCACTTTTGTTCCCATTTACCAGCCCCTGAGATGGCGCAAATTATTAAGGGAAGCAAAAGTGTCATCACCCGCTCGGGTTATACAACTATTATGGAGCTTATCAGCCTTGGAACCAGCGCTCTGCTCATTCCCACGCCAGGCCAGACCGAACAGGAATACCTTGCCGCCTATCTTTCCGGGAAGGGATGGTTTTCTTCAGTTTCGCAGGGAAACCTCCATGAAGCAATAAAACTTCCTGAGATAAAAGCGCCCTGGCCTGCCGATATTTGCGAGAAAAGCGATCTGCTGCTCAACGCTGCGCTGAAGGAGCTACTGGTAGATCTGCATAAAGAGCATCAGCCCGGTAAATCCCGCTAACAGACCTGCCCAGACCTGCCCGGGTGAGTGAGAATTAAGCTTTAACCTCGATGATAAAATCAGGCCGGCAATAATTACAGCCGGAACAAGATACCATATCAGGCTGGTATCCATTCTGCTCGATAAAGTAAGGACGAGAGCAATAATTGCACCTGCTCCTACTGAGTGAACCGAGATCTTCCACCAGAAATTAATTATTGTAGCTGCCAGTGAGATAAGAAAAGCAGATATGAAAAACGATTGAATGAAAAAGGGTACCTGAAACCGTGAAACTATATAGAAGGAAATCGCATAAAGCAGGGTGGTCAGAACCAAAGGAATTGTCCTCTCCTTTCTGTCATCGATAGTCCAGGTGGTAATTATATTCCTGTGGCGGAAAAAAGGCATCATCAATGCAGGCACCATTACATTGTTCACGAGGACAATCAGCAACAGAATTTTTTTAATCTCAACGGGCAGATATCCCATGAGGGTTGGTGCCATGAAAATTATTGCCAGACCGTAGACAGGGATGAAAAGAGGGTGAAAAACTGCAGATACTGACCGCGCAAACGCGTCGGGAAAGTAATTTATTTTGTTAGTCTCCATTTGTAGTGTGATCGGTTAATAAAAAGACACGTTTCCCTGCAGAATCCATCAGATCTCGCGACGCAATCTGGCAACAGGGATATTAAGTTGTTCACGGTATTTGGCAACAGTCCGACGGGCAATCAGGTAGCCCTTTTCCTGGAGGATCTCAGTGAGCTTCTCATCGGTTAGCGGGCGCCGTTTCTGTTCATTTTCTATAAAATCCTGCAGGATTCTTTTAATCTCCCGTGTCGAAACTTCTTCACCGCTATCGGTTTGCAGTCCTTCGGAGAAGAAAAACTTAAGCGGAAAAATACCGAAGTGGGTTTGAATGAATTTGCTGTTGGCAACACGCGAAACCGTTGAGATATCCAGGCCGGTCATTTCGGCAACATCCTTGAGTATCATAGGCTTCAGCCTGGTTTCATCACCATCAATAAAATATTCCTGCTGGTATTCAAGAATGGCATTCATTGTAAGGAGAAGGGTGTTTTGCCTTTGCCTGATGGCATCGATAAACCATTTTGCCGAATCGATTTTCTGCTTGACAAACATTACGGCATCCTTCATATCCTTTTTCTGGTTCTTGTCCTTGCTGTAAGAACGAAGCATCTCATTATAGGCAGAACTTAACCTCAATTCGGGAAGGTTTCGCGAATTAAGATGAAGGTCGAAGCCATCTTCTGAAAACTCCAGTATGAAATCGGGAATAATAGGCTGCGATGTTTTACTGAAGGGATCGCTGTATACTCCTCCCGGCTTTGGATTTAGTTTCAGTATTTCATCAATAGCCGCTTTCAGATCGTTATCGGAAATCCCAAGGCGTGCCGTTATTTTATCATAATGGCGTTTAGTGAACTCTTCAAAATATGTTTCGAGTATTGTTCGGGCAGTATGAATGGCAGGATTGTTATTACCCCGTTTTTCAATCTGCAGCAGAAGGCATTCCCTGAGTGTCCTGGCTCCTACCCCTGCGGGCTCAAGATCCTGGATAATTTTAAGAATTTCCTCCAGTTCCTCAACGGTTGCCTCTATATTCTGAAGGAATGCAAGATCGTCGACAATATTCTCAATTTCTCTTCTGAGGTATCCGTCCTCGTCGATATTTCCAAGGACATATTCGCCCAGTATTTTCTGTTTTTCTGTCAGATCACGCAGCCCAAGCTGTGATTCGAGATGTTCCTGGAAGGAGAGGCCTCCTGAAAACGGTATCTCCGATCGCTTCTCATCATCCCTGCTGTTATTTTTTGTCTGGAGCCGGTAATCAGGGATATCGTCATCTTCTATATAATCTTCGAGTGTGAATTCCTCCTGGTCCTTGTCTTTTTCTTCATAGTCTCCTTCCTCTTCCTGGTCCGAAGAGTTATCTTCATCATCGGCTCCTTCTTCCAGTGCAGGGTTCTCCTCTAGTTCCTTCTTTATCCGTTCCTCTATCTGCAAAGTAGGAACCTCCAGCAGCTTGATCATCTGGATCTGCTGTGGCGAAAGCTTCTGAAGCAGTTTCTGCTGTAACCTCTGATTTAACATTATCTGTTATTCAACGAAAGAATCCCTGAATACATCGTTAAAATTCTGCATTCTTGGGAGTACGCGGAAAAGGAATCACGTCTCTTATATTTGACATGCCTGTGATAAACAGGATAAGCCTTTCAAAGCCGAGGCCGAACCCGCTGTGAGGTGCGCTGCCGTACCTGCGTGTATCGAGGTACCACCAGAGATCCTTTTCAGGCATCTTCATCTCCCTGATCCTCGAAATAAGCTTGTCGTAATCTTCTTCCCTCTGCGATCCGCCAATTATCTCACCAATCCCCGGGAAAAGAACGTCCATTGCCCTGACGGTTCTTCCGTCGTCGTTCTGCTTCATATAGAAAGCCTTAATATCCCTTGGATAATCCGTAAGGATGACAGGCCTCTTAAAGTGCTCTTCAACAAGATATCTTTCGTGTTCAGCCTGAAGGTCGCGACCCCAGCCAACCTGGTATTCCCATTTTCTGCCTGATGCCAGGAGAATCTCAACAGCTTCAGTATAGGATATCCTCACAAATTCATTTTCAACAACAAACTTAAGCCTTTCAAGGAGGGCTTTATCAATCATTGTGTTCAGGAAACCGAGGTCATCCTTGCAGTTCTCAAGTGCATAACTGATAAGATATTTTACAAAGTCTTCGGCAAGGTCCATGTTGTCGTTAAGGTCATAGAAAGCCATCTCAGGCTCTATCATCCAAAATTCGGCAAGATGCCTCGGGGTATTGGAGTTCTCTGCCCTGAATGTAGGCCCAAAGGTGTAAATATCGCCAAGCGCCATGGCTCCGAGTTCACCTTCAAGCTGTCCCGAAACGGTGAGATTAGTCTCTTTTCCAAAGAAATCGCTCTTGAAGTCAACAGATCCCTGATCATTCTTAGGCAGATTATGAAGGTCGAGAGTTGTTACATGGAACATTTCGCCTGCTCCTTCAGCATCGCTTGCTGTGATTACAGGAGTATGAAGATAGAAGAAACCTTTATCGTTAAAGTACTTGTGAATTGCAAAAGCCATTGAATGCCTGATTCTGAAGACTGCGCCGAAGGTATTCGTTCTGAAACGCAGGTGCGCATTTTCGCGAAGGAATTCCATTGAATGCCCTTTTTTCTGAAGAGGATATAACTCCGCATCGCTTTTCCCATAAAGCTCTATGGATGTTGCATTTATCTCAATATGCTGACCCTGCCCCTGCGATTCAACCAGTTTCCCTGTAACGCCTATGCAGGCACCTGTTGTAATATCCTTCAGAAGATTTTCATCAAACAATGCCACATCGACAACAACCTGGATGTTGAGAATTGTAGATCCGTCATTAAGAGCAATAAAAACGATGTTCTTATTTCCCCTTTTTGTCCTTACCCAACCTTTAACCAGTACTTCCGATCCTACCTGACCGGAATTCATTAATTCTTTTACCTTTATTCTTTTCATCGTAATAAGTCAAAATCCCAAAAAAACAACAGCGCAAAAGTAATAAATAATATTTACCCTATATTGCAGTTATTATTAATCAGGGGAAGAGAGTTAATTAATTGATTAGAAACTACAATGTTTTAGAACATATTATGCCAAAAAATTAATATGGAAGCTGCCGAGACTACCTTATGAAGGCTCACTGCCGTCATTAAGCAAAAAACAGGACGGTAAAATGATGAAAATTAATAAAAACTGAATAACTTTGAATATTAACAGAAAATATCAAAAAAATGGAAGAACATAGTAAACTTATTGTAGTACCATGGGATTTCACAGTGGTTGCCGGGCATGCGCTTGCTCATGCTGCAAAAATATCGCGCATGACCGGAAAGGAAATCACTCTCCTGCATATTGTCGAACATGAAGCAGACCTGAAGATCCTTGAAAATGCTAAGGTTAAACTCCAGCAGGTGGCCGGGGAGGGTACTAAGAAATACAATGTCCCCATTTCTGCTGATGTCATAAAAGGAAGCATATTTACCGATATTTCCGAATACTCCAATGCGAAGGATGCAGGACTTGTGGTTATGGGAACACATGGAATGAAAGGCATGCAAAAACTTACAGGCAGCTGGGCTTTGAAGGTTCTGGTTAAATCAAAAATGCCATTCATAGTCGTTCAGGATGCCCCGGTTGATCAGGAGAGATATCACAATATTGTCTTCCCAATAGATTTCAGGGGAGAGAATAAGGAAAAGATCAAGATGGCAATTTTCATGGGGAAATTCTTTGAATCAAAAATTCACCTTCTGGTGGCAGAAAGCAAGGACAGGAATCTGGCAAAAAAGACGAACACAAACATGAATTTTGCCGTTAAGTACCTTATTCAAAACAACATAGAATATGATGTACATAAGGTTCCCAATGAGAAGTTTGCCCAGCGAACCATCGATTTCAGCCAGAACATGAATGCCGACCTCATCCTCATAATGACTACCAAAAACATAACAATGGCTGATTATGTAATGGGTGCATCGGAGCAATTCATTATTGCCAACAGTTCCAGAATACCCGTTTGTTGTGTTAATCCCAAGGCTTCATTCGCAAGTGTCGGCCAGTTCATGGCAGGTTAGGGAGGATAAAGGAATTATTTATGTCGATCACGGTTCAGGGAGTTACAAAATACTACGGGGAGCAGAAAGCGCTTGACAACGTCACATTTAAGGTAGAAACAGGAAGCATTACAGGATTCCTGGGACCCAATGGGGCAGGAAAATCGACAATGATGAAGATCATTACCGGCTTCATTCCTGCTTCCTCAGGAGAGGTGTATATTAATGGCCTCGAGGTCGGGACCAACAGTCTGGAAGTAAAAAAGCAGATTGGCTATCTTCCTGAAAACAATCCCTTATATCCCGAAATGTATGTAAGGGAATATCTTGGGTTTGTTGCATCCCTTTACAAGTCGGAAACAAACCGGAAAAGCCTGGTTGATAATATAATAGAGGTCACAGGGCTGACTGCGGAGCAAAAAAAAACAATTGGTTCTCTCTCAAAGGGTTACAGGCAAAGGGTAGGGCTGGCCCAGGCCCTGATCCACAAACCTCCGGTTCTGATTCTCGATGAAGCGACCACAGGGCTTGACCCCAACCAGATTGTCGAAATACGAAACCTTATTAAGGAAGCCGGACGCGAAAAGACCGTAATGCTTTCCACTCATATAATGCAGGAAGTTGAAGCAATCTGCGACCGGGTTATAATTATCGACAAGGGAATAATTGTCGCCGACGAAGATATTGCAAACATTTATTCTGTAATAAAAAAACCAAGGCAGGTTGTTAGGATAGGCTTTGACAAGGAGATCCTTCCAGAAGCCCTTTCCTCTGTCGCTAATGTAACCCTCGCAAGACCCCTAAAGGACAATATATGGCTTGTAGAGGCTGAAGGAACCGATGACATTCGTCCAGTGTTATTCTCTTTTGCTGTCCAGAATAATCTTACAGTGCTCTCGCTGCAGAAACAGGAAAGCAACCTGGAGGAAGTGTTCAGACATCTTACAAACCTATAATTTTTTTGTTTTTACAAATATTTTTTTGTTGCTTTGCAACGGAATTAATTTGTGGAAAGATTTGTACTGATTGCAACCACAGGAAAAAAATGCTAAAATTAGAACCATTGCTTTTCCCAATCTACCTTTCTTCCCTGTAATTTTAAACTTATTTAATTAAAAATGGGATATTTATTTACTTCAGAATCAGTATCAGAAGGTCACCCCGATAAGGTAGCAGACCAGATTTCAGACGCTTTGCTTGATGAATTTCTTAAATGGGATTCAGAATCAAAGGTTGCCTGCGAGACTTTTGTAACTACAGGTCTTGTAGTTTGCGGCGGAGAGGTTCGTACCGAAGGCTGGGTTGATGTTCAGGAGACGGCCAGGCGGGTGATCAGAAAAATCGGATATACAAAAGCCGAATATCGTTTCGATTGTGACTCATGTGGTGTTATTTCGACAATTCATGAACAATCGAACGACATAAACCAGGGTGTTGTCCGCGAAAAACCTGAAGAACAGGGTGCCGGCGACCAGGGAATGATGTTTGGTTATGCATGTCGCGACCTTGACAATTTCATGCCCCTCAGCGTCGAGCTTGCCCATATCTTTCTCAGGGAACTTGCCGCAATCAGGCATGATGGAAAACAGATGAAATATCTTCGTCCCGATGCAAAATCGCAGGTTACAATTGAATACGACGACAAAAACAAGCCTCTTCGCATCGATACGATAGTTATAAGCACTCAGCATGACGAATTCGTGCTGCCTAAAGACAACTCCCAAAAAGCCGAGCAGGAAGCTGAAAAGGCAATGCAGCTAAAGATTTCCGACGACCTTAAGAAAATTCTGATACCGAGAGTTAAAAGAGCACTCCCTGTAAGGATTCAGAAGCTTTTCAAGGGCGATTACAGGCTTCTGGTTAACCCGACAGGCAAATTTGTAATTGGCGGTCCTCACGGCGATACAGGCCTCACAGGCCGGAAGATAATCGTTGACACCTATGGCGGCCATGGCGCACACGGTGGTGGTGCCTTCTCAGGAAAAGACTCCTCTAAAGTTGACAGGTCAGCTGCTTACGCTGCCCGACATATCGCCAAAAACCTGGTGGCAGCCGGCGTATGCGATCAGGCTCTCGTTCAGGTAGCTTATGCAATCGGCGTTGCAGAACCGGTAGGATTATATGTTAACACCTACGGAACAGCGAAAGTGAAGGACGATGCAGGAAAAAAACTCCACGACGGCAAAATAGCCGAAGAGCTTAATAAGATTTTCGATATGCGACCCTATTCAATAGTGCAGCGTTTCGGTCTGAAAAACCCTATTTTCCTCCCAACGGCATCATACGGCCATTTCGGTCGCGAATATGTCGAGAAAGAGGTTGAAGTATATTATGAAATTCCCGGTACCCAGCCGATATCGGGAAACGGAAACGGGAAAAAAGTATATCTGAAGAAAGTAGGATTCTTTGGCTGGGAGAAACTTGATTATGTCGACAGGATTAAAGCTGCTTTCAAAATAAGCTAATCATATAAAGGAAAAAAGTCTGTTTCAAAAGTCCTCTGTGTATCTCTGTGTTGTCTCCGTGGAACTCTGTGTAACAAATAATTAAGAACTTGCACAGAGAAGCACGGAGGTGTCACAGAGTGCCACAGAGAAAGTCAAAACGTGGTTTTGGACTTTTGATTCAAACTTTTTTAATATGATGCTTTTACTATCCTTGCAACATTATCCGATCTTCCCAGGGTATAATAATGAATCCCCGGAACCTCCGATTTAATCAATTCCTTCGACTGCATAGTAGCCCACTCAATCCCTGCTTCACGGGCTTCTGCGTCGGATTTGCATTTCGACACCGAAGTAAAAAGATCGCTTGGCAGATCGATATGAAAGGTCTGTGCCAGCAGTTTTATATCATTTAGCGCCGAGATTGGTTTAATCCCCGGTATTATTGGAACTGTTATTCCTGCATTCCTGCAATCGTCCCTGAATTTGAAGAACCTGGCATTATCAAAGAACATCTGGGTAACAATATAGGCAGCTCCGGCATCGACCTTCATCTTAAGATTTTCCAGATCGATCTCCATGTTGGGTGCCTCAAAATGCTTCTCGGGATAACCTGCAACGCCGATGCAAAAATTGGTGGGATCAGCATTTTCGAGATTGGCTTCAAGGTATTTTCCGCGATTCATATCAGTAATCTGCTGAACAAGTTCATAGGTAAATGAATTCCCGTTCTTCTCGGCCACAAACGACCGGGCCCCTTTTGGCGGATCTCCCCTCAATGCCAGCACATCGTCAATACCCAGGAAGTTCATCTCAATAAGTACATTTTCGGTCTCCTCCCTTGTGAAACCACCGCAAAGAAGATGAGGTACCACAGGAATATTGTATTTATATCTCACCGCTGCTGCAAGGGCAATGGTACCTGGCCTGTGCCGTACGACCTTTTTCTCGAGAAGGCCGTCGGCACGCTCACGGTAAATGGTTTCGTTCCTGTGCGAGGTGAAGTTGATGTATGCCGGATTAAACTCGACAAGCCTGTCGATTGCAGCATAGATCTTATCGATGCTGTGCCCCTTGAGCGGAGGCAGCAATTCAAAGGTAAACAAGGGCCCTGAGGCATTATTGATTTTATCTATAACACTCATAATAATTATTTCATAAGTTTGGGGCAAGCCACCTGGCTGCCTCTTCATTAGTCATATTTTTTCGTTCTGCGTAATCTTTAAGCTGGTCGCTGCCAATCTTTCCAATATTAAAATATACCGAACCGGGGTGAGCAAAAACATATCCGCTTACCGCTGCCGGAGGAACCATCGCAAAATTGTCGGTAAGTTCCGCACCAATTTCCTTTTCGGCTTCGAGAAGGTCGAAGATAATCTTCTTCTCGGTGTGATCAGGACAGGCAGGATAACCCGGGGCAGGCCTGATACCCTTATACTTTAACTTGATAAAATCTTCAACCGACAGTTTTTCTTCCGGGGCATACCCCCAGTATTCCTTGCGTATCTTTTCATGAAGCCATTCGGCTGCAGCTTCGGCAATACGGTCGCTGAGGATCCGTATCATTATTGAAGCATAATCATCTTCCCTGTACCTGTCAAAAGCGACTGCATCAATATTGGCGGTTACGGCGAAAGCGCCTATGTAATCGGTGAGACCCGTCTGCTCCGGGGCAATATAATCAGACAGGGAAATGTTTGGAACACCGGTTTCCTTGGGCTCCTGGTTCCTTAAAAACCGGAAGACAGCCCTGGTTTCCGTTTTGGTCTCATCATAAAACACCTTAACATCATCGCCAACCGATACTGCAGGAAAGATCTCGAAAACGGCCTTTGCATTAATGAGATTTGCCTTTCTGATCTCTTCAAGATAAAACTGCCCGTCATCAAAAAGTTTTTTTGCCTCAACGCCCTTAACAGGATCAGTAAGTATTGCAGGATATCTTCCTGAAATCTTCCAGGCAAAGAAAAAATAAGTCCAGTCGATATACCTGATTAGTTCTTCAAGATCAATATTTGTCATAACATGGCGTCCGGGAATTTTCGGTACCGGAATATAGTTACTCTTCCAGTCCGTCGTAAACATGTTCTTCCTGGCATCGCTTAATGACAAAAGATGTCGTTCTGACTGACGTGAACTATGATCGTCGCGGAGCTTTTTGTATTTCTTCCCGAGAGCTGAAACATAGGCGGAATTATCGTTCTGAAGGAGGGCTGAAATGACACCCGCTGCCTTTGAAGCATCTTTGACGTGAACAACTGTGCCTGAGAATGCCGGAGCTATCTTAACCGCAGCATGGATCTCCGATGTTGTTGCACCTCCGATCAGAAGCGGAACACGGATATTTCTGCGCTCCATCTCTGCCGCAACCTGAACCATCTCTTCAAGCGAAGGGGTAATAAGACCGCTCAGACCGACACAGTCGACATTCTCCCTCACGGCTGTATCTAGGATCTTTTCTGCCGGGACCATTACGCCAAGATCAATAACTTCATAATTATTGCACGAAAGGACAACCCCTACAATGTTCTTTCCGATGTCGTGAACATCGCCCTTGACAGTTGCGAGAAGTACTTTGCCAGCCGTTTTCTTTTCTTCGCCCTTGCTCTCAAGTTCAATATACGGAGCCAGTTTCGATACCGCTTTCTTCATGACCCTGGCGCTCTTTACAACCTGGGGAAGAAACATCTTCCCGGCGCCGAAAAGGTCTCCAACCTCATTCATCCCCCCCATCAGAGGGCCTTCGATGAGTTCGATGGAACGACCAAAAAGAGGACGTGCTTCTTCCACATCAGCTTCAATGAATTCATCGAGTCCGCGGATAAGGGAATGTTTTATTCTGTCAACGACAGGAAGCGAACGCCAGAGATCTGCCTTCTCCTCCTTCTTCCCGGAGTTTTTGATGCCTTCTGCAAACTTCACCAGACGTTCGGTGGAGTCTGCTCTGCGGTTCAGGACAACATCTTCGCAAAGCTGCATCAGTTCGGGCTCAATCTCAGTATAAACCTGCAGCATGCCGGGATTGACTATGCCCATATCGAGGCCTGCTTTTATGGCGTGGAAAAGAAAGATCGAATGTATGGCTTCACGTACGGGGTCGGTTCCCCTGAAGGAAAAGGAGAGATTGCTTATTCCGCCGCTGACCTTTGCGAATGGAAGGTTCTTCTTTATCCAGACAGTGGCATTGATAAAATCCACGGCATAGTTATTATGCTCTTCAATTCCGGTGGCCACGGCAAGTACGTTCGGATCGAAAATAATGTCTTCAGGAGGAAATCCTATCGTGTCGACAAGAAGCCTGTACGATCGTTCTGCAATCGATGTTTTTCTCTCGAACGAATCGGCCTGGCCTTTTTCATCGAACAGCATAATCACTGCCGCCGCACCATATTTTCTGACTTTCCTGGCATGATTGAGGAAGGCTTCTTCTCCCTCCTTAAGGCTTATTGAATTAACGACCGACTTGCCCTGGATACATTTCAGTGCCGATTCAATCACGTCCCAGCGCGAAGAGTCGATCATCAGGGGAAGTTTTGAGATATCGGGCTCGGCCATCACCAGACTCACAAACTTAACCATGGCTTTTTCCGAATCGAGCATGGCTTCATCCATGCAGATATCTATCACCTGTGCCCCGCCATCAACCTGATTGCGGGCAATGGCAAGAGCCTCATCGTATTTCTCATCCCTGATGAGCCTTGCAAACTTTATGGAACCCGAAACGTTGGTACGCTCGCCTATGTTCACAAAATTGGTTTCGGGCTTTATGGCAAGTGCTTCAAGGCCGCTGAGACGGGTAATTTTCTCGATCTCCGGTTTGACTCTGGGGCTATATTTTTTTGCTGATTCGGCAATTTTCCCGATATGCTCAGGAGAGGTGCCACAGCATCCTCCGATAATATTCAACCACCCCTCCTTCATGAATTCTTCGGCTATGGAGGCCATATAAGCTGCCGACTGATCATATTCGCCAAACTGGTTGGGAAGGCCTGCATTTGGATGAACAGATACGTAGAATCCTGTCTTTGCTGATAGTTCTTTTATGAAGGGACGGAGCTGTTCAACTCCAAGAGCACAGTTAAGTCCAATACTCAGAAGCGGGAAATGAGATACCGACACCATAAATGCCTCAAGGGTCTGGCCGGTGAGAGTCCTGCCACTGGCATCGGTTATAGTACCGGATACCATTACAGGAAGCCTTACTCCCCTCTCCTCAAATACTGAATCGATGGCGAAGAGAGCTGCCTTGCAGTTAAGTACATCAAAAATTGTCTCAACAAGCAGAATATGCACTCCCCCGTCGATCAACCCCCTCGTTTGTTCCGAATATGCTTCAACGAGCTGGTCAAAGGAGACGGCCCTTGCTCCGGGGTCATTTACATCGGACGACATGGAGGCTGTCCTGTTGGTCGGCCCCAGGGTACCGGCAACGAAATGATGCAGGGGTTCTGATGAGTTTTCGAACTCCATTATGGTTTCAGCTGCATTCCTGGCCGACTTCACATTCAGTTCATACACAAGGCTCTCCATACCATAATCGGCCATAGAGATCCTGTTTGAGTTGAAGGTGTTTGTAGTAATTATATCCGCGCCTGCCTCAAGATACTGGCGGTGGATGTCCTTTATAATCTCCGGCTTCGTTACCGACAGAAGATCATTGTTCCCCTTCTGAAGATTGGGATGATCCCTGAATTGTTCCCCGCGGTAATCTTCTTCCGTGAGCCTGTGTTTCTGGATCATTGTCCCCATCGCCCCGTCGAGGATGAGAATCTTTTGCTGAATAAGCTGTTCCGGAGAATACTTCATTTAACTTCTACCTTTCTTCCTGTATTTACTATAAAAACATCCAAACCACTGAGTTGGTTCCTGAGCTCATAAAGCCTCTCAAGATTTACAACCCCAATTACATACTTATAAAATCTTCCGCTAAAGTATTCCGAGACTTCCTCGAATCCAAATAATTCTCTGTCCTTTTCATCATTATACCTAAGGTAAATTTCAAGTTTGTGTTCCCGGGTGTATTTTGAAACGGTTCCCTGCCTGAATTTCTTATATTCATACCTGTAGCCATACGAATTAGCTGAGATATCCGAAAGAACTGCACTGCCCGTTGCATGCCCGCCTGCTCCCTTTCCGCTGAAGAATTGCTTGTCGGCAAAAGCGGCTTCGGTTATTACGCCATTATACTCATTATCTACATTATAGAGGTATTTATCGGATGATATGAACCTGGGGAGAACAAAGCTGGTGATCGTGTTTTCATTCGTCTTGCCTACATATGGCACGAGTTTAATCTTGAAACCCTTCTCCTTTGCATATTTGATATCAAATTCAGAGATCTTGCTGATCCCGTAATGAAATACATCTTCAGGGTCGAGGAAAAGACCGTATGCATGTCCCGTTATAATACAAAGCTTGTATTTCGCATCGAAACCTTCCACATCGAGCGTAGGATCGGACTCTGCAAAACCTTTCTCCTGAGCCTCCTTCAGAGCGGCCGAATAGGTAATACCTTCATTGTGCATCCTGGTCAGGATATAATTGGTTGTTCCGTTAAGTATACCCCTCAGAGAATAGAGAAGTTCATTGTCATAATACTCCTCCAGATTGCGGATTATAGGAATACTGGCTCCTGCCGACGCTTCATAAAGAAGGGAAACGTTGTATTCTTCCTGCATGCGTACAAGCTCCCTGAAATGGTTGGCAACCATCATTTTATTGGCCGATACAACGCTCTTTCCGGCTTTCATTGCTGTAGTAACAATATTGAAAGCCTCATCGGCATCGTCGATAAGTTCTACAATGAGGTTAATGTTTGGATCATTGAGGATCTCGTTTTTATCGAAGGTGAAGTTCGACATGGGAAGTCTCCTCTTCTTGTTATGGTCCTTCACGCAGATCTTTACTATATCAGCCTTAAATCCCTTGCTGCTGTTCAGCACATCGTGAAGCCCCTGTCCCACGCAGCCGTAACCGAACATTCCTATTCTTAATTTCTGTTGTGTCATTGATCCTCCGTTTACAATACCTGTTTAAAAGCCTGTTCAAAATCATAAATAATATCATCGATATGCTCAATCCCAACCGATACCCTGAAGAGGCCCGGTTCAATTCCTGCGGCAGCCTGATCCTCGGCTGAAAGCTGAGAATGGGTAGTCGCTGATGGTTGTATGATGAGAGTCTTTGTATCGCCTACGTTTGCAAGGTGGCTTACCAGTTCGAAGTGTTCCACAAGCTTCACGGCCTTTGACTTTTCGGCTTTCAGTACAAAACTCAGCACGCCTCCTGCCCCTTTGGGAAGATATTTCTGTGCAAGTTCATGATAAGGATCTCCTTCCAGTCCGGGATAGTTTACTTTCTCGACGGCAGGATTAGTCTTCAGCCACTTTGCAAGAGTAAGGGTGTTCTGAACATGCCTTTCCATTCTGAGTGAAAGGGTTTCGAGCCCCTGAATAAGGAGGAAAGAGTTGAACGGGCTTATTGCAGGCCCTATATCCCTTAATCCTTCTACCCTTGCCCTTACTATAAATCCTATGTTTCCGGCCGGCGAAGTCTGATTGAAAATATTTCCGAAGATCTTTCCATGGTAACCTTCAGAGGGTTCCGTGAACATTGGGAACTTGCCGTTATTCCAGTTGAAATTGCCTGCATCGGTAATAACCCCGCCGATACTGGTTCCGTGTCCCCCAATCCATTTTGTGGCAGATTCGACTACGATGTTTGCCCCGAGTTCGATTGGACGGCAGAGATATCCGCAGGCACCGAAGGTATTATCAACTATCAAAGGCAGGGAGTGTTTTACTGCCAGTTTCGAAAGCGATTCAAAATCGGGGATATTGAACCCCGGATTGCCAAGGGTCTCAACATAAATTGCCTTTGTCTTTTCGTCAATAAGCTTTTCGAAAGATGAGGCTTCCAGATCTGCTGCAAACCTTGCATCAATCCCGAAATTATCGAAAGTAACCTTGAACTGGTTATGGCTACCCCCGTACAAAAAAGGTGAAGTGATGAAGTTATCGCCTTTTCTCATTATATTGGTAATTGCAATAAACTGCGCTGCATGTCCTGATGAGACAGCAAGGGAAGCTACCCCTCCCTCGAGTGCAGCAACCCTTTTTTCAAAAACATCCGTTGTGGGATTCATGATACGGGTGTAGATATTGCCCCATTCGGCGAGGTCAAAAAGGTCGGCAGCATGCTTGGCGTCCCTGAAAACATAGGATGAGGTCTGATACAGGGGCACGGCTCTCGAGAGGGTCTCTTTATCGGGATGATGGCCGGCGTGTACCTGGAGTGTTTCGAATTTTATCTTCCTGTTGCTCATATTTTCAAATTTTGAGGTTATTATATGGGCGGCATGCAAATATTGCCGTCGCGTTATTATATACAAATGTAAGAAGGGAAAGGGCTGATGTCAAATCAAAGCTCTACCTGCACATGCGCATAGGCATGAGCGGCATGATAAAGTTGTTGTGTGTCAGATGAATAGAATTCATGTTGTCAGTGTTAAAATTTTTATCATCTCCCGGCTTTCCGGGATTAGGTTTTGGCACCGTTATCCTGATGTTATGGATTGGTTGCCAGGGTTTCGCAGAGCCTAATCTCTTCACCCTTCTTAATAAAAACCAAACACTCTCAAATGATAAGAATATTTGATTTGTGGGTTCAAAGGTAATAATATTTTCGAAAAAGCAAAAAAAGAACTTTTCAGAGGGCATATGAGACACCGATGGCGCCGATTTGTAATCGGGGCCTTGAGGGCCAGGGAGACACCGATGGCGCCGATTTGTAATCGGGGCCTTAAGGTCCAGAGAGACACCGATGGCGCCGATTTGTAATCGGGGCCTTGAGGTCCAGGGAGACACCGATGGCGCCGATTTGTAATCGGGGCCTTGAAGTCCAGGGAGACACCGATGGCGCCGATTTGTAAT
>CAIMVD010000359.1 GCA_903844815.1 uncultured Bacteroidota bacterium | reverse complement strand
GCTTCTTCACGAAATTCATTGTTTTCATAGACTTTCTCTCTGAGGCCTATATTATACCCCTAATATAATAAACATACTCTATACTCTACTATTTCAAAGAACAATTTTTATCTTCATTCCTTAAGTCAACGACATTGATTCTGATATTGTAAAATATGCCCGGGAACATTTTGTAACTGTAATACCGGAAATCGATATGCCGGGCCATACAAATGCAGCTCTGGCTTCATATCCCGAACTAAACTGTAACGGAAAAGCCACCGAACTTTATACAGGTACCAAGGTAGGCTTCAGCACACTTTGTACAAGCAAGGAGATAACTTATAAATTTATCGATGATGTTGTCAGAGAGCTGGCTTCGCTGACCCCCGGACCATATATTCATATCGGCGGTGATGAATCGCATGCTACCAAAATTGAGGATTATATCCCTTTTATAAACAGGGTACAGGATATTGTCCTGAAGCATGGCAAAAAAGTGATCGGATGGGATGAAATTGCCCTTACCACATTGAGGCCGGAAGCAACAGCTCAACATTGGGCAAATGTGAAGAATGCAAAGCTGGCAGTGGGTCAGGGAGCAAAAATTCTGATGTCGCCTGCCACGAAGGCCTATGTTGACATGAAATATGATTCGACAACCACACTCGGACTGCATTGGGCAGCTTATATTGAAGTTGACTCTGCTTACAACTGGGATCCGGCAAAACTTGTTCCGGGTATAGGGAAAGATAATATTCTGGGCGTTGAGGCAGCACTATGGAGCGAGACTGTAACAAAAATGGCAGATATTGAATACCTGGTCTTTCCGCGTCTCCCCGGATATGCTGAAATTGGCTGGACTCCTTCCGAAGCACGCTCCTGGGATGAATACAAGGTTCGTCTTGCAAAGCATGGAGAAAGGTTCAAAGCGATGGGGATCAATTTCTATAAATCACCCCGTGTTCCCTGGGAAACAACTGTTAATTAACGTTTACTCCTCAGTATTACTTCTGTGCTTACTCTGTGTCTCTGTGTAACTAATAATTACTCAGATACACAGAGTTTTTTATTCCCGGGCACTACTTTGTTTTGAAGAGCCAGGTTTTCTTATGCTGCCGGGTTTGCGACTTTTTTTCCTTAGAATTCTTAATAAAAAAGCGACTATAAGAAGGATAAGTCCGAGGGAAATCAGGATAGTTACTGATGAATTTGCAGAAATTATTTTCAGGTCAAAAAGAAATATTTTAATTACGGCCAATACTATCAAACCAAGAGATACCCTGCGAAGAAACATTGAATACCTTATACTCGAAAATACAAGGAGAGACACGGCAACCAGAAAGAGAATTATGGAATAGGGGAGGAATTTGTTCAGAATAATCATTTCCGCGGCAGGAAGTCCGGAGGGATTGCTGAACAGAAGCAAGGAGAGGTGGTCGTACTCGGTAAGGAGCATAAAGGAACCAAGGATTACAATTAAAAGATAGCGGAAATGCCTGGTTTTGTTTTCTCCGTGATAAAGCTGTCGTAATGTTTGATTGGACTGTATCAGCAATAACATCATAATTATAAGACAGGCATAATGCATCAGGAAGGGGAGAAGCGTATTGGTTTGGCCTTCAATCAACAGGTTCCGGTACCTGTTTACTTCCGGATTTATAGCAACAGGGTAAAGGATTATTACCAGGTAGGATAAGATGATACGGAAGATTCTTCCGGGTTTTGATCCGGCCGGTTGCAGGTAATTATAACCCCAGATAAAAGCAAATGAGTACAATGCAGTTTCAATAAAACCCGGGAGATAACCGGGAAATAAGGTAATAAGCAGGAAATCAAAAAGAAGCAGAGTGGAAGAATAGACCATAAAAGGAAAAATCTTATCAGGGATGTCTGCCGGGAGTAAGGCTGGTCGTTCCAGATATGAATATTTGCTTAACAACAGCGATTTTAACCTTAAATAAAAGTAGGAAACGGAACTTACCAGGACTACCGAAAGGAGCATATGGAATGGGTATTTGTCTCCCCCCGAGATCATTTCTCCAAACGCATTTATTATGTGTGACCAATCCAGCAGGTACAGTGCCGTCATAATAACAAAGATGACCTTTGAAATAATCAGGCTTATACGGGAACGAAATATATAGGCATTAATCAGAATGGTTACCGACAGGGATGCTGCAAGAACAACGAAGAAATGACTGAACATGAGCATGGGCAGAATGAAGGCCGTAGCGATACTGACTGAATAAAAAAACACCCTTTTGCTTTTCAGAAAATCAAACTTTTCGTTCAGGATAGCCAGAATAATCAGCAATGCAGCAGTCAAGGAACAATACAGAAGGTAATATGGCTGTATTCCTGAAACTTTAATCATTAGTCCCATCAGGATAAAAACCGTAAAAATGGAAAAGTATGAAATACCGTCCCAGAGCTTTGAGGAGTATTTCGCTCTGAATGCGGGTTTCAGAATTCCGGTTCCTGTTACTGAGATGATAAACCAGATTATCAGGGATGGCAGCATGTAATCGATGGGTTCAGGATTTCCGGCAAGAACAATTTTGCGTAAAATGTGGAATGCAATAAATAAACCACCAAACAAAACCGAAAGAATAAACGGAGACCACCATTTGCTTTTGACCGACAGAAAAAAAGTTAAGGGCAGAAAAATATTCAAAAGGACAAAGAAGGGAACAAGTCCACCAAAATAAGAACGGATAAGGGTTATGGCAATAAAGAAGAAGATAACGGATAAATTAAGCGAGAGACGGTTCTTATTCAGGAAAGAGAGAAAGATAAGGAGAGCCTGAGTAGCAAGAAAAAAGTAAAAGGCTGAGGAAAAGTCGGGAAAAAAGTACTTGTTGTAAAGTCCGTTATAAAGGAAGACTTTTCCTTCGGCGAATATGAGCCAGAAGAAGCCGAGCGTAACAAGGCTGTTTTTCAGGGCTAACTGTGTGGCAGGCAAAAACCGGGGGATAACCAAAAGCAGAAATCCCGGAAGAAAAAGCAATATCAGGCCAATCACCCCCGGATATGTGAAGTTGTTAAGCGACAGAATTGATCCTACTGAGGGATCAGTATTAAATGACTCTACCGTTTTTTCGGAAGCGCCATTCAAAAACCATTGGCTAAGGTTTGAAAAATAGCCGTCACCGGTTTTGTTTAAAAGCAGGAAAGACATTCCGGTAATTAATAGAATACCTCCGGCAATACTCAGGCCGTAGCGTATAAAAAAACGTTCCGCAGTTATCAGCCACGATGATTTTGTTGATTTCTTTTTATGCGATCGACGCTGATGTCTGTGATTTTTAGTGCTTTCCATACAATAACAATCTTACAGACTGATAGAAATAAAACAAACTTTCATTATTATACCCCCTAACAATAAAGAATTAAAGGTACAAATATAAATGTTATTAGTGTTAATTGCTTATCTAATATATGTTTCGGAGACAGGATAATTGTAAGAATATGATCTAAAACTAAATCTTTTCGGTGAGTTTTTTCAGATTGTGAAATTGTTTAATTCAATATATTTCATAAAATCGCGGAACCGTTCCTTTGAGGCAATGTGATTTCCATAATTGTCGATCATCTCAAAGATGCGCTCCTTCTTTGAGAACCTCCTTATATAATTAAGGTTTACAATCTTGCTGTGATGTATCCGGAAGAAGAAATCGTAGCAGGCAAGTTTTTTTTCAAATTCCCCGAGATTGTAGCAGGCTACAAATTTTTTCCCCCATGAAAATGTGAATTCCGTATACCTGCCACAGGCTTCTAAAATCACAATATCTTTTACATCTGCCATCTCATTGAAATGAATTCCTTCGAGTATGATCTTTGAATGGCCTCTTTCGGATTGAAGCCTTTGCTGCAGTTGGGCGACCTGGTTTGCCCAATCATTGTTTTGGTCCCGGGGGCTATTAATTTTCATGCGTTCGATAGCTTCCTTGAGTTTTTCCTTATCGACCGGTTTTTCAAGGAAATGAAGCGCCCTGTAGTTGAAAGCCTGTGTCAGGTAGTTTGTTTCCCTGTGGGCACTGATGAAGATAATATTGAAATTTAAGTCTTCCCGTTTTCCAAGCTGGCTTAAAAGATCGAATGCCGTCAGTCCCTCCTTTTCAAACTCAATATCCAGGAAAAGCAGATCGGGAGAGATCTGCTCAATAAGCTTTCGGGCTTCCTTAAGTGAAGTGGTTTTTCCTGCAATATTAACATAGGGCGCTACATCTTTAACCAACTTCTCAATAGTTAAAAGGTACGACTCCATGTCTTCAACAATAATTGCCTTAATTCCGGTATTCAATTTTATTCAGGTTAATGGTTATTTTTGTTCCTTTTTCCGAACTTTCGGTAAGAGCCTCTATTTTGTATCCAAGCTCATTTAGCAAGGTAATCCGGTTCAGGGTCAATTCGCGTCCTCTTGATATATACCGGAAAGGTGATTTTTTTACTATCCTTAGAGCGTTTTCAATTCCAACGCCATCATCGGCGATAATAAAAGTAAGTCCGTTTCCTTTATAACGAATTACTGATATCTCAAGCAATCCCTTTCCTTCTTTCAGTAAAATTCCATGGCGTATGGCATTTTCAACGAAGGGTTGTATAAGCATCGGAGGCAAAGTTTCCTCCCCGGTATTCAAATCCGGATCAACAGTAATAATGACATCAAACACTTCTGGATGGATTACTTGTTGAAAACTTATATAGTTGGTTAAAATTTCAAGTTCAGTCTGCAAAGGTAATTCACTGTTTCTGGGACTCCTGTTTTCAATGGTAAGCGATGAGGCAGAGGCATCGAGGAATCCGCGAATAAGGTTTGCCAGCTTAATAAGGTATTCGTTGGCTTTTTCCATGTTCAATGACAGAATCATTGACTGAAGGGAGGCCAGGGCATTGAAAATGAAATGAGGATTCATCTGGGTCTGGATGGCCTGGACCTGGAACATTTTAGCCTGGCGCACCGCATTTACCATTTTCATCCTGGTTCTGACAAGAAATACGACAGAAACAAGTGTAAGGGCAGAGAACAATACGAAAAGAAAGGGGAAGAACCATTTCTGCTTCCACAACGCCAACCTTACATCAAGCCGAAGAGTAGAGTAAGCGAAATCCCTAACAGGCAAACCTGGTATTTTTGCTCTCAGGGACACGGTTTCCATTCCGTCTGAAAGATTTGACAGCACAGCATAATTATCAGTTTTCCATGGAGACCAGTCATTTCCGGAACCTTCAATCTTCCAGGAATAGAGAACAGAATGAGGACGGTTAAAACAAATTGCATCGAAGGCGATAGTAGCTATTGTTTCATTGTTTCCAAGGGTAAAATGGTCATTGAGAAACGACAGAGGCTCTCCGTTGCATCCCGTGAATCTGATATTCAGGCTGCTGATCCCCGGATGAAGGTTTTTTGGATTGAGCTTCACGACCTCGGTGGCGGTTGTCATCCAGATATTTCCCTTAGAATCGGTAAATGCTCCGTCCTGTCCGGGTTCAATTCCGCCGAAGCCGTTTTTCTGATTGTAGAGGTACATTGCGATTTCTCCCTCCCTGTAATATTTCTGAAGGTCCATAAGGTAGATTCCGGCCTGCTGGCTGAATACGAGCCAGGTACTGTCGATCGATGTAACTATGCTCATGTCACCGTCTATCTCAGGAATTATAAGAGGTCTAACTGAGTCTGCCTTGTCGTCATACCATAGCAGCCCGTTAGAGCTTCCGAACCAGGTTCTTCTCCTGTAATCGGAATGAATGGTAACTATGCCATCTGCCGGGAGTCTGCCGTTTTTCCGGTTGTAGTTAACAATTTTCCCTGTTTCGGGATCATAACGGTTCAGACCCGAGAAGCTGCCAAACCAATAATGATCCTCTCTGTCTTTATTTATAGTGATAATGTATGATTTACATTCCAGACCATCGGCTTCGCCAATTGACCTTATCAAATTATGGGATGAATCATAAATTTTAACGTTTTTTTGCCATCCTGTCAGAATCAGGTCGCGCTTTTTATCGTAGAAAGCAGTTATAGTTGGTTTATTATCAATGAAATCAAATGACCGGCCATTCCATGAAATGAGCCCCGCGCCGGAGGGAATAAAGAGGGTGCCCCTTTTGTCAAAGCAAGTGCGAAAGTAAAAACTACTCCTGAGGCCGTTAAAACCGGATTCCGACCTGAATTTTTTGCCATCGAAGCTTTTAAGTCCGAAGTGAAAGGAGCCGAACCACATTGTTCCGTTTCTGTCTTCGCCGATATTCCAGATCTCCGGAAGGTATTCCTTCTTAAATGTTTCGAATTCGTCATTAAAGAGTCTGAACAGACCTTCTTCCGAGCCGATCCACAGATTATTGTCGCGGTCAAAAAGGAACCGGTTTTTCTGGAGATCGAAGTAGTGATTTATGATCAGAGTATCGGGAGAAAGAGTATAAACCGGGAAGGCGGTATAAACAAGAGAAAAAGAAACCGGCGATTTCAGATGATTTTCACCTTTGATTTGTCCGTTTGAAATGGTGGCTATTTCTAAAAATTCCCCTTTGGAGTAATTAATTAGCTTAAGATTAAGCCTGTTTTCGAGGATGGCAAACATAATCTGATTTTCGGACCCCTTGACATTTATTAAGGTATCTTTTGTATTCAGTAGTGTAGTTGTCCGGTTATCTTTAAATTCATAAATTGAATGAGAGTCATTTATAACTATTGCATTATTATCGGGAGAGCAGCTTATTGAAAGCTCTCCGTTAAGCTCAATACCATTCAATATATCGGGAAGGAAAGTATATTCCCCTTTGGAAAAATATCCAAACTGATAACCGATGGTGGTTTTTGACCCGAAAAACCAGATTTTCCCGTTATTATCTATTACGATATCGCTGCAATATCCGTTATTGGGATAGGAAACAAGCTTTTTCCCGTCGTAGCATGCCAGTCCGTCGCGGGTACCCATCCAGACCCTGCCTGCAGAATCTTCGGCAAAGCAGTTAACGTACTCATTGATCATACCGTCGCGGGCAGTGAGCGAAACGAAAATTTCACCGTTAAAGAAACAGGCGCCGCCCTTGGTTCCGAGCCAGATATAACCGCGGCTGTCGCTGAACATGCTCATCACCTGCATCTGGGGGAGGCCGTCGGCAAGGGTATACTGCTTGTACTGAGGGTAGGTATATTGTCCTTCGGTACATACAGTTAAGACGAACAACAGAAAGATAGCAAGGGTCCCCGTCCTCATATGATCAGTTGGTTACAGGCTTTAAATGTAAAGGTTTTTCCGTCACCTTTTAAACATAAATAAGAATAATTCTGGTGCTGAGTGCAATTATCTTCTTAAAGGCGAGTAATTATGAGTTCTTTCCGGATTATGACACAATTCAGGTAATTGAAAAAATCACGGGGAGGTCGGTATCACACCAAAAAGTCGGTATTATTTTCAGCGGATTGATGCACGTCATAGCCAGAGAACAGTATACTGACGAGGTTGGGGAAGCTCATTTCGATGAGGAGAACGGAGAGGTGAGAATATATATTAACGGAAAAAAGGTTTATGACGGCCTGGTAGAGGGGAGGAGGGTGGTTTTTGTCTGATTAATCATGGCAGGGAAAGCCCGTTTATGCAATTACAGTTCGAGGGATAAGAGCTCTGAGCCCAGCTTATGGAGGGCATTTTCTATCTTTTTCCGCTGGGGTTCACGTGGCTTCTTAAGACCGGTTGCATAGTGGTGCAGCAATTTCTGATTAATACCCGTTATTCGTTCCAGCGCCACATTTGTAAACACTTTATTGTAATAGTTTAAAAAGCTCTGAGTGTCAAAATGATAAATAATCTGGTAATCCCCTTTTAAAATGCCAGGAATGTTCTCTCCGGTATTATGTTCTTTCAGGAGCCGTATCGCGTTAGAAACCGATTGTTTTACCTCTTCAACAGTATCTCCTCCGGCATAAATTCCGCGGGCATTTTCCGCATAGGCAGAATACAGATCCTTTGTTTTCCCGATAATTATCTTTATAGTTTCCATGAACTACATTTTTTAAAACCAGCAACGCAAAGGTATATATTTAAATACCCGAATAAGATTTAATTACAAAACATTTTTTGGAATTTCCGGGTTATGAGGTAAAATGGACAAATTCTTTCGTCACTTAATACTTATCAGGGCAAATGCTAAAAACCGGGTAATTGAAATCATTCTATTCCTGTTTTTAAATTATTATCAGGCATAATTAGTTACCCTAATTGGTAACTTTTATATAACTTTGTACCATATGCGGATAGTGAAGGAAAAGACATTGGTAGAATATTGTAAGCTAAGTAAATACACGCCTGCAAAAGAAGCTTTAAAGGCCATTGTTTATGAAGTCAGGTTCTCAAATTGGGACAATTAAAATGAATTAAAGGCGAAATACGGAAATGCGAGTATAATAAGTTCCAAAAGAGTTGTTTTCAACATTAAAGGGAACGATTTCAGACTGATAGCGGACATTGAATACAAGCTTAAGATTGTCTTTATTGTATGGTTTGGCACACATAAAGAATATGAAAAAGCAGATGTTAAAGAGATAAAATATGAAAACTAAAATATTGAAGAGTGAACCGGAATATGAAGAAGCCTGCCAGCGGATATATAGGCTTATTAACAAAACTGACAACCCTGTTGAGCCAGACAGCCCGGAAGGCGAGGAGCTTGAATTATTATCCCTTCTGGTTGAAAAATACGAGAAGGAACATTATCCTATTGACCCTCCTGATCCTGTTGATGCAATAAAATTCCGCATGGAGCATATGAATCTGAAACAAACGGATATAGCCCCTTTGTTTGGTGGAAAAACCAGGGTATCGGAAGTGCTTAATGGCAGGAGACCATTGACCCTGAAAATGATTATCCTTATTAACCGGTATCTTGGAGTACCACTGGAATCATTAATAGGAGGAAACAAAGACGTAAAACTTGATCCCGAAAAGAGAGAAAAGTTGCTTAATATTTTGCCAACCAGGGAAAATCTCACAGAAAAGAGAAAGCCTGCAACGATTTAGTAATACTCCATATATAGACCTTAATATTCTATTTACTCCCCGTAAATCATGACCGGCATTTCCAGTATTGATATTTGCACACTGGAGTTGTAAGAATTTTCAAAGCCTGTTTAAAACAGTAAGATTGGATGATGAGCATTCCTCTCTATTCCATCAGGCGATTGCCTTAAATTATTTCCCTCAAAAGATAAGATCGGTAGCGTGAGATTAATCCTGATCAGGTTTTCCGGGTTATAACGTAAAACCGCCGGGTTGTTACATGAAACCGCCGGGTTGTTACATGACGCATGGGGAAGCAAAAAGTAAATCATACATTTAAGACGAATCTTTGTTGAACATCATCCGGAATGGGGGTTTAATTTAGTTTTTTTCGGAACATAATTTAAGAATTGAGACATCATGAAGAAGCTTCGGTTTGTTATAGTTATCTTTTTAATTGTTAACAACCTTCAGGCACAGATAATTTATGTGACCACTGGAGGTTCCGGTCTAAAAGACGGCACATCTTGGAGCAATGCCCTTGACGGCAACACTGCTTCCCTGACTGGATACACGAAACTGGCAGAGGCTATAAAGGCTGCATCCTCCGGAAGCCGGTTTT
>CAIMVD010000358.1 GCA_903844815.1 uncultured Bacteroidota bacterium | reverse complement strand
GCTTCTTCACGAAATTCATTGTTTTCATAGACTTTCTCTCTGAGGCCTATATTATACCCCTAATATAATAAACATACTCTATACTCTACTATTTCAAAGAACAATTTTTATCTTCATTCCTTAAGTCAACGACATTGTATCATAATTTGTGATATCAGCTTCTCTTGTCATGCTAAATGAGTATGAACGCAGCGAACGTCATTAACAAATTTATGAAGAATAATTGAAAGTAAAAAGAGGAAATATTAACGGTGCACGAACGCGACGCACGGAAGAAGGAACGGGAGTATGAACATTTTATAAGACATGTCTTATAAAAATAAAATAAAATCAATTTCTGAAAGGCATGATTTACAATGCCGGATTTTGATGGTCGACCTGACTATGATTTAAATATTTCAGAAAACAGGTACTACTGAAAACCGATTGGACGGCAGCTACCATGCAGGAATTTTTCCTGCCGGCAAAGCCTGTCGATGAGTTGCAGGGTAGGGGCAAAGCCTTCAATTATTTAGTTCATGGTAGTCTCTGCCCCGGGTATAATGGTCTGTTAAGAAAACCACAAGCTCCTCATCTTTTTATATTATGCTTCTTCATTTTTAAGGAATTCAGAACTTATTTTGCCAGATTGCTTATCGTTTAAATAGGAATCAATTGAATTGTTAAGCTTATGGTACATCATGAATGATTCATTTAAGTTAAAATGCATTGCATTGATTGGCTTGATATTGAAATCCGCTGCAATATCAACTGCATCGAGTGTTGCGCCTATGTAGCTGAATGTCCATTTGCCTGTAAGTTCAAGTTCGCGAATAAGGGAAGCAACATTGTCGTGAGTAAATTTCACTGATGAATTCTCATGTCCGTCAGTGATTATCACAACTACTACAGACGCCTCATCGGCATCCAGTTCAGAACCGGCGAATCTTTGAATATCATCGGTTGTGGAGCCGATCGCATCCAGCAGAGCCGTTGACCCGGATGGTCTGTAATCAGAAAATGTTATCTCACGCAATCGTTCCGGCATTATTCTGGTCCATACGGGTGTTATATGATTATTGAACAGGGTTAGAGAAGTAATGAGCTCCTGCTCAGGGAATCGCTCTGCAACCTCCTTTATTCTCCTTATCTGCTGATTAACGCCATCAACAGTTTGTTCGATACAACTGGTCATCGATCCGCTCTTGTCGAGGATCAGATGATAATAGGTTCTCTTGTTTTTCATGACAATAATTTTAGGTAAAAAAAGCAAGTATATGAATATTCATCTTCACCAAAAGAGTTTTAACAAGCTTGTTTATTAATGAAAACTAGCTTGTCGGTAAAGAAATTTTGTCAAATATTTTCAGAAAACTTTGCTTGTCCTTTTCCCTTTGAAATATAGGCAGGGGCTTTCGGGGTTAAGCGTTGTGAAACGTGTTTAAAGCATTTGGAATCAAAAAAATAATTTATTCTATTTATTATGAAAACAGTTGGTACAGACAAAATTCAATTCATTCTTAAACCATCTCAATTTGTAAATATCGGTTGGTTTCTGGCTGCAGCAGGAACAGCTTTTATTACTCCTGCAATTGGAATCTTCTTCGGAGTAATTTGGTTGTGGAATTGTCTGGTAATTGCTTTCCACGAATTTCAATTTGCGGAAAGGACTATTACTGAAAAACAGGGAGTATTGAATATAAGGATCAGGGAGGTTCATTATTACCGAATAAAATCAATCAGAATGGAAGAGCCACTGTTGTACAGACTGGTAGGAATATCGAGAATAGAACTTATAACATCAGACCCTTTGATACCTGCAATTTCAATTTTTGCAATTGACAAAGGGGATGAAGTGAGAAACTATTTGAAGGAAATGACTGTACTGAGAAGGCAGGAACAAGGGGTTAAAGAATATGATCTGCGATAAGATTTGATGAGCAGATGCCTGATATCAGACACTAGAAAATAACATAGGTTGACAAATATCTTAATGCTTTCTGACAATGAAAACACTTATAATACATCCGGAAGATTCATCAACAAATTTTCTTAAACCTATTTATGAAACGGTACCGGTCAAAACAGTAGTTACCGGCGGTATCTCAAAGGAAACTTTAAAGGAACTTATCAGGTGTCACGACAGGATAGTGATGCTTGGACATGGTTCTCCCTGGGGATTACTGTCTGTTGGCCGGTTCCCGGGTGCCGGCCAGCATATAGTTGATTACAGTATGGCCGGGTTGCTGAAAACGAAAAAGAACAATGTTTTTATATGGTGCTATGCTCAGGAATTTGTTGAGGATAATGATCTTGAGGGATTTTATTCAGGAATGTTCATAAGCGAAGTTTTGGAATCAAAAAAGATGGGTCTCACGGGCATAGTTCAATCCGTAGTTGATCAGTCAAACGATTCCTTTGGAACCATTGCTGCACGTTACATGAACGGAGGAAATCCCCGGATCATTTGCGAAAAGATCAGAAATGACTATGGTAAGTACTCAGATAATCCCGTAATTTGTTATAATAATGAACGTTTGTTTTATAGCCTTCGGGTTGCTTTAAGCGAATAACAGCGTAAGCGTCTCCGCGATACCCATAGGAATTTTTCCTTCGACCGGGTTGTCGGTTTATTTCTTAGACCAATTATTTGGTAGTAACTCCTGATAAACTTCATCAGGAGCATTTGGGCTGATATATGCGAGCCTGTTTAATATATCCGCAAAGTATTCGAAGGTGTTTACTCCGTTGAGCCTGCAGGAGCAAGCCAGCGAATAGATCAGGGCCGTTCTTTCAGCTCCGGCATGGCTCCCGCAAAACAGGGAGTTCTTCCTGCTCAGGGATATATAGCGCATAAACCTTTCAATGGCATTGTTGTTGCCTCTCTCTTTGAGATTGACCTCCGCTGGTTCCTTCGGTACCATTACTTCTCCAGCATGGCTTAAAACGGTGATTTTTTTCGGATTTGCCAGATAGAAGTTTGCTAAGCCCGCGGTTCTTGTCTGCAAGGGTCTGGATATTGCCATTCTTTAGCAAAAGGGCTTCTTCCAGGGAACGGATGGAGGCTGTAAGCTCTTCAATCCGGATCGATTGCTGACGGAGTTGCTCCAGCAAAGATTTTTCTCTTTGGGCAGTCGGCCAGATCAGCACAACGGATTTCATTTATGAATACGACCAGACCATTGGGAGCCGTAATGTTAACTCCCTTCAAGGACGATTTGTTTTGCCTTGACGTTTTCTCCCGGATAGGTGACTGGATCAGTAATGGTACCATATGGTGAGGCCCGGTTACAGGTTGATTGGTATTATTTGAGATAGAATGCGTAGCTATCTTCCCTGGTTTATTCTTTGGGGCATTGAGGGAATGCTTTTTCATCCAATACTTCAGTCCCGGGCAATTGACATGATTTATTTTGCAATACCTGCTTAAGGTGACTGAATCTCCTTTGCTCAGAGAAGCTTCATACCCGGCCAAGGTCTTTTTGTATAATTCCGCTGCCTTCATAACATCTGTTGTTTTTTTAGAAGGCTAAGATAAAACCTGATCAGAAATATGGAAAGATGGTATCGCGGAGACGCTTACCCTTATCAGAAGGGTGGCTTTTCACCTTCGGGGGGTTGGAGGATTTGATAATCAGTGCAACATAAACAGTGAGTGAAACAAATCAGGAGTTCATCTTCATTCCCAAAAATTCTAAAGCTGCTGATTCCTGCATTTTATAAATGGAGCCGCCAAAGTTGCAATATTTTGAAACTTAGCCTATCTTTGCATAGATACACGAAATGAAAAATGCAGCTTTTTGAAACCATATTTTTAGAAGAAGCCGATAAGTTCATACAAACACTGGACAGGAAATCCCAAAGCAAAATAACAAATCAGTGATGAAACAGTACACATTAGGAGAAATGGAAGATAAATACATAGGCAGCAAAGGGACTCCGGAACGTGATGCCTACGAATATGAGTTGAAAATGGAACTTTTGGGTCGAATGATAAAAGCAACACGGAAAGAAAGAAACATGACCCAGGAAGAATTAGGCAGGGTCGTCGGAGTAAACAAATCTCAAATCTCCAAACTTGAGAACCATGCTAACAGTGCTACAATTGAAACTATAATAAAAGTTTTCACTGCCCTCAAAGCTGATATACAATTTAATGTGAGAGTCGATGACAAACTAATGCAAATTGTATAATACCGGTTACCCCGCCACCCCATTAATAAACGTCTCAACAAAATCCTTAATCCTGGCGAGTATTTTATCGCCGGTTTTCTTGCGGAGCAGAAGGGTCGGCTTTTCGCCTTCAAGTAATTCGAGGATCTCTTCACGCATCGGCTGTTCTTCTGAATATAAAAACCTTTCTATTAAAGCTTGTGTCCTGGCTTTCGAGAGTTTTTCCTCATCAACAAGCTGAAGGAAGGCCTTATCCTGTTCAATTATCCAGTATTTCTCAAACTCCTGAGATATCGTCAGTGTCGGCAATAACAGGCATATTCTCCCAGATGAACTTCTCTATCAATTCTTTCTTTGCTTTTGTTGTCATCAAACTGCTATTCGGTCAAAGGGAAATGATTAACTTTGTGAAAACCGACAATATGAATATTCAGACTGAAAAATTGGGTTTAATTGAATGGATATCAAAATTAAATGATACCTCAATAATTGAGAGGCTAAAATCAATAAAGGAAGACTATTCAAGATCCGGAGGTTGGTGGGACTCTCTGAATAAAGAAGAGCTTGATTCTATTGACAGAGGCCTTAAAGACCTAAAAGATGGTAAAGTTCATTCTCACGATACAGCCCGGAAAGTATATGAAAAGTACTTATAAGATCATCTGGACCGATTAAGCGTTTAAAAACCTGGAGAACATAATTGCCTACCTTGAGAAATTTTGGACTGAGAAAGAAATAAGAAAATTCGCAAGTCTACTTGATAAACAATTAACTCTTATTAGAAAAAATCCTGCACTTTACCCATTTTCAAAAAAGTCTGACGAAATCAGAAAATCTGTACTTACAAAACAAATTACTCTGTATTATCGTATAATTGAAACAGAAATTTATCTGATCGCATTATTTGATAGTCGGCAAAATCCTGATAAACTAATAATTTAACCCAACTTGCAGGGTTTTCTACAAAATAGCAGAAAAATCAGCTTAAAATCAGGTTTTTTAGCGACAATTACAATCATTTTTTGTATTTTATTTTAGTAAGTACCTGATATTCAGTTGTGGCATTCTATTTATTTTC
>CAIMVD010000357.1 GCA_903844815.1 uncultured Bacteroidota bacterium | reverse complement strand
GCTTCTTCACGAAATTCATTGTTTTCATAGACTTTCTCTCTGAGGCCTATATTATACCCCTAATATAATAAACATACTCTATACTCTACTATTTCAAAGAACAATTTTTATCTTCATTCCTTAAGTCAACGACATTGTATCCCGAATTGTTATTTAAGGGGTCATATGAAAAAAGACCATACTTATTTGAAAATATGATGTGTCCGCTTTTGTCCTCAGCCAATCTGAAAAAATTAAAATCAGTATTGTCCTTTAAGTGTTCCGGAATTAAAATGTCTAACGTTTTTACATCCAACCTGCCGGGTGCGTTCCAATATTTTTTGAAGGAGGATATAATGTTTTTATTGTCAATTTTACTGATATCCTGATCTTTTTCCATTCTTATCAGATCGTGATTTCCTGAGATCCATAACCTGTTTTTGGAATCGATTAACAAATCATTGATTTTCTGCTGAGGCGGATACAGCTCGGAAACTTTGTATTTCGTGATTGGACCAAATTGAACCTTAAAAAGTCCTTCATTAAGAGTTCCTATCCATAGGATATCCTGAAGTTTATCATAAAAAAGCGACCAGACTTCCCTGTCAATTATTCCGAATGATTTCCTGAAATTGCGGAATTCTTTGCCATTATAACAGAATATTCCTCCTTCCCGGATTCTGTCGGGGAATGACCAGCCGGCAAACCACAGATTACCTCTCTTATCTTCTTCAATTCCGAATACCTGGCCTAATGAATCGTTTCTTACCGTACCCTTTTTACTGTATATTGTCACTCCTTCATTGCTGGAAAAAATCGTATCACCCATCGAAGTAATGAATACCGCCGAACTGTACTTTGGATAGTGAAAATCACTTTTTGGAGTGTCAATCAGCTTGTTGCTCAGAGGATAATATCGTATAGGATTATGAAAACCAAAGACAGATATAAAAATAAACTCACCTGCATCAGCGAGCCCCGTGATATTACTCCCGGTCTTTGAGCTTAAAATTAGCTCAAATGTTTTTTTTGCTATATCTGCTTTAAGGACATTAATCCCCTTATCGGTACCTGCAATCAAAACGTGATGTTTTTTTGAATACATCAGAGTCCTTACGAAGTTATCTGTGAGACCTGTTTTTTGAGTAAATTGATTAAAACTTTGCCCGTCATAAACGAAAATTCCGTCTCCGAAGCTGCCGAACCACACATTGCCGTATTCATCTTCTGTAATCGCCCAGATCTGACTGGATTTCATGCCTTCCGATGGCTTAAATATCCGGAATGATTTTCCATCAAAGGTGCAGAGACCCGCGTCAGTGCCGATCCATAGTATATCTCTGGAATCTTTAAAAGCACACCGGACAGACATGCTAGGCAATCCATCCCGAATCGTGAAATGCCTGACAGGGGAGGTTTGAGCGCGCAAAATTGACGGGAAAAGGTAAATTAAGAGCAGGAACATAAGGTTCCGCATACTCCCTGTTAATTCCGACATGATAGTTCTATTCCCCTTTAGCACAATTGCTCTTATAAGTGTTACAATTAATACTTTCTCTTAAACAATAGCACTTGTAATGCTTAAAGATATGGATGTTTTTAAAATATTGAATGACAAAACATTCAAAACAAAAAAATACCAGCCGTTAAGTTTTTTTATTAGTGAGAGACCTTATGAATTCTTCATTACGCCGGGTGGCCACGTCAAGTTTTTTCCCGTTCTCAAGCACGACATGAAAACCTTCGGACTTTCAGTGACCCTGCCTTTTCGAGAACCTTAATCTTATCGGAAAAATAGTGACAGAGCATCAGCTCAAGGGAATCCCTGGCAGGTTTTTCATCGTCAATAATTACACAGCTGATCATCCTATTAGATATCCATAATGACAAATATTACAAGAATAATCAATATTTGCCAAACAAATTACTAATCGCGGGGTTCTGACTGATAACCGCGGCAAATCAATGTTTAACCGTTTTTAATTTGAAAAAAAACTTGCTGGAGCCGAAGTGCCTGGATAGAACACAGATCACGGATTTTTTTGAAGTAAAAGGGGTTTGTCATCCCTCCAGAAGGATGGTTCAAGGGTTGTTCCTCTGGTTGTGCAGTCGGCACATTCCTTTGAGTAAGTTATAACTTTATATGGTGGCGTTTGGTTATCGCGCAAGATCCATACATTGATATTAAGATCCGGAATAAACTCACCATTAAAAAGAGTATCGGCAACACAGGCATCATTTGTATAGGGGTTGAACTGACCCATAAACTGATCCTTTATGAAAATCCTTTTTGTCGAAACAGCCGATACGCTGAAATATCCCAGGATTTTTTCGGAGGGGTCATCGACGCAAGAAATATTTCCGGGGATATTTGAAGGTATTATGTCATAAAGGCCCCCGGTCTCCTCCATGAGATTCTGCAGTTTTTCCCAAAAGCTGAATTCATCCTCACTAATTGAATACTGGCTCACCAGGCAGCTATATTTTACTCTTAGCCTGTCGGAATGATTTGAAATAAAGTAAAGAGGGTGTTTTTTTACAACGGCTTCCGACAAGGAAGATGTACTCTTTACATTTATGTTCTCAGTGTTATCGGTAACCCAGCAGGTATGGTTTTGAACAGTGTATGGCAGTCTTATCTCCCAGGTCTCCGCCGATTTCCACCTGAAATACCTGCACTTGTTAGCCGGGTCATGAGTGCTGACATATATCTGACAGCCATCAACCGTATTGTTATAAATGTCAGGTCCTGAAATAATCACTTTTTCATAATAAAGACTGTCGATAGGTGGGACAGGCTTAAGTTCCATGGGATAGGATTCGTAGTTACGGAAAAGCTGCGATGGCGAATATGCACGGACATTTAGTTTATAGATCCGTCCGACAACACCCCTGAAATTTGGATCGGCTGGTACATAGCTGCCTGTTACAAATTCGTGGAAGTAAATAACATTTCCCTGATTATCGGAAACAGTAACAGAGGCTCTGGTTACAGGAATAGCTTCCGATCTTATTCCAAGAGGCAATGACCTGGATAGCATTATTTTATTCTGCCCGGGCTGGTCGGTTATCAAGCCTTCTACAACAAGAAGGTCCTGATTTTCTTCTGTTTTGGGCATGTATTCAGTTACGCAGCCTGTAATAAGTAAGAAAAACAATATCAATAAGTATATTATACGCGTTTTCACAATGCAATTTAGCTCTTTTTATCGTAATTTCATGGTATGAACAGACGATCCTTTCTTAACCGCAGTGCCATAGTCTCAGCCGGTTGCCTGGCAGCGGGAAATGTTCCCCTGTCGGCTTTTACGTCTTCCTTTAATAGCTGGTTGAAAACATCATCGGGATTATATGAATTATTCAGGAATCCGGGGCTGAGTTATCATCCATACGTAAGATGGTGGTGGAACGGGGATAAGGTTGAGGCGATGGAACTTATAAGAGAGCTGCGACTTCTTAAAGATGCCGGAATAGGCGGTGTGGAAATAAATCCCATCGAGTTCCCCACCCGGTCGGAGGGCGACGACCTTGGAATACCTTCAGTCAGGTGGCTGAGCAATGAGTGGATCGATATGCTGAAGGTGGTTTTTGCAGAAGCAAAATCACTGGGAATGACAGTCGATTTGATCGTCGGATCAGGATGGCCGTTTGGTGCAGAATACCTCAATGCTGATGAGAGATCGCAGATTACTGTTATCGCGGTAAAGAAAATTACAGGTCCGGCTGAATATGAGATTTCAAAGTTCGAGATTTTTAAAGAGGCTGATCCGGCAGTAAGCTCCCCCTTTCCCGGCAGAACAATGGAATTGCTGGCTCTGAATCTTGTTCCCGATCCGTTGACCGGAATGGAGCAGGTCATTGACTTGTCTCGTAATAGGAATGATGAAACCATAAAAATCACTGTACCGGAGGGGAAACATGCTCTTTATGCACTTGTCAGAATAAATGGCTTCATGCAGGTCATCAATGGTGCTCCTGGCGCAACCGGGCCGGTTCTTAACCATTTTGATACGGAAGCCGTTAGAAGGTATCTCTTCAGGATGTCGGAAACAATCGAAAAAAGGACCGGACCGCTTTCAGGTCATATCAGGGCGCTTTTTACCGACAGTATGGAACTGGAAGGGGCCAACTGGTACGAGGGAATCATGGAAGAGTTCCAAGAACGAAAAGGCTACGACATATTTCCTTACCTGCCTTACATCCTCTTCAAGACGGGAGCGATGGGAAATGTTACCGATTTTAAATACGGGGTCGCGACTTCACCGGATTTTGATGCCATGATAAGACGGATGAGGTACGACTTTGAAAATTTTAAGGCAGAAATACTTAAAGAACGATTTATCGGACCTTTTACTGACTGGTGCCGCAGTTTAAATGTAAAATCCAGGGCCCAGGCTTACGGGCGGGGTTTTTTCCCTCTCGAGAGCACCTTTGCCTATGATATTCCCGAGTGCGAATCATGGACAATGAACTGGCTGAAACACAGGATCGGGGAGGAGATGCCCGAGGAAGATTACAGGCGCGGTAGGGCTTATACAATGGTAAACAAATATGTCTCTTCGGCAGCAAACCTTTCGGGAAAGAGACTCGTGAGTTGCGAGGAGATGACAGATACTTATACTGTTTTTAACACTTCACTCGAGAATCTAAAAATAGGAGGAGACCAAAGTTCAATTTCAGGTGTCACACATTCAATATTCCATGGCTTCAACTATTCCCCCCCAGAAGCGCCATATCCCGGATGGATAAGGTACGGGGCATATTACAACGAAAACAATACCTGGTGGCCGTATTTCCACTTTTACAATGAGTATAAGGCAAGGATCTCTGCCCTTCTTCAGCATGCCGATATGTTTACTGACATAGCCATTTTGCCACCGGTTGATGATATGTGGAGCAATATCGGTTCGCAGATGGAACCTTTTCCGTCTGTTCTGCATATCGAATGGCTTTCTCTGGTTTGGGAAGCCATCAACAAGAACGGCAGCGGTTGCGATTACGTCTCACAAAGTGTAATCCGGGGCGCCGAAGTGAAGAACGGATCTATGCTTTATGGTCCGAAGAAATACAGTACAATTATTCTTGTTCAGGTCGACAGCCTCGATACCCTGACCGCAGAAAAACTCCTGGATTTTGTCGAATCGGGGGGAAGGATTTTTTGTATCGAATCAATTCCGTCTAAATCGTTGGGATGGAAGGCTCATGACCAACACGACGGGGAAGTAAATGAACTAATTGAAAAGATGAAGTCTTTCACAGGAAGGTTTGTCTTCCTGAAAAAGCCTCAGAAGGATTTCATTTCCTGGTATGGCAATTTGCAAAAGGAATATGGGATTGAGCCGTATCTGAAGATTGAAAAGCCGGATCCCTATGTTTACCAGAACCGTTACCGGGTTGATGACGGATCGGAAATTGTTTTACTAGTTAACTCGCATATTCATAATTCCCATCAGACAAGAATAAGCTTTTCAAAGGAAATAACGTCGGGAAAGAAGTGCCATCTCTGGGATCCCGAAACCGGAAACCGGTACGGAGTAACCCTTACTGATGGCAACTTTGTCGATCTGGATATGGGGCCCGCTTCATCCTTTATTTTCGTATTTGAAAAGAAAATTGACTGCCCCGAATGGAAACAGTTGCCTGCCTCAGGTTCAGATGAAATTATTCTTCAAACCGGCTGGACGGCTGAATTTATCCACTGCCACGACGGATCAGTGAAAAAGGTGGATCTTGATTCCCTCCGGGACCTGAAGGATAATCCTGATTTTGTAAGTTTTGCCGGAACAGTAATTTACAGGAATACTTTAACCGCAGATCTGCCTGAAAATACATTTATTAACCTGGGAAAGGTCTGGGGAGTGTTGGAGCTGACAATTAACGGGAAAAGTGCAGGAGTAAAATGGTATGGGCGAAGAATTTTCACTGCAGGTGATTTTCTTGTTAAAGGAATTAACACAATTGAGATAAAGGTGGTGACCTCTATGGGTAATTACATGAAATCGCTGACAGGTAATCCAATCGCTCAGTACTGGACAAACGAAAAAAACAAGGTTCAGCCACTACAGTCGATGGGATTGATCGGGCCGGTTATAATTTACAAATGACAAGGACCTCTGTGCCCCTCAGTGCCTGCTCTGTGCAACTCTGTGTCAGTTCTTTTTTGTTACACAGAGATCCACAGAGATGCCACAGAGAGACACAGAGAGAAATAAGAAACAATAGATAATTAAACAAATATGAAAAAATTAATATCAATATTACTGTTAGGACTTTTAATGTCTTCAGCGATTGTGGAAGCAAAAGATTACAACGCTTCCCTGTTCGGAATAAAGTCGAACGGCACTACGCTGAACACGAATTCAATCCAGAAAGGGATTGATTTTATTAATGAAAACGGCGGCGGACGGCTAGTCTTTTATGTGGGAAGGTATCTTACAGGCACAATTCATCTCAAATCGAATGTGACCATTCAGCTGGAAGAAGGAGCTATCATTGTAGGTTCCACAAATCCTTTTGACTATGAGTTCAAGTCGAACTGGACAGCCCTGATATTTGCACACGATCAAAAGAATATCGCGATCACCGGGAAAGGAGTAATTGACGGCCAGGGTTTCACTGTTGCTACAAACCTTGTCGATCTGATTCATAAAGGAGTGGTTAAGGATCCGCTGAAATACGACCGGCCGTGGGAAGGCAGGAGGCCGATGAATATCTATTTCAGGGGCTGCAGCAAGGTGCTCATAAGCGGGATAACGCTGAAAGACCCCGGCAGCTGGAACCAGACTTACGATCAGTGTAAAAACGTAACAATCGACAGGATTACAGTCGATAGCAAGTCGTACTGGAATAATGACGGTATCGATATTGTCGACTGCGATAGTGTAAGTGTGGCGAATTCGTATTTCGATGCGGCCGACGATGGGATCTGCCTGAAATCGCACAGTGCCGATTTTATCTGCCAGAATGTTTACATTCACAACAATACAATCCGGACGAGCGCCAATGGAATTAAATTTGGAACAGCTTCCAATGGAGGCTTCCGGAATATAAAAATCATTCAGAACCTGGTTTTCGACACCTTCAGGTCTGCTATCACCTTTGCTGCTGTTGACGGGGGAATTGTAGAAAACGTAATTGTCGACAGCCTGAGGTCGATAAATACAGGGAATCCGATTTACCTGAGGATTGGAGAACGAAGAGCCGGGAAGAAAGGAAAGATGAGCAACATTTCCATATCCAACGTCTATGCTGAAGTGCCGGCAACAAAACCTGATGCCGGTTATAACTATGAAGGACCGGTTGAAGATATGCCCCGTAACATTTCACCGTCCTCAATTGTTGGTATGCCGGATGCTATAATTCAGAATGTCACTTTAAAGAATATAGAAATTCATTATCCGGGCGGGGGAAAGACAGAATTTGCAAAAGTGGGACTGGACGAACTCGACAAAGTGCCGGAGATGGCAGCCAGTTATCCTGAGTTTTCACAGTTTAAGGAACTTCCTGCCTGGGGTTTTTATGTTCGTCACGCAAAAGGTGTTACCTTTGAGAATGTTTCCATCTTCTGCGGCAGGAGTGATTACAGGACCGCGATTGTACTTGACGATGCTCCGGAGACCAGGATTATATCGCTGAAGGTCACAGAGCCGGGAAGAAAAAAGGAACCGGTTTTTTCACGAAATTCGCCTGGTTTAGTAATTGAGAAATAAGTTTATTTTATTCACAAAAACAGAAAATTATGAATCCGATTTTTTTCTCCACTTCTGAAGTCCTTAAATCTGCAGGGATTGCTTTCAGAAAGTTTATAAAGTGGTTTCTGATCCTCCTTGTTTTCTTCGGAGGGATCTTCTTCTATTGGAATTATTTCTATACCTACAGCGATGGGTACCGGGCAGGACTATTACAGAAGTTTTCACATAAGGGAGCCATAGTCAAGACCTTTGAAGGTGAATTGATCCTTAGCAGTGTGTCATCAACACGGGATGTTGCCCTGGCTTCGGAGAAGTTCTTTTTCAGTCTTTCTAATAAAAAGCTATCCAGGCAATTTGATACCCTGCAGGGCAATATGGTTATAGTGCATTACAAGCAGAAAAACAAGGCTGCCTTCTGGAGGGGTGATTCGCCGTATCTTGTTGATTCTGTAAGGATAAAAAGATAAATCCGTAACCTGGCCCCGATTACAAATCGGCGCCAGCTTCAAGAATTACCTGGCCCCGATTACAAATCGGCGCCAGCTTCAAGAATTTTCTGGCCCCGATTACAAATCGGCGCCAGCCGACGGTGATACTGCTGGCGCCGATTTGCAATCGGGGCCATTTCATTTTGAATGGAATAATTTATTTCTCTGTTTTATTCTGATTATACCAAAATAAAGAAACATCAGCATAGGAGTAATTCTCAGTCCGGAAAAGTTTAGTGTTAAAGAACTTTTTCCCGGTCATGTTTTCAATACTCTTCCTGTCCTTATCGATTCCGCAGTTATAGGCAGCAGCAAGAAATTTAATCCTGTCAGGTTCATCCATCCTGCTGACCCTGTATCTTTTTTCGCAGAGGAAAAAGAATGCCGCAAGGTATTTTAGCTGTTGGGCAGGGTCTTCAAGATCGGCAACTATTTCTTTCCTGAAATCACGGATATCGTCGTAGTTTTTGCTTTTTTTGAAAGTTATCTCCGAATATTTTCCTGATACTGGCTTGGTTTCCTCCCGGATATAAGCAGCGAAGGAGGGTTTCATCTGGAAGACGCCTATGGAGAAATTAGCATAAGTTTCTCCCAGATTTACAAAAAGGGTTTTCAGTATAGAGGTTTCCATCTTGTCGCGGAGTGCGGAATAGCGAACAAGTTCCGGGAAGATAACTGCAATTGCCTCCGGATATGGGATATTGTTCCTTACAAGGAAAGTCTCCATCCATTCCCTGTTTTCGGTGACGTAAACTGATGCTTTACTCCAGTCGTCGCCGAATATATTATCATAGTTTAATGACTGGCCGTAACCGTGATTCAATATTCCGGAAAACAAAAGAATAAATGATAAGAACCTCATTACAGAAAAGTTTTAACCCCGGAAAGAACAGATTCTTTCCAAGCTTCATGAAAAACAGCCGGATGTAAAAATATCTATTGCTTAAAACAGGAGCTTGCATTGCATTATTGCATTCTTCTTAGGGGAGTAATACATATATGCAAGCCAGATCTTTCCATCGGCTTTTATAAGGTGAGGAGCGAAGAGCTGAGTAAGCTTGGTTTTGTCGCTGAAGGTAAGTACGCCATCGTTATATGATGCATACCTTGTGTTTGAAGTATTCACAAACAGATCCATTGTTCCGTAATTTGAGGGGTCGATTGTTATGATTGTTTTTCCCTGCAGGTCCTTAACTGCCTGATAATCATAAAGCAAAATGTCGTCATATTTGAAAGTATTGTTCAATACTCCTCCGGTATTCGTTGGGTTGTATGTGGCATTCGGGATATTTGTGATCAGTTTTGGGACCATGCTTGTCGGGCCTCCGCCCTGGAGCATTTTCTGCTGCATCTCCTGAGCGTATTTCATGCTGATGTCCATTTTTTCCTGATCTGTTTTAGCATTATCCATGGCCTCTTGCATCTTTTTTCCCTGATCTACAGTCACCATAACATTTTCAGTCACCACGGCAACGAACTTGTCTTTGGTTTTTGTGATAATAAAACTGCTGATCAGACCATATGGGCCATATTTTTTCCCGCCAAAATTTATTGTATACTTATCTCCTGAACGTGTGATATATGATTTATATTTTTTCAGGAAAAAATCCTTATCCTCACTGTCGTCGGGTTTAGAAAACTCTGCAAGGAGAGGATCGTCTGATTTGTAAGGACCCTCTGTTACCCCATTCTTAACTATATAATATGAATCGGAGTTGATATCCCGAGCCAGTATATTGCCATCCTCACCAACGGTTATGGAAAGTTCAGCGTAGTCGATCTGTAGCTTTCCTCCAAGGTCGAGAATAAGCAGGGCGTCTTCGCAGGCACAAGCAGGCTCCGGACCAGGTTCTTTTTTAGTTTCTGTTTTGCCGGTAAGTTCTTTGGTTACCGAGTTGGCAACCTTATTAACCAGTCTTCCAAACTGTGCATTGGCGGAATTTGAAAGAATCAGAAAAAACGAAATCAAAAACAACAGAATCTTTTTCATATTTATGGCTTTCAGGTAATACTTAAATATAAAAACAAAATTCGGAACCTAAATGTTGCCAGATCTGAATATTTTTTCAATTCATCATTATTGTCATCCCTCCTCCTCCGTTGTTGCCGAAACGCGGGTTCACAACATTGTTATATATTGAACCGAAGGTATAGGTGAAACCAAAGCTTGTGAAATATTCAAACTGCGTTGCAAGTTCTTTTCTTCGCAAAAGCACCTCTTCTGTTGTAGCCCCTCCTTTAACAAGTCCAAGCTGATCATGAATGAGCGATGCTCCTCCCCCAAAACTTACCGACAGTCCCTTGGCAATCCTAAGGTCCAGATACCCGTTAAGTGAAAGGTTATTCTTCGACCAGTCGTAAAGATAATTACTGTAATTCAAACTGACATCAATAGTTCCCCACTTCTGGACAACTTCATAGGCTGCTGAGATTGACTGTAGCAGGTGAGTCTCGGTTGTCTTGTTATAGATTGTCGTGTCGGTCCAGTTCACAAAACTGCCGCCAATCGAATAAAGTAGTCTTAGCTGGCGCCGGGTCGATTCCGTGTATGGGAAAAGATCATATTCTATTCCTGGCATAAATGTAACAAGCATCTGAGCATTTCTATAGCTCGATGACCCTATGTTAAATATGCCTCCGTATGACCAGTGGTTTGAGATACTCTTTACGATAAGTGCATTGACCGATTTTGAGTTGTTCTCGCTTGTAATTATATCATTATCGACATCAAATTTATCTACACCGTAATCGTAGTTAGCCCTGATATTTATCTTCCAGTCCTCGGTAATTTTCGATGCCGAGATGTTTCCGAATACATTGGTCGATTTATATGATTGCTGGCCATTAAGCCATCCGTTGAACGATGCCCTGTAAACCCAGCTCTTCCACTTATCGGTTGTAACTGTAGCCGAAAGTGGTTCCGTGAAAGTTATGTTCATGTATTTTGAGAGAGGTGTTCTTGCAACATAACGCATTAGTCCCATTTTCAGGGTTGCAACTTCCTTTATCCTCATTTCATCCTGGGTATTGTCAGGGGAGGTGACAAAAGATATTGTATCCTTCATGCCGGCATTTGATTTCTGTCCAACGAGAAAATAGGTGAATTCATTTCCTCCCGAACCGGTCCTTTGGATCGTTGAAATGATATACACGTCGGCATCGCGAATATCGCGCACATAGTTTACAAACGGGATTTCTTTCCTGATATAATCGCTGGCATCCATATAGATATTAAGCGCATCCTTGCGGAGTGTGTCTGCATTGCTTGCTGTGTCCTGCGAAAAAGAGCGAAAGGAGATTAGAAGAAATAAAATTAGAAAATATTTCGTTTTCATTGGTATGTGAAAGGGTTAGTAAAAAATCTAACGAAAGTAGATATAGGAATATTGCGGTACAACTAAAATATTAGGTTTAACATATCATTAACCTTAATAAAAAATCCGGTACCGACAGACATATCGAAAAATTGTTACTACAGCGTTGAATTGAGTTGTTGAGAATCTTAAATTGTATTACTTTTATTTCCATTAGTTCTTGTAGGAGCATCACCCGGCAAACAGGAACACCACAAAGGAACAGACCATTTATATATTGAAAAATGGTTTGAGTATGACCATAACCAGTATAATATCCGGGGCGGCCTGGCACCAGCTTCATAAAAATGTTTTCCAAGGTATTTACATAATCATTAGGATCACATAAGATAAAACAAAATCCTGTTCACCGCAAGGTTTATGTTATAGAAGACCTGCGATTTTAAGCAGGTCATCAAGTTCTTTGTCAGAGATACTTTCTTTGTCTGATTTGTCGTAAACAGTAAGCAGGTAAACATTTTGATCAACTATCTTAACGCAGGTAATAAGACGGGAGCCTCCACTTTTGCCTTGGCCTTTAGAGGATATGGCCATACGGATTTTGTAACAGTCTTTGCCTAAAGGTTCTCCTTGTAAAGGTTTTTGCTCCAAAGAACCAATCAGTGCTTCAAGATCAGATTTAAAGGAATGATGCTTTTTACCAATACTTTTGGCGTGTTTTTTAAACCCGGTAGTGACAATAACATTAAAGCTCATTTAAAAAATCCCTTGCTGGTTGTAATTGGATCTTACCCTGCCTGTGGAGATCAACCTCTTCCAGGGAATGTTTTAAGTCATCAATGAACCCATTTTGCTCCTTAGAGAGTCTTTTCACCTTCTTAAAGCCAAGGTTCCCGATAAGCTCCATGAAGAAGTTTATTTTGTTATCCGGTATGTCAAGTACTACTCTTTGCATGATCAATTTTTTAGCTTGCGTATGCCTGCTTCATTTATTATGCAAAAATAGGTGATAAATAGGTTAAAAACAATCTATATTTTATATGCAGTAAAAATGTAAATGGGCAGATGTGTGAGGTATTCGCCTCCTGCAATGTGCTTTCCTCAATGACGAGGATCCCAACCTGAAAATCCACCCTGAGATAAACACCTTTAATTGAATTGGCTGCGAAGCACTTTAAATAACGAAACCGGTAGGGCGATACTACTGAAGCAAACGGTGCCTGAAACCGGCACCGGAGTTCTTACCCATTCAGCCTGGTGATAAACCAAAAGGAGGATAGCACAGCAGCATGGATGAGCTGACAAAAAATCCGGTACCGACGAATCGGTACCGGAAACCTGAAACAAAACGTAATTGAAGGATGAATTTTTTATTTTGCCTTTGCGGGTTCTGCCTCTGACAGACCTTCCCTGGTTATTTTCCAGTATTTCCCTGTAAGTTGCCAGGGTTCTGTATCGTAATCAACAAAAGTCTCCACTTCATCACCTGTGGATGTAAAGCTAATGTCGATATATTTATCCAAAAAATTAGCAGAATAATTGTCGAAATATAGTATCGTATTCTCCGGAATATAAATATTAATATCTACATTATCACCACTCCACCTGCTTCCTGCCGGAATAGCAAAGTATTCATCAAGCCGAAGCGTGTCATTAAGGAAGGTGTAATTATATTCCAGCGATTCTGCCTTTCTTGCAGCTTCCGGTCTGGTGCGGCCAGATGAGCGTTTTCTGATTTCAATCTTTGCATCTTTACCGTCACTCACGTAGAGATTAAGTTCAGAATTAATGTAGAGCTTGTGTTGTGCATCATCGATAAAAACTGAATATTGATTATCTGGTAACGAAAATTCCTTAGTTAAATTCAAATCCTCTGACTTGCGTCCGGTTGCAATAAAAAGGGTGTCAGGGGGACTGGTTATCAATTGCTGGGAACTCGATCTGCCTGTTCTTTCGAAGCTAATCCCTTCGTTAAACATGAGAACTGCAAGTAAAGTAACGCTAAGGACCCATAATACAAGTCCTGCAAGACTGAAAATGCCGTCTCTGGCCCTGAACCAGAAAATCATTTTTACACCCCAATAGATTAAGGCTAGCATTGGAAGGATGACTGCAAGGAGAGTCAGTAAGATTATCCAGGGAGCAGCTGCCGGGCTGATTACATAATTCAGGAAATCACGGAAATAAAGAAAGTGAATCGTTGAGTCATTAGGTGAAAACATTCCCGGCAATTTGAAAACCAAAACCAAAACAAGGGAGAGTATTACAAGAAATCCTGTAAGAACCAGCAATATACCAGTGAGGATAAGGAATAGCCTCATTATTATGAAAAGTACCCTTCCAATTGCGCTGAAAATTTCATTGAAAGCGTTTCCAATGCGGGAGCTGTTGTAGTAACCGGAATTATAAACGGTTGTGCCGGAAGCTGCAAGTGTAACTTCCCTGTTTTTGTATGACATTGCAGAATTGTAAGAGTTGCCATACATCTCTTTTTTCCTGGCATCGGTGTTGGCAGTAGGGAGCGCTATCCAGAGAATAATGTATACGAAAGCCCCAACTCCGAAGGTTGTGAATATGACGAAGAGTATTCTGAACAGAACAGGATCGATATTAAGATAAGCTCCGATTCCGCCGCAAACGCCGCTTATTATCATGTCGTCAGGATTACGGTACATCCTTTTTCGGGGTTGTGAATAGACAGGTTCCCCGGAATATCCATCAGGAGTTTCAAAATCCTCAGGTCTGCCAATAATGGCTATCATCGCTTCAACGTTTTCTTTCGAGATGACGCCGGCAGTACCTCTCTGCGAACGCAGAATCTCTGCAACCCTTGATTCGATATCTTCTATGGTTTCCGGACCTCCCGGTTCATTCCTCAGACGGTTATTGATTGCCTGGAGCCAGTCGCGTATTATTTTGAATGCCTCTTCATCAATCTGAAAAAGTGTGCCGGCCAGATTTATATTTATTGTCTTATCCATTATTTTTAGTTTTAAATGGTTAATTATTAGTTATCTGGTCCTTATCTGACTTACTGATTCTACTAGTTCCAGCCATGATCTGTCGAGTTCCACCAGGTAAGTCCGGCCATCGTCAGTGAGCTCGTAATATTTTCGCGGAGGCCCCTGCTGCGACTCTTCCCATCTGTAACTTAGCAGACCGGCATTTTTCTGCCTGGTCAGTATCGGGTAAAGGGTGCCTTCGACAACTATTACCTTTACTTCTTTCAGTTCCTTTATTATATCGCTGGCATAACAGGAACTCCTGGAAAGTACCGAAAGGATGCAATATTCCAGTATCCCTTTGCGCATCTGAGCTTTTGTGTTTTCCAAATCCATGATATCTGATTTTAGTTATTTCACATTTATTGTATGGTACCGCTGATTCTACAGCTTCATGTTTTTTCTCACAGTGTTGAATTCCTTTTTTACCGCGTCAGTTATATTATGGATATTGACAGGGTTTCCTTTCATCTCTATCTTCTGAGCCGTTGTTCTTGCTTCGGGCAGCACAACGTAAAGGATTAAGTATACCAGGGCTCCGATGCCCCCTGCTAGTGTAATTGCAACAAAGATCACCCTTACAATTACCGGGTCAATATCCCAATAGGCTCCCATTCCCGAGCATACACCGCCTATAACCCTGTGGTCGATATCGCGGTACATCCTGTGATAGCCGGGGGAAGAGAATTTTTCGCGGGCGGTGGGCCCTTCGCTGTCCGAAATGTCTTCAGGAGTGCCCATTACTGAAATTGCCTGGCGGACATCGTCAATGTTAACCACCTGCTTGTAGGTCGTGATTTTTGCACGGAAAAGCTCTGACAGCCGTGATTCAATGTCGGAAAGGATTTCTGAAGAGCTTTCCTCCGAGGCAAAATGCAGTTCAAGATTCTTAAGGTACATCTTAAGCTCGGCGTAAGCGTCTTCATCGATGTTGAATGAATATCCTCCGAGATTAATGCTTACTGTAATTTTCATAGTTCTGTTTTTTATTTACTACTGTATAATTATTACAACATGACAATGCAAAGATATGAATAATTAATTATACTATGCAATACATAGTACTAAAATTATTAAAAAAACATTCCTGAATTTTTTTCAGCTTCCAAATATTGCAGGTACTGCCTGTATCTCAGGCAACTTATTTATATATTTATCAAAAATTTAATCGAACATCGATGAAGAAGTACAAATGGGGCATCCTGGCTCCGGGCAAAATGGCGGCGAAATTCACTCGCGGACTTAAATTGCTCGAGAATGTTGAATTATATGCGGTAGGATCGCGCGACCCTGAGCGTTCGAGGCAGTTTGCCTCAGATTTCGGATTTAAGAAGTCGTATGGCAGCTATGAAGAGCTCGCTGAGGATGAGGCAATTGATATCATATATATAGCTTCTCCCCATTCCCATCATTTTGAACATACTATGCTATGCCTGAAGAACAAAAAGGCTGTTTTGTGTGAAAAGGCATTTGCTTTGAACAGCAGTGAGGCTGAGGAGATGATTGCCGAATCGATACGCCGGGGAGTTTTCCTTATGGATGCCCTGTGGCCTCCCTTTCAGCCTGCCTACAAAAAGACTATGGAGATCCTTAAGGCTGGTACTGCAGGAAAACTGATCCATCTTGATGCAAGATTTTCATTCCAGGCTCCTTTTAATGCTGATGACAGGAAATTCAATATTTCACTTGGGGGAGGTTCACTTCTCGACATCGGAATCTATCCGGTGATTGATGCATTGTATTTTATGGGTATTCCAGATGAAGTAATGGCAAAGGCGCTGTTTTCCGAAACAGGTTCTGAAGAATCAATAAGCATTATTTTCGGTTACAACGACGGGAGGATGGCAACTTTATATAGTTCATTCCGTACCCTGGCCGGCATAGGCTGCGACCTATTCTGTGAAAACGGGAATCTGTTCTTTTCACGTGAACGCGACATGTCGCAAAAGCTTGTGGTTGCGATGAATGGAGAAGAGCCCAAAAAACAATCATATCTGCCCGAGGGCATGGGTTATCACTTTGAGGCAATGGAGGTAATGAAATGCATCGATGAAGGCAAGATCCAGAGCGATGTTGTTCCTCATTCCTTCACAATGGGCCTTATGAATACACTCGACAGAATAAGGCAGTCGGCAGGGATTATTTTTCCGGGAAGGAATTCTTAGATTCAGAGATGGCGATGGGAAATGAGAATTGACTGTGTCAGACAACAATCCAGATATTAAAACCGAAGGCGACTTTTTCATGAAGAAGTTGCGTTTAAGCATGATTATCCCCGGAATCTTCGTTGTTCTGATGTGGCTTGTCAAACTTACGGAGCTGGCTTTTAATGCTGACTTCTATTCATTCGGGATTTATCCCCTCGCAAAAACAGGATTGAAAGGGATAATCTTCTCCCCCTTTATTCATGCCGATTTTAAACACCTGTTCAATAATACATTGCCTCTGTTCTTTCTTTCAATGGCCCTTTTTTATTTCTATTCGGAAGTCGCTGTAAGGGTTTTCATTCTTAACTATTTACTCACCGGTTTTCTTGTATGGCTGGCCGGAAGGGAGGCCTGGCATATTGGTGCAAGCGGACTCATTTACGGGCTTGCATCTTTCCTTTTTTTCAGCGGGATATTAAGAAGGCATTTCAGGCTTATTGCTTTGTCGCTCCTTATTGTTTTTCTTTACGGATCAATGGTATGGGGTATTTTCCCCGGGATTCATGAGAATGTCTCCTGGGAATCGCATATGCTGGGATTCTTTTCAGGCATTTTATTGGCGATCTGGTTCAGGAATGTAGGACTCCAAAAACCCAGATACGAGTGGTTGGAAGAGAATGAGGAGGAGATTTTGAGTGATGGGAAAGGAGATAATTTAGATGCTGGCGCCGATTTGCAATCGGGGCCAGAAAGAACATATCCTGATGAAGAAATAAAATAATTGGTTTGGCACGGATTGCAAATCCGCGCCAGCGGAAGTAAGTGAGAAGCACGGATTGCAAATCCGCGCCAGCGGAAGTAAGTGAGAAGCACGGATTGCAAATCCGCGCCAGCGGAAGTAAGTGAGAAGCACGGATTGCAAATCCGCGCCAGCGGAAAAGTAGGAAACCATGAACGCGAAACATTTATTTAAAGAACAAATTCAGGTGCTATGACAGACCTATCCATACTGATCGTTTCATACAAAGGCTGGAATCGTCTTGTGAAGTGCCTTGAGTCACTTGATTCTTTCAGTGGTGAGAAATTCTCATTCGAAGTTATTGTTGTCGATAACAAGTCGGATGATGAAATGATAAGAGAGATTGAAAAGCGCTTCAATAAGTTCAGGTTCATTCATAATCAAATAAACGGCGGTTATGCAAATGGATGTAACCTGGCAGCAAGGAATGCAAACGGAAGTTATTTTCTCATATTGAATCCCGACACTGTTGCCAGTGAAAAGGAGATTGAGAAGCTGCTTTTCACTGCAAAAAATAATCCTCATTATGGGATTGTCTCCTGCAAACAGGTTAATGAAAAAGGAAAGGAGTGCATCGTGACGGGAGAATTTCCCCGTTTCCTGAACCTTACAGGCCTGCAGAGGGCTGTTTTTAAGACACGAAAAAGAAGTGGAAAGAAAATAGGTGGGGAGGTGAGTTTTCCTGACTGGATCTCTGGATCAGTGGTTATGATGAGCTCTGCTAACTTTATTCGAGTTAATGGATTAGATGAAGATTTCTGGATGTACTTTGAGGATGTGGATCTCTGCAGGAGAGTCAGAAATCTTAATATGGAGGTGGCATATTGCAGGAAGATCACCATTGAGCATAACCATGGAGGCAGCTCAAGGATAAACCTGAAAACGGCAACCCTTACAAAAACCGAGGTACATATCTCAAGGCATCTTTATATAAGCAAGCATAAAAGCGGAATTGAGAAGGTATTAATTCAGGTTTTCCTAGTTATTAATAATCTTATTTCGTTGGGTATTACAGCAATACCCGGAGTTTTTTTCTTTTATGTTCCCAAGCTTTTTGTCCGTACACTGATCTTCATGGGGTTGATTAAGTATTATTCAGGAGCTTTATCCCATCTTACGTGGATTAGTCCCCGATCGGTCAATTATGGCAATAATCGGTAATTATTTGTTAGTTACATTTCCTTCTCATTAAAAGTTGCAGAAATATTGTCAGAAAGATAATTTTTTCCATGTCCTGATAGTCTGGCAAATTATTATCTTTGGACCGGATTTTCTGAAAAACCTGATAATAATCTAGCCCATGAATGATCGACCTGTAGCAGTAATTACAGGTGCCAGCAGAGGAATTGGAAGGTCAGTTGCAGTTTCTCTTGCGGCTGAGGGGTATGATATTGCAGCAATAGCCCGCTCTGTTGACAGTGAAGGAATGGGAAACGTCAGACCCGAAGTTGAAAAGCTGGGTGCGCAGTTTTTTCCTGTCGGCTTCGATATTGCCTGTACAAACTGCCACAGTGAAGCTGTAGCAAACATTCTTGAACGGTTTGGCCGGATTGATGTTCTGATCAACAATGCGGGAGTTATTCCTCTTCTCAGAAACGATCTGCTTGAAATGACCGAGGAGAGTTACGACAGGGTGATGAATATAAATCTCAAGGGGCCGGTTTTTTTCGCCCAGAAAATAGCCCGGGAAATGATTTGGCTTAAAGGACAGATTGAAAACTACAGGCCTGTAATAGTGTTTGTCACGTCAGTTTCGGCTGTGCATTCAACTCCAAGAAGGTCAGAATACTGCATCTCAAAGGCTGGTTTGAGCATGGCCTCGATGATCTTTGCCGACAGGCTTTCACATGAAGACATTCTGGTGTTTGAGATTAGGCCTGGAATAATTGAAACTGATATGACTGCCAGGATAAAGGATAAATTTGACAAGATGATAGGTGATGGCCTAGTTCCCCAGAAACGGTGGGGGGTCCCATCAGATATTGGTAAAGCCATAGCTTCCCTCGCCCGTGGCGACTGGAATTTTTCCACAGGTATGATCTTCGAGATCAGCGGCGGATTAAATATCAAAAAAATCTAAACGAGACGGAAGAAATTGTTTTTTCTAAAATGCAATTTGAACATAATATCACAAACTGATGTTTATGTTAAAAATAAATTTTAGGAAAATGAAAAGAATATTATTATTAGTAACAATCACAGGATTGTTTTTCATCTCTGCCGGAGCACAGCAGAAGTATAATGCAGTTACAGAAAAATCGACATTTGCCTGGACCGGTGAAAAGGTAACAGGGCAGCACAGCGGAACCATAAAGCTTAAAGCAGGATCGCTGACAATTAAAGACAACAAAATTGTTGGTGGTGAGTTTGACATCGACATGACTACCATAAAAGACAGTGAAGGAAATGAACGCCTTGAAGGACACCTTAAGTCGGGTGATTTTTTTGATGCCACAAACTTTCCGGTTTCAAAACTTGTCATTAATGAAAGCACGCCTTTTGAAAAGGGAACCGGTGTTGCAAAAGGGACACTTACAATCAAAGGCGTAACTAATCCTGTTGAGATCAAGGCAACCATGCAGAAAAAAGACGACGGAGTTTGGTTCTTTACAAATATTGACATTGACAGGACAAAATACAATGTCAAGTACGGCTCGGGCTCATTTTTTGATAATCTGGGCGACAAAACAATTTATGATGATTTCAGGTTGAAAGTAAGTCTGCTTGTCAACTAATATTAAACATTTATTGCCGGAATATCACCTGACTTCCAGGCAAAATAAGTAATTGAGACCTTTATGAGGTCTCTTTTTTTTGTTTTCACTCTCTGTCCCTCTGTGATTCTCTGTGTCCCTCTGTGTAAGTTCCTTGTTTTTTGGCTACGCAGCTATGGAGGGAAAATACTTGCCACAATTTTTGGTAAAGTCGGAAATCAGAGCAATCTTGTATACATTAAAAGATATAGATTATGGCAACCGTATCCGCAGCACCGGCAGAGAATAAAAATCTCGTTTACCGCGATTATCTCATTCCTTTCATACTTGTAACGAGCCTTTTTTTCCTCTGGGGTTTTGCACACGGATGTCTCGATGTTCTAAACAAGCACTTCCAGGAATTGCTTAATATGTCGAAAGCAAAATCGGCTTTTGTGCAGTTTGTCTTTTACGGTGGTTACTTCCTTATGGCTTTGCCTGCGGGTTTCCTGATGCAAAAATTCGGATACAAGCGAGGAATCCTTTTCGGATTGCTGCTTTTTGCAGTTGGCGCCTTCCTCATGTTACCAGCTACTATTACCCAGACATTCGGAAGTTTCCTCTTCTGCCTTTTTGTTATTGCATGCGGACTCACCTGTCTTGAAACAGCCGCCAACCCTTATACTACAGTATTGGGACCGCCGGAGTTCGGAGAGAGAAGGATTAATTTTTCACAGTCATTCAACGGGCTGGGATGGATTGCCGGACCGCTTGTCGGAGGGATGCTCATTTTTTCAGGTAATGGCGATACAAATAAATTCGCTTCAATAGCCTTGCCATATATGCTGATCGGGGCACTTGTTCTGATAGTAGCCTTTTTCATCTGGCGCGTTAAACTGCCTGAAATCAAAGAGGACGCTAATTCTTCACATAGTGAAGCTGACGTAGCAGAATCCAAACTCAAGGATCTTCTGAAACATCCACATTTTGTGTTTGCTGTCATCGCCCAGTTTTTATATGTAGCTGCCCAGACAGGTGTAAATAGTTTTTTTATAAATTATGTTACGGAGGAACTGCCATCATTGACCAACGCACAGGCAGCCCAGATTCTTGGTTTCGGGGGAATGGGATTGTTCTGGCTTGGAAGGTTTACAGGAAGTACTATTTTTATGAGAATTATGAGGCCAAACAGGCTTCTTGCCTTGTACGCCTTCATGAATGTATTAATGATGGGACTAGTTGTTGCCGGGCTTGGTTGGATCTCAGTAGTGGCTCTTTTCTCGACCTATTTTTTCATGTCGTTAATGTTCCCGACTATTTTTGCCCTTGGAATAAAGGGAATGGGACCACTGACAAAAAAAGCATCGTCATTCCTTGTGATGTCGATAGTCGGAGGAGCTATATTGCCAATGTTTATGGGCTGGATTGCCGATAATTCGAGTATGGCAATAGGATTTTTAATGCCGCTCGCCTGTTTCGTCTATATAGTATTCTTTGGGATAAAGGGATACAAGGTTAAAAAAGCAGCCTAAACCGACGCAAGCTGGCTTCTCATTATCCTGAGGGCAGGAGCCGCTTGTTCTTCAAGGTTTTTCCATGAACATTCAATTGCCATACGGCCTTTGAATTTAGCTTCTTTCAATGCCCTGAAATAGGGGATGAAATCTTCGTTATTAACGCCGGGAGCTGACCTTCCGTTTTTTTCAGCGATATGCGTGTGAAAGATAAGATGGCCATATTTCGCAATCTCCGAGGGACTTTCATTCTCCATAAGCATGTGATAGATATCGGCAAGCAGCCGGAAGTTTTTATGATCCACTGCTTCCACAATCTCTGCACCATCGGCAACTGAATTAATGAAGTTGCACTCTTTCCTGTTCAGGGGTTCCAGAGAAATCACCACATCATATTTTTTAGCAATTGGGGCTATTTTTCCGCATAGTGAAATAAATTGTTTCTTAGCCTCTTCCCTGGAGAACCCTTCTGGTATTGCCCTGGCGCCTCCGCTGCCAAAGACAATTGTTTTCACTCCAGCGACTTTTGCCCTTCGGAATGCAGTTTCGCTCCAGTTAACAATTTCATCATGAAGAATGGCAGGTCCTGTGCATTTAAGGTTTCCGGGCAGGAAGACGTTGCAGGCCTCTACGGGAAGCTTCGATTGCCTGATGAGGGAAAGTTTTTCTTCGAATACTGTCTCAGATTCGGCAGGAACAAGGAAGTTTCTGACATTTTCTTCTACAAAGGTATATCCTGCATCGGCTAATATGCCGTTATTCGCAATGGAAGTGGATATCCCGATCTTGTCGAGGAAGATGCCTGCCGAGGCTGCAAGGGCGGAAATATTACCGGGAATAAGGAAAAGTCCCGACGTTAAAATGGCTGAATCCTTCAGAAAGTGACGTCGGGTAGTTTTCATACTTTTTTAAGATAGCCTTTATTCAATTTCATCACTGTCCTCTGTTTCAAGATCATCCTGAATGTCAGTCTCTTGAAGTACTGGTTTTTCTTTTTTCTGGGTCACATCCTGTTTTACAAGCTGAACTTCGCAAAGAATCTTAACATCATCGCTTAACAGGAATCCGCCGGCTTCCAGGGCAGCATTCCAGTTAAGGTCCCAGTCCTTCCGGTTGATTTTGCCTTCAATTGTATAACCTGCCTTCTCATTTCCCCATGGATCTTTCATAAGACCAGCAAATTCAACATCAAGTTTAACCTCGCGTGTTATATCTTTAATTGTAAGATCGCCAACAAGCTTATATTTGTCCGATCCGGCCTTTTCTATGTTTTTACCTGTAAATGAAATGTTTCTGTGGTTCTCAGAATCGAAGAAGTCATGACTCTTGAGATGTACATCCCTGTCGGCCATTCCGGTATCGACCGATTCAGTAATAAGGCTGAAGTCAATGTCGGAAGTTATGAAATTATTATCAGTTGTATAAACCGAGGCGCTGAAGTCCTTAAATGTACCTTTTATGTTTGTTATCATGAGGTATTTTACCTTGAATGATATTTCACTGTGTGCCGTGTCGATGGCCCATTTGGTTCTTCCTGGATATTCCATTGTTCTGTGTAGGTTTTCTTCTTTAAGCTAAATCTCTTTTTTGATCTGAGAATAGCGGTTTTAAACTCAAAATTATAGGAGATCTGATTCAGACCACAAAATTACGGGTTTATTTTTAATATTTATATTTTTTTAATTCAGCAGGCAACTTAATCCAAGTTCATTTTGCCTTAACTATTACGGGTCAAACGAAGTCTCAGATCGATTTCTTTTTATTTGCATAGAAATAGACAGGAATACCCAGAAGGACGATTATTATGCCGGGCCAGGTATAATTTGGCTTCATTACAATAAGGTCGATGCAGATAAAGGTAGCAGCAGCAATATAGATAGCCGGCAGCACAGGGTATCCAAAGGCTTTATAAGGCCTCTCTTCATCTGGTTTTATCTTCCTGAGCCTAAACAGACCGATAATTGTCAGAATGTAAAAAACAAGGACAGCAAAGACAACATAATCGAGAAGGTCGCCATATTTCCCGGAAAGACAAAGCAGGCTTGCCCAGATAGCCTGGAATATCAGGGCAATTCCCGGTACGGCATATTTATTCATTTTCCCGACCTGTTTAAAGAATAATCCGTCGTTTGCCATTGTATAATAAACTCTGGCTCCGGAAAGAATCAGACCGTTGTTGCAGCCAAAAGTGGAAACCATAATGAGCAGAGCCATGATGATTGCTGAGGATTCGCCGAAGATCCGGTATGCTGCTGCCACCCCAACCCTGTCGGATGCGGCAAACTGGATTCCCCTGCCAATCACATCTGCCGATGCAGGGTCTCCGTAGAGTGGAAGCAATAACAGGTAACAGATATTTGTGAGTATATAGATTATTGTAACAATAAGTACTCCCCAGAAGAGGCTTAAAGGGATATTTCTTTTTGGGTTTTTCATTTCGCCTGCAATGAAAGTGATGTTATTCCAGGCATCGCTCGAGAAAAGCGATCCTACCATTGCTACTCCCATGGCAGCCAGTAAGGCCATCCCGCCGATTTCAGTGATTTTTAATATGGAACCATCTTTTGCAACTGTTGTTGTTGAGGTCTCCATGAAACCGGTAAAATTCATCGACCAGAAGTTACTCTTTGTTGTGGCTATGAATCCGAGCAGGATAAGCGCTGCGAGGGCGATCACTTTCGTAATCGTAAAGCTCAGCTGAATAATCTTCCCATTTTTAATTCCCCTGTAGTTGATAAAGGTTAGGAGTATGATACTGGCAATTGCAAGCAACTGTGCAGCAGAGATCTGGAAGCCTGAAATGCTTAGAAGTATATTTTTTTCACTGAAAACAGGGAAAATTACACCTGAAAATTTTGCGAATGCCACAGCGACAGCAGCAATAGTTCCAGTCTGAATTACAAGAAAGAACGTCCACCCGTAAAGGAAGCCCATCAGAGGGTTATATGCTTCCTTGAGGTAGACATACTGACCACCTGCCTTCGGCATCATTCCTGCAAGTTCCCCATAGCTAAGGGCAGCAATGATAGTAAGAAGCCCGGTGATTGCCCAGATTAGCAGAAGATAAAGGGGAGAGCCAAGCATCCTTCCGATATCGGCTGAGACTATAAAAATCCCGGATCCGATCATCGACCCGGCTACCAGCGAGATCCCGGTGCTCAGGTTAATACTTCTTTTAAATTCAATCTCTTTAGGTTCCATCGGTTCGAATTATAATGTTCATCTGCGGATGATTCACAGCATCCATAAATATAATTGAGATTTTACAACAAACTCTGTCCTAAAGTAAGCAAATTGTTGTCAGGATCAAGTATCGAAAACTCCTTTTGCATCCATGGTTTGATTTGTAAATGACCGGCTTCGGGGATGTTTGTTTTTTTATCAATTGCCAGTTTGTACCACAGGTCTATTTCATCAGTCCGAATATATACCTGTCCATAATTTTCATTCGGATCAAGGTCCTTAAACTCAAAAAAGTGGATCTGAATCTTATCTTTCTGAACCATCAGATAGCCTTCGTAATCAGTATTTCCAAATTCCTGAAAACCCAGTTTGTTTAAATAGAAGTCACGGGTAGATGCTTTATTTCGCATAGGAAGCCTGGGATGAATTTCAGTAAGCATGTTAATCTTAATTTTATGGTTTCACCTGAAATCTTAAGACAGTTTTTAGTTTTTCTGCTGGTACTTTTCTGGCATCAGACAGATAAATTTCCCTGTGCCTGTGGCTGGTTCTTTTCAGATTTTCCAGGGTTGTGAACTCCTCCATCATCTTAAAACTTACCGGTTCATTGTCATAGCTGCCTGAATGAAGCATTTGAACACATAGTCCCTCCTCTATAGCTTCAAATTTTACATTATTTAACAGGACATGTGGTTTTTTCTTTTTCGTTCTTTCAATTGATTCAAGCGCAAAATCATTTGTTACAAAACCGGGTTGTCGGATCATTAGTTTAAAGACCAGGGAGTTTTTATCGATTATTCCGTTGAAATTGTTTTTAGCGTCATCATCAATATCCCAGACGCCCTCAAGAGGAAAGACGGTATAGTCAAAATAATCTTTTGGGGCAAAACCCTGTTTTGGGCTCATTTTAACAGCATAGGATAATGAATACAGCACTCCTATGTATTCTGCGAAAAAGTCATCATTCGGATTGCCCTTTCCTTCAATTGAAAAAAATCTGAATTCGGGCATAACTATCGTTTCCGGGCGGACTTTGGGAAGATAGTACTGTTTATCATCTTTTTTCCAATCATATTTCATAGCACAGGGTTTAATTGTCAAAGCTGATCGTCCTCATTAAAACCCTTCTGCAGTGTTTCTATGATTTTACTCCAGCGTGTTTCATCCATCTTGGCGCCAATGACTTCGATTACGTTACCTGCAAGAACAGATCCAAATTGTCCGCAATTCTCAAGAGAGAAACCACCTGCGTATCCATAGAGGAAACCTGAGGCATATAGATCGCCTGCTCCTGTAGTATCCACACTTTTAACATTGATTGTTCCGACTTTAATAATTTCTTCTCCCCGTTTGATTAGCGAACCTTCCCTTCCTACTTTTACAACTGCCACTTCACACATGCCGGAAATAATATTCAGCGCCTCAAGAGGAGAACATCCGGTAAATGATTTTGCTTCCTCTTCGTTTGCAAAAACTATGTCGACATATTTTTCAATAATCTCAGTAAAATCGGCAAGATTAGCTTCGACGACATTATAGCTTGCCAGGTCGATTGCGACTTTCATGTCGTTCGCTTTAGCCAGCTCACACGCTTTTATTACCAAAGGTTTATTCAGGATAAGGTATCCCTCGAGGTAAAGGATGTTATAAGGTTTAAAAAAATCAGGATTAAGGTCAGATGAATCCAGTTCAACTGCGGCACCAAGGTGAGTTGCCATTGTTCGTTCGGAATCGGGTGAAACTATTGCTACCGAAGTACCGGTAATTGAATTTCTCCTTGTCAGAAACGTTTTCACTCCTGCAGATACCATGTCATTTTCGAAAAAGTCACCGGTTTCGTCTTTCCCTACCGATCCTATGAAGCCTGAATCATTTCCAAGTTTGGCGAGACCATGAATTGTATTTGCAGCGGAGCCTCCTGAACTGAGACTTTTTTTGCAGTCGGATGTACCATTCTTAATGTTTTCAGATTGAGTTCTGTCGACAAGCTGCATGCTGCCTCTTGGTAAACTGAACGATTCCAGTATCTTATCATCGTTTATTATCGTCATTACATCAACCAGGGCATTACCAATTCCGAGAATATTTTTCATTTTAAAATTTTTTGCCAAAGATATTGTTTAATTCAGCAAAAGAGCTTAGTTTTGCCCAGCGAAAAAGGAGATGTTCTTTTGAAATTAAAATTCCTCAGTAGCTCAGTTGGTTAGAGCAACGGACTGTTAATCCGTGGGTCGTAAGTTCGAGTCTTACCTGGGGAGCAAAATAAGGAGATAATGAAAATTGTCTCCTTTTTATTTGCTGCTATGTTTTATATCTATATCATATACAGCACAAAGTCAGATAAGTACTACACTGGGATGACTTCCGATGTAGTCAGGCGTATTGGGGAGCACAATGATCCTTCCAGAGAAAATAAGTACACTGTTAAGCATCTCCCCTGGGAACTGAAACTGTTTTTCGAAGTGTCTGAAATT
>CAIMVD010000356.1 GCA_903844815.1 uncultured Bacteroidota bacterium | reverse complement strand
TAAAGACATATTAAATAATATAAAAGAAGTTTATTTTGAATAGCAATAATTAAGCTTAATTATACAAAACCCTTTTATTAAAGATTTGCAACTTCGTCCCACACAAAATGTATAAACTAATGCTTCCATAAATATAAATTAAAAAAAAATAAACTTCACACGTGTACAATAATAAAACTAGACAGTTTGCTTTCTAGTTGTAATATCACCTAACTTCTGGAAAGCACCAAATTCAATTTGCTCTTCTAAATCAGGATCAATTCCGGCAAATACATCACGGAAAATAGTTCTAGCACCATGCCAAATATGACCAAAGAAAAAGATTAAAGCAAAAGAAAGATGACCAAAAGTAAACCAACCTCTAGGACTACTTCTGAAAACCCCATCAGACTCTAATGTAGCACGATCAAATTCAAAGATTTCACCAAGTTGAGCACGACGAGCATACTTTTTAACAGTTGCAACATCATTAAATGTTAAACCATCTAACTCACCACCAAAGAAGCGAACAGTAACACCAACTTGCTCAATACTATACTTAGATTCTGCACGACGGAAAGGGATATCTGCGCGAACAATTCCATTCTGATCAATTAATAGAACAGGAAAAGTCTCAAAGAAAGTCGGCATTCTACGAACGAAAAGCTCATTTCCTTCTTTATCAGAGAAAGAAGCATGTCCTAACCAACCAACAGCTATTCCATCTCCATTATTCATAGGTCCTGAACGGAATAATCCTCCTTTAGCTGGATTATTTCCAATATAATCATAAAAAGCTAACTTTTCAGGTATAGTATTCCATGCTTCAGAAGCTGAAAGACCGTTTGATAAACCGTCTTGTACTCGCTTTTGTATTTCTTGCTGAAAATAACCTTTGTCCCATTGATAACGAGTAGGACCGAAAAGCTCAATAGGAGTAGCAGCTGAACCATACCACATAGTACCCGCAACAACAAAAGCAGCCCAGAAAACAGCAGCAATACTACTAGAAAGAACTGTTTCAATATTACCCATACGTAGTACTTTATAAAGTCTTTGAGGTGGTCGAACTGTTAAATGGAATAAACCAGCAATAATACCTAGTATTCCTGCTGCAATGTGATGAGACGCTATACCACCATAGTTATAAGGATCAAACCCTTCAGCACCCCAAGAAGGAGTAACAGGAGAAATACCTCCGCTAATACCATAAGGATCTGATACCCAAATACCAGGACCGAATAAACCAGTAACGTGGAAAGCACCAAAACTAAAACAAAGTAAACCTGAAAGGAATAAATGGATACCAAAGATCTTCGGTAAATCCAAAGCAGGATCACCAGTTCTTGGATCACGGAACAATTGTAAATCCCAATAAACCCAATGCCATATAGCAGCTAGAAATAATAAACCAGATAAAACAATGTGAGCTGCAGCCACGCCTTCATAACTCCAAAAACCTGGATTTGAAAAAGCTTGACCATCTACACTCCAGGCTCCCCATGATTTTGTAACTCCTAAGCGAGTCATAAAAGGCAAGACAAACATTCCCTGACGCCACATTGGATTTAAAACAAGATCAGATGGGTCAAAAATAGCCAGTTCATAAAGTGCCATAGAACCTGCCCAACCAGAAACTAATGCAGTATGCATTAAATGAACAGAAATTAAACGTCCTGGATCATTTAAAACAACCGTATGAAAATAAAATAACAAAATTTTTTAGAAACTTAAAAGGTAAACATACAGTAAATTACTACTATAAAAATAAATATTAAAGTCACAACACGATACCAAGGTAATCCCATATGTATATTAAAAAAATAAAAACATTTACATTCTTTACAAAGCAGGCAACGTGATTCGAACACGCGACATTAGACTTGGAAGGACTACGCTCTACCAACTGAGCTATACCCGCAAAATACCCCCAGGGGAATTCGAATCCCCGTTGTTTCCGTGAAAAGGAGATGTCCTAGGCCTCTAGACGATGGGGGCAAATCTCACGTCCTGTAGGATTTGAACCTACTACATCAGGTTTTGGAAACCTACGTTCTACCAACTGAACTAAAGACGCCAGAAGAATTTGGCTCAAACGGGACTCGAACCTGTGACCAAGGGCTTATGAATCCCCTGCTCTACCACTGAGCTACTGAGCCCTATGTATTATAACAATACAGAAGGCGAACGACGGGAATCGAACCCGCGAATAAAGGAGTCACAGTCCTTTGCCTTACCACTTGGCGACGCCCGCCTTTCACTCACTTCTAGATTATAACATAGAAGAATTAAATATTACCAACTTGACTTTGTAACGCCAGGCAAATTGGCTGTATGAGCCATTTCACGAAGCACATGCCTAGATAAACGAAAGAATCTATAAAATCCTCTAGGCCTACCAGTAACCATACACCTATTATGAACTAAATGGAAAAACATTTTTACCAAAGAGATAATAAAAACTCAAACTCAGTTATATTGAATCTAAACAGAATATCACAAAATTCTAGATGGCGAACTATTTTTCGGTAATCTTTGCAATTTAAAAGAATAGTTAAGTTTATCGTCGAAATTTTGTGAACGAATTAACTCAGACTTCAAATATTTTCGTACTAAAAAATACTTACGTACTAATAGTCTTCTCTTTTTTTCTCTTTCAATTAAACTTTTCTTTGACATAATTAATGTTAAG
>CAIMVD010000355.1 GCA_903844815.1 uncultured Bacteroidota bacterium | reverse complement strand
GGTCTTTAATTAGAGTCTGTCTGTAATATATAAAATATTTGAATATCAAGTATATATCTTTGGTTTTAAAAAATCTTCTTTGTATCTTGTTGTCGAATTAAAGATAGCTACACTTATGAAATTCTATAGTGAATGGGTGTTGAAATTTGAAAAATCGGATTGGTCTAAGAATCCCGAATTTGGTGTGATCGATACAATTCTTGAGCTACATCCTGAAATATATCAGAATTTTAAATCTGATATTGTTGGTAATGAAGATATTAGTGTATTTGGACGTAAAGACACTCCAACTGTGGAGCAGATTGTACGTGCAGCAATATACAAAGAGATGAAAGGTTATGACTACCGCGATCTTGAATATGCACAAAGCGATTCTCGTATATGCGCTACATTTATAAAGCTTGATATGCGTGAACCTTTTTGTTTCCAGACCTTTCAGAAGTACATTTCCAGGATTACTGCCTCTTCGCTTCATGAAGTAATGGTAGCGATCGTAAAACTGGCCGTCGATGAAGGATATGAAGATATAAGCAAGCTCAGGCAGGACAGCACCGTTGTCAAAAGTAATATTCACTACCCAACCAACAATTCCCTCGTATGGGATTGCATCCACGAGAGCCACCGTTTGCTGGGCCACTTGAAAGAAGAGGTGGGGGCGCTCTCGTTTATCGACTATACCAAATCTGCAAAGAGCACCTATTTTAAGATAAATATCACTAAATCAAAGGATAAGCAAGTTGATCTTTTTAATAAGCAATTAATCACCTTTACAAAATCGATCAATCAGGTATCCAATATTGTAAAAAAAAAATTCAACAGTGTCAAAGCCTGGATCCTGATTATCGAACTTAGGGCCCTGTTACCATTGATGAAAAAGGTTTACAGTATGACTTATCGCAGGCAGATACTGGATGAACCGGTACCAAACGATCAGAAGTTGTTCTCAATATACGAACTTCACACTGACATTATCGTCAAAGGAAGTCGCGAGGTCTTGTTCGGTCATAAGGTTAACCTGTCAACAGGAAAGAGCAACATGATTATTGATTGTGATATACCAGCGGGCAACCCATCTGACAAATCGTTATTAAAACCTTCTGTCGACAGGGTTTTACTCAACTATGACAGGATACCACGTGACTTGGTCACCGATGGGGGATATGCAAGCAAAGAGAACGTAGAACACTGTAAATCAAAAGGTATTACAAATATTGTTTTCAATAAGATTGTAGGTAGTCTGAAAAATATTACCACAAGTCTCAAAATGGAAACCATGTTAAAGAAATGGCGTAGCGGTATTGAAGCAGTCATTTCAAATCTTAAAAGAGGGTTTGACCTTAGAGTCTGCAACTGGAAAGGATGGGAACATTTTCAGTCAAAAGTTATGTGGAGCATCCTGGCTTACAATTTCAGGGTTCTGACGAACATGACTTTGCACAGAATAGCAGAGATTGCCTGAAAAGTAAAGCAAAAAGGCATTAAATTGACAGACAAATTGATCTGAATGGGGTTGGCGTTCGAAAAATCAGTGGATGTTAACAATTTTTCGCGTTTTATTAACATTTTCAATAGGTTAAATGGAAAATTTTCAAGCCGGCCCCAAAAAATACTAAATTTTGCCAACGGCATGGCAGATCTCGCAAATGAGAATTAAAAAAATGGATAGTTTACAGACAGACTCTATTTAGCGATAATATTAGAATTTGGGTCACTACTGTCTCGTTAAAAGAGACTGAGTGACAGTTGTTTATATCCTAGCTCTTTGACATTTTTGTAATCTATATTTGTAAGTAGCTCTTTTACAGGCGTTTTGTCGAGTAGAGATATGCCTAGAATT
>CAIMVD010000354.1 GCA_903844815.1 uncultured Bacteroidota bacterium | reverse complement strand
TTATACCGCTTTTTCAACTTTAGGGGGTCAGCATCTGCCGGACTGTCATGAAAAACTAACAGGAAAATCCGTAAAATACTCAGTCAATTTCACCGGAGGAGGGGGGTCAGCATGGTCCGTAATATCCAGGACCTGTCTGGCTGTTTGGTGATGTGATATCAGGGCTGCCGAAGGCAATTAAATTAACCGTCCGTGTTAAAGTGCGTGCTGAATTAAAACTATCATGATAGACGTGTGCACAATCCGGAAGTCCAGATGACAATAGTCTCGCATGCAGAATCTGTTCGAGGGCCATAAAATTTGATAAGTTGAGATGAATTATCGACCATCAGACCTAAGGCTTGTAAACAACGTAGATTAGTTTACTCAGGACTGTGTGGTGGCTAGCTAAGTTTAGCATGTATTATTCATTGTTTTTAACAATATCAGGATTAATTTGATATTAAGAATCAAATGAGAGTTTTAATAAACCAAGCCAATTTCATCCTGAGGTTGTTAACTAAAAAATGCTTAGGAATTAGAAAGAGTAAAATTTCCCCATCAAGGAAATTATCCTTGATAGGGAAAAATGTAATTCTAATTGTTTTTTACAATAAACTGTTGACGGGAATTGTTGATGCCATCACTAACTTCAATTACATATACGCCATCACGTAGGTTGGTTAATGGTATACTGAAAATACTACCACTCCTTGTAAAGGTTGAGAGTAGCATACTCTGACTGTTATAGATCTTAATGGTGAAGTTAATTTGCTTATTATCAATAACATTATTTGTAGATTCACTTGTTAATTCAGAATCTGTAGACATGGTAGAGATAGGGTTAGGATCCATATTAATAGTTAGATTATCTGATGCAGGATTTGGGTAAAGTGAAAAATAAGTTCTACATCCACCTCTCGGATAAACAGTAATTCCTGAATACCCAGAGGTGCCACCACAATTTGTTATTGATACTCGAACAGCCCCATAATTCATGTTATACATTGGAGTTTGAAGATTAATGGAATTCTGAACTTGCCCATTGTTATACCAACCATTTGGATAAGTCCAAGAATAAGAGTAAGTTGATGAGTGACCTTCTATTGGATTTGCATTATAGGTATAAATTGAATTAGGGCAAACTGCTGCTTGACCAGTTACAACAATCGCTTCAAATTTTCCTACCCAAAAATTATAGATGGTTGATGAGGTTTTTGAAATATCCACACTATTGCCAGAAAATTTCTGATGTGTTATATCTAATTGAACCCATGCAGCTTGACCTGCAGTTGTATTAACTTAAACCGTATAAGTATTGGTATTTTGACCAGAAACAGGTAATAGATTATCACTACAACTCCAAGAATAGGTCTCCCCAAGATTAAGGGATGGGGTTGTAAAAATTTTTGATTGATTATAACACAAGGCTGTATGATTTGTTGAGGAGATATCTACTCGCAATTTGTAATATTTTCTCGAATCCATTCCTTCATAAGGACCCTCCCCAATTGCATGTTCATATAAGCCACTCGGACCCCACTTTGATCTAACTATGCCAAGAGTATGGGTAGTAACCGCAGAATGGTTTGACTGAGTTAAATAGTAGCTTACTTTTGAAGCTTGATCCTCTGATGGAACTTCAATATAACCGCCTTGAGTTGGATTCCAATAAATATCTTCAGCTGTTTTAGTTTCCAAACCTATCCAGCAATTAGGTCCTTGCTCACTTTTATTCCAAGCAAAAGAATGACAATTATATAGATATGTTGAACCTGAAATTAATACAGAGCTTGTATAGGTTGTGGCAGCATAATTTTGAACACTTGTTAATTCTGAAGGAGACATATCCGTTTTAATTGATGCGTCTATGGAATTTTTGCCATAACCTGTCATATCATAGGTATCAGGGACTGTATATCCCTTTGGAGTATGAATTGAGGTTATTAACGTTTGAGAATTGCCCAAACTAACAAATAAAATGTTAATTATTAAGGTATATACGAATTTTTTCATTGTCATTTATTTTTTATATATTCTTGTGAAAAAATAATAATTTTTGATGTACTAATTGTATCATAATATGTTCCTTTTTTAAGGAACGCACTAAGATTTTGATCTTGTTTTAGGGCTGCAATGAAATTGCTATATTGCATACTTTTAAGAACTCGACCAAGAATTAAGGATGAGATAACAGAAGAAAAAAGTTGCTCTTTTAAAACAGTATTTCTATAATCAATTTTTTGAAGTACTTCTTTAATTACCTTATCCTTCATCTGGAATGACATTTGATTAATACTTTGTTCTTGAGACAATAGGATTTCTAGATAAATAATTGTGAAAGTTCCTTTTTGGACATAATTATCAACAACAAATGGATCAACTACTTGATTATTATATTTCGAAATTAACCTACTTGCAACATCCTTTCTTGAAAATAGTTCAGTAAAAACATTAGACTTACTCACTATCCTATCAAATCCATCCTGATAGTTATCGAAATAGAAAATATTAAAATAAGGAGGATAATTTAGGCAACTTGCAATAAGACCTTCTGATGTTAAATGATGTAATATATTAGTAGGAATAATGCATGTGTCATAATATTTATCGAATCCTAACTCAAATAACTTTTGCTCACCCCTTTCAACAGGATATATATATGAACCAGTTTTGGAATCAATTTTGGCCATTTCTTCAAGAGTAAGCGTATCTTCCACTTTATTGCAGCAAGTGAGTAAAAACAAGAGAACAATCAAGTATTTCATTTATTCAGAAACTGTTTAGTTTTGTCAACAATTATATTTGAGATTGAATCGCCAGGATAAACTATATGTTTATCGAAAAGTACAAATCTCGGATCAGAATAATTAAAAGCCGAAGCAATCTGCTTATCCTGCTTAATATATTCGTACATTATAAAACAATGTCGTTGACTTAAGCTATAATGGTTTGTAATTCATGTAGTAGAGTTTCTTAGGTCGTTTTTTTCTTTCATTCTTTCTGCCAGTGCGGATGATTTCCCTTGTTTGGCTCACAATGGAATCAAACGCCGCAATAGCTT
>CAIMVD010000353.1 GCA_903844815.1 uncultured Bacteroidota bacterium | reverse complement strand
TGACAAATTATTTGTGTGCATGAGGGGGGAAGGAAGCAGCGGCGATTCAATAGTCAATTTATCAGAAAATCGCATTCAGGTGAATCGCCGCTGCTTCCTTCCCCCCTTGTCCTCCCAAAAACCCATATCATCCCGAATTCTTGCGCTTAAAAAAATTAATTATTTAACCGAAATCAGTCAAGCGGAAGAATGAGGGATCGCCCAATTCTAAGCAGATTATAGAAGTATTATACCCGGTAAAATGTGAATAAAGATTAGCTTCAAAAGGAGGGGAGAGTTATTGCATTTAGTTGGCCGCTATAACCGTAAATCCCGACTTTTCTCCTTCTTTTATTACGAGTGGTTCATTTTCACTGAGGATTCTTCTGCCGAAATTTTTCAGTACGAATTCTTTTAATTCGAGTTTTCCATTGTAGACGCTGATGTTTACATCTCTTGTTTTGCCCTGCCCGCTTACTTCGCATTTTCCCCAGGCATAACCATTGCTCCAGAAATATGATCCGTTTTCTGATTTTATCTGCATGGACTTTTTTATACCTGAATATTGGAATCCTGTAAGGGCAATTACTGAGCCCCAGCTCGCCATTGCCCTCGCATAATGATTTCCGCATTCGGCTTCGTTGAAAGGATTTCGTTTCAGACCATCATATCTGTCCCTGATTTCTGAAACGGTTTTAATTCCCTCATCAGTTAGTCCTTCATAAAACATTCCTGCCGCGGCGGTATATTCGAATCCGGTCATTATTTCATTGAAATAGGGGAAGGGCACATCGGGTTTACCATTGGGCCAGCTTGCCATTAACAGTCCTGATTCGTCACCAAGGGCATAGGATCGCATGTTATTGAAATGATCATTTATTTTTCCGATATGATTGTAGCGAAGTATGCTCTTAAGTGTTTTTTCTGCATTTTCTTTTTTCACAAGGTATCCAAGGCCGCAGATGTGTGCCATATATTGTCCTGCCAGCTGATCAACAAGGCAGCCTTTACCCAGCTGATAATCAGGTTGCTTCCCATCTGCAGAACCCATACCAGCAGTAAAATTGCTTCGGTTGGCTGCATTATTTAGGGGAACCATAATCTTTTGCTCATAATACTCTCCGTTAAAAAGGTTGGCATCAGTCCATTCTGATCCTTTTTTGAATAGGTTTCTTGTGATTCCTGCAAAAGATGAATCATTCATAGCATCTGCCATCTCACCTGAGGCTTTAAGTGCGCCCAGATACCATAATTCCATTTGAGGATTTGGTCCATAATATTCAACATCCATCGTATTATGTTGTATTCCTTCCATAACGCCGTCTTTATCGGCATCCCATCCGCCGGGGATCCAGGCGAAGGAGAGAGCCGATTTGACTTTCGGCCAATGTTTCCTGAGGAAATCATTATCTCCTGAAAGCTGCCAGTCGCGGTAAAAGCGCATTATGGTTCCCATTTGACCGTCGGCAGCAGCCACCTTCATATTTCTGGCATTTTTCAGTGGAAGCCCGACCCTGAAACTCATGAGACCGGTTGTATCAGTTGCGTACCCGAATTCAACATCGCGCATGGTCCCCGACAATTCACCGAATAGGAAGGGGGTTGCCTGCTCATAATTCCAGACGTGGGTACAGGAGCCCCAGCACGAACCAACATCGTCCATGCATCCTTCCCACCCGAACATTTTTCCGTCAGCAGTCCTGAAAACGGTTTGTGACCGGAGCGTGCTGAGATTAAAAAGAGCAGCTTCGACAACGGGTTTGGGGAGAGGACTGCTTTTCAGAGTATTGACAAATAGGGCTGTCTGTTTTTCAAGAGCCGGAATTATCGGAACAATATATTTTGCCACATCCCAGGCATTATAGTAATTGGTTGTATAATAGTTGCCCACTGTTTCATTTCCCTGCCAATCCTTTCTGTTTGGGAAGTACCATGTAATATAGAACTTGAAAGTCCTTGATTTTCCTGCTGCGATTGTGTCTTTTATAGCGAGTGAGGCCATAGGCTGATCATCGAAGGGAAATTTGCGGTCGGTGAGTTCTCCGTCCTTGCTGAAATCATCCCAGAAATCCCGGATTGAATTGCTCCAATCATCGGGGATGCTTCCGGTGCGATAAGTTACTGTGTCTTCAAAGGCAGTTGAGAGGGCAATTGTTCCCCAGGCGGGATCGTTTTTATCCACGCTGTCGGAGCTCATATAGATTCCTTTCAGGTATTTATATGAAAGATATTCGTTTTTATTCGACCTGGCTCCAAAGGGAACATATTCACCCTTCCAGTTTTTTTCTTTTTTGCTTCCATCCATTCCGATAAAATTCCGCAAGGTGCCGCAAACTGATACTACCACATCTTTGTCGGTTTTATTTTTAACTTCATAGTAGAGCACTGCTATTGGTACGCCGCTTACGGTAGGCTGACCCGGAACCAGAGGATTAAAGGCTTTAATTGTGACATCGACCGGCATTTTGCTGTCGGTGAGATGAACCTGACCGAATGGATATGCCGCGTCAAATGTTGCTTTTTCAAATCGGGGAACCCCATGAATGGCAACCGGTCTTCCTTCCATATGCTGGTATTCCCATTTATACAGTGGCCCCATAAGCGCTTTCGTAACAGGCTCATTCCCGGGTGTTGACACAAAAATTGAAAAGAAGGGAGCATTCATTTCATTACCAGTTGTGCTGAAGCCTTTGGCAGGCCGGTTCATGATTTCCCAGTCGCGCAATTCACCCCTGCCTCCAAGTGATACGGTTCCTGTACCTATACCACCAAGGGGCAATGCAATATTGTACAGGTGTTCCGAATCATACGACCTTATTACAGGCCACCTGTTTTCATCAATTACAGTTTCCTTAGTTTTTTTGCAGGAGAATATTCCCAGACAAATTAAAAGACAGGCTGTGACAGTAGATAATTTATTCATGTTTCTGGGAATAACGGAATGGTTATTCGATTTTAAGACTAACAAGTTCGAGTTTAGTGGATGTTGCCTTCAATACTTTAATATTGATATTTTTTATTCTGACTACCTCATTATTAGAAGGTATACTTCCGTGGAAAAACATTATCATCCCGGCCAGTGTTTCATAGTCATCTTCCTCAGGCAGGTTCAGCTTATATTTTTCATTAAGGTAGTCAATTTCCAGGCGTCCCGAGAGCAGATATTCGTTTGCGGAAGTAATCTTTTCAATAAGCTCATTTGTATCATGCTCATCTTCAATGTCTCCGACAATCTCTTCAAGTACGTCTTCAATAGTTACCATTCCCGAGGTACCGCCAAATTCATCTACAACCAGTGCAATATTCTTTTTTTCATCCACAAACAGTTTAAGTAGCTTGTTGGCGGTCATTGTCTCAGGGACTATAGCCAGTTTTCTGATTGACGATTTTATATCAACCGGGTTCCTGAAAATATCCTTTAATTCAAAATAGCCAGTAATATTATCGATGCTGTTTTGAAAAACGAGGATCCTCGAAAACCTGGTCTCAATGAATTTATATGTGAGCTCTTCAATTGATGCCGATTCATCAATCGCCTCAATTTCAGTCCGCGGTACCATTACTTCACGAAGTTTGATATTCGAAAAATCGAGCGCATTCTGGAAGATTCTGATGTTATGGCGGACAGGTTCTGATTCCCTCATCCCCTGCTGACTCAGATTAACGAAATGGTCAAGGTCGACTTTACTGAAAACAATATCTTCCTGTTTAATTATAGCAGGCTTTTTCCTGAAAAACACCCTGATAAAAAGGTTCGACGCTGCCAGAGTGAATTTACTGACCGGGAAAAAGATAAAATAGAAAATGAGCGTTGGGATACTCAGAAATTTAAGAAAGAAATTCGGCGATAATACAAAAATTGTCTTGGGAAGGAATTCTGCCACAAACAGAATTATAGCTGTTGAAATGGCAGTATTGATAATCAGAACCAGAAGGTCTGATTCGATAAGAGGATTCAGAAGCGGATTGAAAGTTGCTGAAAAGACCAGACCATATATAACCAGAGCAGAGTTATTGCCTATCAGCATTGTGGCTATATACTGTCCGGGATTATCGGTGAATATTTTTAATATCCCCGATCCGTATGCCTTGTGTTTTCTGTCGAGTTCAATGCGAAGCCTGTTTGAAGTTACGAAGGCTATCTCCATTCCCGAGAAGAATGCGGACAGGATTATCGCAAGCAAAATTACAAGGATGCCGTTCATGGATCAAAGGTAAGAATATTTATTCGTCGAGGGTAATTGTTGCTGTTACCTTTTTGATCTTCCGTGTCTTTAGCCTGGAGTCGGATTCGAATCCGAATCCCTGAATAATTTGGTCTTCCGTAGTAATTTTAACGAACCGGTCGGTAAATATGAGATCTTTTTTCTGATCCCAGAAAAGCAATTCTGTTTCGAGTTTATCGTTGTTTTCATTTATTACAACAACGCTGTCCTTAAGTTCCCAGAGGTTGTCATTGTTTGTATATTTTGCATATTTTCCGGTCACTGAAGCAGCAGGAGTTGGCTTGCCATCGTAAAATATTGCCGTGAGTCCCTGCCTGAATTCAGAGTACTGAGATTCCTTATTGGAATATTGTTCTATAAGCGGAGTAATGAATCTGAGCTGGATTTTTCCCGAATCGGTGAACTGTGAATTCACATTTCTCCCTGTAATCGTGGGAAGGGTAAGAAGATCTGATTTCGGGATCTGATCAGTCTTTGTCTCACATGACACTATCAGAAATGCAATCAGCGCAAGTATTGCAGTATTGTTACTGTTGTTTTTAAGAAAAATTGAAAGCTTCATTTGCACTTCCTGAATTTGTCAGATGGCCGGTCTGCAACTTTTTTTAAATCTGTTAATCGTATTTACGCTTTATAAACCAGTAAGGATCGTAGAGGTTAAGGCTGATTCCGAAAGTGAAATAGTTTTCGGTATGAAGATTTTGTGCAGAGGGACCTGTGCGTTTAGTATAGTCGAAGAATATGTTAGTTTTTGAATAGGTACGCCTCATTGGGATTCCAATACCTGCGCTTACTCCATATTCTTTAACCTGTTCGCCGTTAATAATAACATAATTGTCGGCATAATGTCCGCCTGCCCGAAACTCAAGTCTGTTAATAAAACTATAGTTTGAGAATTTATCCGGGATATATTCAAACCCCGCAAGATATGATTTCGTATCGGCAGCGTATGCTTCCGATCCGGGAATCTTTGATTGTGACCATTTAGTCTCTATATAATCAAAACCGGCCATAAACTTGTTCTTCTTACCGAAAGAGATACCGGCCCTTAAGGTTCCGGGTATAAATGCGTCAGCCTTACTTGAAGTATAGCTGATTGTATCGGCAGCACCTAAACTGGCATATCTGATTGAAAGCAGGTTGTAATTTGAATTATAGTTGTGCGAAGATGCCAGTGATATTCCGGCATTGAAAAAGTGATTGTTTTTCAGAGAGGCTGTATACTGTATTCCGTAGTCAAAGTTAACGCCGTTCAGGCCAAGCTTCTCGGTGCTGTTATCATTGTATACATAATAGGCGTCGGAAAAATCGATCTGGTTTACCCTTTTCAGCTCTCCGGTAAGAACGGTCATGTTAACGCCCAGAGAGAAATTTTTGTTGATTTTAAGTCCGGTGCCCAGAAAAAATTTGTAAAAGCTTCCGCTACCACCGTGAAAGGTAGTATATGCACCTACGGATGAATTGTAGTCGGGATCACCCTCTTGTACTGATCCGGATACTTTATAATAATTATTGCTGAGCGGAACTACACCTATTGTCGCGCCAAACCCCTTTGCTATAGGAAAGCCCATTATAAGATGGTCAAAATTTATATCGTCTGAGGAAAACTTTGAAGTTCCGTCGTTAAGGTAATTCATACTGTAGTCAATCCCAAAATCGAAAATAAACGAGGTAGTGTCAATGGCGCTGTATGATGCAGGATTTGAAATAGATACCGAACTATTATCCCTCAAGGCGGCTTCTATGCCTCCCATACTGAGATTTCTGAAGGAACCTGCCGGCTCAAGCATTCCTATATTGTAACGGGAATAGGGTGAATTAACATCTTTCTGACCACTGGCCGTGAATGTAATTGTGAAAACTGCTATTAATAATAATGTAAGGAATTTATTCTGCATTGTATTCTAAAATATAATTTAAGCCATCCGTTACAACATCAGGCAAATATGTTATCTGATAATCTATCCTCTCCTTTATGAAAATTCCGTCACCGCCTGTAAGAACTATCTTATAATAAGCGCGGTTTTTCTCAAACGTGCGAATATACTCATTTATTTCATATACAACCCCAGATATTACTCCGGCCCTGATGGCATCAGCTGTATTTCTTCCCGGAAATGAATAATCATCCTTAGCTGAAATCAGGGGCAATTGTTCTGTAAATGAGTTCAATGCCTTGAATCTCATCGCTATCCCCGGGGAGATGTTCCCGCCTCTGTATATATTTTCCGACAAAAATTCGAATGTTAATGCTGTTCCGGCATCGATTACAAGAAGCTCGGCTCCGGGGAATAAATTATATGCTCCGGCAATAGCTGCAATTCTGTCGGTCCCCAGAGTTTCAGGTGTATCATATTCAATACCGAAAGGGAAGCGTGATTTATATGAAAGCACATGGACATAAGGTATCCTTTGAAACAAAAGGCTAAGAATGAATTCCGGTATAACACGGGTTGAAGATATAATTGCCTTCTCAATGACCAGCCCTGAAAGTTCAGCTTCAAGTTCATCCCTGTCATATTCAGAGAGACGAACCGAGCTCATTTTTTTGCCCTTATCGTAAAATGCAACTTTTGTACTAGTGTTGCCAATGTCAAGGATGAGATTCATTGGGCAAAGGTAAGAAAAAGCGTTATTCTTAATATTCGGCCAGCGCCGATTTGTAATCGGGGCTAAGGTGAAATGTCACGGATTGCAAATCCGCGCCAGCGTAATTTTAAATATGCGGCTAGCGCCGATTTGTAATCGGGGCTAAGATGTAATGTCACGGATTGCAAATCCGCGCCAGCGTAATTTTGAATATTCGGCTAGCGCCGATTTGTAATCGGGGCTAAGATGTAGTGTCACGGATTGCAAATCCGCGCCAGCTAAGCAAACGGGTGTAATGTCACGGATTGCAAATCCGCGCCAGCGTAATTTTAAATATTCGGCTAGCGCCGATTTGTAATCGGGGCTAAGATGTAGTGTCACGGATTGCAAATCCGCGCCAGCTGAGCAAACGGGTGAAATGTCACGGATTGCAAATCCGCGCCAGCTGAGCAATCGGGTGAAATGTCACGGATTGCAAATCCGCGCCAGCTGAGCAAACAATAATCTAGCTATTCTTCTGGTAATCAACGAGAATATCATTTAACACCTGTATGGCTCTTTTGACTGTCTTTATCTCTGTTATTGTCAGACTAAGTCGTGAATCCTTCTGCTTCATGCTCATAGTCTTATGCTTTCCGCCAACGTACTTCATTATAGACATGAAAAGCGGGGTCTTGTAAAACTTTGAATTCTGGTCGGAGATGAAATAGGCAATAAGAAGATTATTTTTCAGAAGTATTTTTTCAACTCCTAACCTTACGGCCAGCCATTTAATCATTACGATATTAAGCAGGGCTTCGGCAGGAGGGGGGATTGGCCCGAACCTGTCCCTGAGCTTCTTTTCGAAAATTACTAATTCCTCTTCTGTAGTTATTTCATTCAGTTCCTTATAGAGCCTTATTCGCTCAGGTATGCTTGAGACGTACTCATCGGGGAACATGATCTCAAGATCTGTATCAATTTGAAAGTCAGAAACGTATGTTTTTTTAGCATCGGGTTTTACGGGGACTTTGCTCTCTGCTTTTTCAGCCGGCTGTTCAATAAATTCAGACTCTCTCAATTCAGCCAGCGCTTCATTGAGAATTCTCTGATAGGTTTCAAACCCTACATCGCCTATAAAACCGCTCTGCTCGCCTCCCAGGAGGTTTCCGGATCCTCTTATGTCGAGGTCCTGCATTGCAATGTTGAATCCGCTTCCAAGTTCCGAGAACTCTTCAATAGCCTTTAGCCTGCGTTTTGCATCCTGGGTGAGGGTTGTTACCGGAGGAGCAAGTAGATAGCAGAATGCCTTTTTATTTGATCGGCCCACCCTTCCCCTGAGCTGGTGCAACTCCGAAAGCCCGAAATGATGTGCGTCATTTATGAATATTGTATTGGCATTTGGGATGTCGAGCCCCGATTCGATGATTGTAGTGGCAAGAAGCACATCATAATCGCCCTGGATAAAATCAAACATGACATTTTCGACGATTTTCCCGTCCATCTGCCCGTGGACAATAGCAGTTTTAACATTCGGACAAATGCGGTTTATATGCGACTGTATCAGTTTTATATTGTCGACCCTGTTGTGGATGAAGAAGACTTGTCCTCCCCTCGACACTTCATATTCAATTCCTTCCTTAATAATTTCTTCGTTATACCCGTGAAGTTCGGTTATTATTGGCATCCTGTTAGGAGGCGGGGTATTAATTATCGAAAGATCGCGTGCGCCCATCAGCGAAAACTGAAGTGTTCGCGGAATAGGAGTTGCTGTGAGAGTAAGAGTATCTACATTGGCTTTCAGCTTCTTCAGCTTCTCTTTTACAGAAACCCCGAACCTTTGTTCCTCGTCGATGACGAGAAGTCCCAGATCTTTGAATTTAACGTCTTGCCCAACGAGCTTATGTGTGCCAATAATAATATCAATTTTACCCTTGGCAAGATCATCAAGTATAACTTTCTGCTCCGCAGGCTTCTTATGGCGGCTTATATATTCAACATTGCAGGGGAATCCCTTGAGCCTGGAAGAAAAAGTTTTATAATGCTGAAGGGCCAGAATGGTTGTGGGTACGAGCACAGCGACCTGTTTGCTGTCGGCAGCCGATTTAAAGGCTGCCCTGATGGCAATTTCAGTTTTCCCGAAGCCGACATCACCGCATACAAGCCTGTCCATGGGATGTTCCGCTTCCATATCACCTTTTACCGCTATTGAGGCAGTCAGCTGATCGGGAGTGTCCTCATAAATAAACGAAGCTTCAAGCTCACGCTGCATATATGAATCGGGGGAGAATGAATAACCGGGAGCTGCCATCCTCTTGGCATAGAGAACGATCAGATCCTTGGCTATATCTTTTACCCTCGATTTTGTGGCAAGCTTCAGCTTCTGCCAGGCACCAGAGCCAAGCTTGTAAATTTTTGGTTCGGCTCCCTCCTTCCCCTTATATTTTGAAATCCTGTAAAGGGAGTGAATGCCTACATAAAGTATATCGTTGTCTCTGTAAACGAGCTTAATAGCTTCCTGCACCTTGCCATTTACCTCTATTTTCTCCAGACCACCGAACTTCCCGATTCCATGATCGATATGAACGACATAATCGCCCGGGTTGAGCCCTGTGAGCTCTTTTACTGAGATGCTCTCTTTTTTTGTGAAGTAGCCCCTTATCTTGAATTTGTGATACCTGTCGAAGATCTGGTGATCGGTAAAAATTGAAATTTTCAGATCGTGATCGGTGAATCCCCCGTGCAGATTAAGAAGGGCAGGAGTGAAGTGCACATTTGGACTGATCTCAGCGAATATATCCCTTAGTCTTTCAATCTGCGATTCGCTTTCAGATATAATATAAGTGTCATATCCTTCGGTATCGTTAAGAAGCAGTTTTCCCGACAGGAGTTCGAAATTCTTGTTAAAAACAGGCTGGGCTTCTGTCCGGAATTCAAAAGTCACATCGGGACGGTTGATGCTCTGCCTTCCGAATTCGGCCATCCTGAATTTCCGGCAGTAGTCGAGAAACTGGTTCCCGGTCATTATTATCTCTTTCTTGCCGGCTATCTGTCCCGATTCTTCCCGCTGTTCGGTCTGGAAGAATATTGTATTCATCTTCTCCTTCATATATGCAGCGTCCTCCATCCATATTACCGATGAAGGAGGAAGGAAATCGGTGAAAGAGTCATTGATTTCTTCAATTGAAATATCCTGAATGTTCGGAATCACAGAGATCTGTTTATGAGAGGAAACCGAAAGCTGGTCATCGGTGTTAAAAGAGCGTATTGTTTCGACCTCATTACCGAAAAAATCGATCCTGTATGGGAGATCGGCAGCATACGAAAAAATATCGGCGATACTTCCCCTTATTGAATACTGACCGGGTTCATGAACAAAATCGGTCCTGCTGAAATTATATTCATGCAACATTTCCTCAAGAAACTCAAGAGAGAGTTTATCACCCTTGCTTATGCTGAGAGTGTTTTTCTTCAGGTTTCGCCGGCTCACAACCTTTTCCATCACAGCTTCGGGATAAGTAACGACTATCCCTTTTCTCTTTCCCGATGCCAGGTGGTTGAGGACTTCAGTTCGCAGCACAATGTTTGCAGGCTCTGTCTGTTCATACTGAACTGATCGCTTATAGGTAGACGGGAAGAAGAAAACCGATTCATCGCCCAGCAGCGAAACAAGATCGTTGTAGAAATAAGCCGCATCTTCCTTCTCGGGGATTACAGCCACATGGGTTGTCTGTGTCTTATGGAAAACATGGGCAAGTACTATTGCCCTGGAGGAGCCAAAAAGTCCTTCAAGTCTGAAATTCAGATTTTTGCCTGTATTTATTGATTCAATAACAGAAGGAAGGACAGGATGGTTATTGAAATGTTCTGTAATCTTATTTTCTTTCATTCTCAGGTATTCGGCTGCAAATTTACTAAAATCGAATTTAAAAGAGATGTTTGCCTTTGAATTACATTGTTTGGCAGAATTGTTAATTTTGGGCAAAATTTGGTAGATGAAGGTATATAAGTTTGGAGGAGCCTCTGTGAAGGATGCTTCGGGAATAAGAAACCTGGGAGCGATTGTTTCCAGAGAGCAGGACGATCTTGTAATTGTTGTTTCAGCTTTCGGGAAGACGACGAATGGACTTGAAAAGGTCCTTTCTGCATGGCTTAACAGGGATCCCGGGTATCTGGAGCATTTACGGGATTTACAAAAGTACCATATTTCAGTGACTCAGGAGCTCTTTAATAACAATATGGCTGTTGCCGGGAAAACAGAAATATCCTTTTCAAAACTCAGGGAATACCTTAATAATGAAAAAAGAGGAAGCTATGATTTCGAATACGACCAGATTGTGTCGTATGGTGAAATATGGTCGACCATAATAGTTGCAGAATACCTGAAAATAGCAAATCCTTCAACCGGGTGGGTTGATATAAGAGAGATACTTCTTACCGATGATCGTTACAGGGATGCCAATATACTCTGGCATGAATGTACCGGAAGGATAAGAAAAACCTTCGACAGCAGCAAAAAGAAGGTGTACGTAACCCAGGGTTTCATTGGAGGAACTGCCGCAGGTAACACTACAACGCTGGGGCGTGAAGGTTCCGATTATACAGCTGCCATCCTGGCCAATATGCTCGACGCTGAAAGAGTGGTTGTGTGGAAGGATGTTCCAGGCATCCTGAATGCCGATCCCAAATGGCTTCCCGATGCCACCAAGCTTGATGAGATCTCCTATGCGGAAGCTGTGGAAATGACCTTTTCCGGCGCAAAAGTTATTCATCCCAAGACTATTAAACCACTTCATAATAAGAGTATCCCACTTCATGTCAGGTCGTTCATTGACCCTGAAGAGGCCGGAACTGTAATAAAATCGGAGGCCACAATAAAAATACTTCTGCCGGTTTATATAAAAAAGGAGGACCAGATTCTTATCTCAATATCCCCGAAAGATTTTTCTTTTGCCATGGGCGATAATCTCAGCCGCGTATTCCATCTTTTCAAGATTCATGGCATAAGGGTAAACCTTGTAGAGGCCAGCGCTCTTAAAATAGATGTATGTGTTGACGATGAAAGGCGTAAAATAGAGACCCTTATCAATGATCTGAGGACTGAATTTACAGCGATGTATAATGAAAACACCGAGATGCTCTCGATAAGACATTATAATAAAGAGTCAATTGAAAGAATAACGACGGGAAGAGAGATACTACTGGAGCAGCGCACCAGGAGCACGGTCAGGTTTGTAGTCAGGTAGTGAACAGGTGAATTATCTGTCGAATAACAGCCTTTGCCCCCTGTAATTCTCGTTTATAACTCCCTTGTCGTATACGATATTGCCATTCACAATTGTCATTACTACCTTATTGCTGAATGTCATTCCCTCGAAAGGCGACCAGCCGCATTTATAAAGTATGTTCTCCTTAGTAACAGTCCATGGACTATCGGGGTCGACAAGGCATAGGTCGGCCTTGTAACCTTCCCTTATGAATCCGCGCTCCCTTACATTGAACAGGATGGCTGGATTATGGCACATCATTTCGACAGTTTTTTCGATGGTGAAGACATTTTTCCGGCACAGTTCAAGCATTACGGGAAGTGAATGCTGAATGAGGGGACCACCCGAGGGTGATTTGAAATAGCTGTTTTGTTTTTCCTCAAGGGTATGAGGGGCGTGGTCGGTTGCCACTATGTCAATAATATTATTATTAACGGCATTTGTGAGAGCATCCCTGTCAAATCTGGTTTTTATGGCAGGATTCCATTTTATAAATGATCCGAGATCATCATAGGATGATTCTTCAAACCACAGATGATGTACGCATACTTCGCCGGTAATTCTTTTTTCGCTTAAGGGGAGCTCATTGCTGAAGAGTTTTAACTCATCGGCAGTGGAGAGATGAAGTATGTGGAGCCTGGTATTGTATTCCCGGGCAAGGTTGACAGCCTGGGATGAAGTTATGAAGCAGGCTTCACGGCTTCGGATGAGCGGATGCATCTTGACCGGCACATCTTCTCCGTATTTCGCCCTGTATATCTCACTGTTCTTCCTTATTGTCTGTTCATCCTCGCAATGTGCCGTAATAGGAAGTACCGCTTTCGAGAACAGCTCCCTGAGAGCATCCTCATTATCAACAAGCATATTGCCGGTCGATGACCCCATGAAAAGTTTAATTCCACAAACCTCTGCCGGATCGGCTTTCATTACCTCATCGAGGTTAGTATTTGTGGCGCCTATATAAAAGGAGTAGTTTGTCAGTGCATTTTCGGCACCAATAATGTATTTTTCGTTAAGCAGATCCAGAGTTACGGTCTGCGGACTGGTATTGGGCATATCCATGAATGAGGTGACACCGCCGGCAACTGCCGCCCTCGATTCAGTGTAAATATCTCCCTTATGTGTAAGGCCAGGCTGTCTGAAATGCACCTGATCGTCAATTACTCCCGGCAGCAGCAGCAGTCCGTCAGCCTCGATGGTCTTAGTCCCCGCAGGAACATTCATGAGGTCACTATCGCCGATTGCCTCTATAATTTCATCCCTGATAAGAAGGTCAGCTTTATAGCTTTTTCCTTCGTTTACGATAGTGGCGTTATTTATTAGTATGGTACTCATAGTTTATTTTATAGCAGGCTTGTTTTTCTCTACGATTCTTATTCCCCATCTGCCCGTTTTTCACCCCCCAACCCCCCAGGGGGGGCTAGTCTCATTTCCAATACCTTACCCCCCTTGGGGGGCAGGGGGGTGAAATCAGTAGTGATAGTGAATTAATCTCCCGACTACTTTTTAGGGTATTTTGTAAAAATGCTTCTTAGTTTCATCCTGAGCACACCCCACAGCGCCTCGTTGAATATTCCACCCGTCATCTTCGAAGCGCCAAGCCTCCTGTCGGTGAAGATGATTGGAATCTCAACAACGTTATAGCCCAGCTTCCATGCCGTGAATTTCATTTCGATCTGGAATCCGTATCCAATTGATTTTATGCGTGAAGGATGTATATTTTCAAGAACCTCTCTCTTGTAGCATTTGAATCCGGCGGTTGTGTCCATGATTTTCATACCGGTAATTACCCTTACATAGATGGATGCGAAGTATGACATCAGTACCCTGGAAAGGGGCCAGTTGACGACATTAACACCGCTTATATATCGTGATCCGATTGCAAGGTCGGCTCCATTTTCCGCACATTCCCTGTAAAGTCTTTCGAGGTCGCGGGGATCATGGGAGAAGTCGGCGTCCATTTCATAAATATAATCATATCCGTTTTCGAGAGCCCATTTGAAGCCTGCGATATAGGCAGTACCGAGACCCATTTTCCCGGGTCTTTCTACCAGATGGACATTTTGTAATGAAACGGCGATGGTTTTTACGATATCGGCGGTGCCGTCGGGGGAGTTATCATCTATGACGAGAATGTCGAATTTTGTACTAAGAGAGGAGATAGCCCGGATGATTGACTCGATATTTTCCTTCTCCTTATATGTTGGAATGATGACAATGTTCGACATAGTAAAAAATATATTTACGAAAATAGTACATTTAATCTGACAGTTACAAGAAGTACAAATTTTATTTTGAAAATATCATGAAAATAGTTGTTGTTTTTTTTGGAAGTAAAAACATAACTTCTATCTTTGTCGTCCCAAAGCAAAAACACTGGGCTTCGAAAAGAGGAAGGTTTGAGCGAAAGGGAAGAAAGCAGTTCTTTGAAATTATGAAGTAAACAACCAGGCGAGATGAAGAATCTCGCCAAAAGATAACTTGTTAGTATATTTTTGAATTGAGTTCACGGATTGTTTTTTGTAAAGAGACTTAAGAATAAATTTTTACAATGAAGAGTTTGATCCTGGCTCAGGA
>CAIMVD010000352.1 GCA_903844815.1 uncultured Bacteroidota bacterium | reverse complement strand
TTTGGCAGTTATTAACAGGGTTGTCACGTGCTTACAGCAATGAAAATGCATTTTTGAAACCTTTTTCAAACTATCAATGATGGACAACCAAAAAAACGATGTGAAAGTTTAAAAAAACATGACTTTAGAGACAGACACTAACTAGTCAATTGTAATGTCAAATCCTATTTTAGCTCTCTTTTTCACAGTACAAAGGTACAAATTTTGAAGTCAGAATCCCAGGAGTATTTAGATCAATTAGATGTAGTTTTGGGAAGCAATTTTCCAATTGTCAAGATGTTTAAGGAATGTATACGAGTCTCAGTAATTTGCTTATTATTACCGCCACTTGTAGTTCTGGTGTATAAAGCTTCTGCAAAATGAACATATTTTTAATTTGGATATATCTGGTTTTCCTCTTTGCTGTTAGCACATGTATTTTTAGTCGAGCGATGGGAGAGTCCCGGTAGAATGCAGTATTGTTAATTTATTAACAGATTTCTCAGGTAATGGCGCGAGGGCTTGCTATTGGTCGAGCGATGGCAGGTCCCGAAAAAATGCTGAATTTATGTTGTCATGATAAAATTTAATTAATACGGCGCGAGGGGGTAAGTAATACGTTATCAAATATATGTGCTAACGGTGATAGCTAGGCCCCGTTGTGCCTGTGTTGCGCCTGCGGCAGGCACAATGGGGCTTAGCTTTTGTTGTTGTGGTGTATGTTTTATTGTAGCGTAAAGGCTAATTGTCTGCCTAGTCCCTCCTCGAAAATCTTATAAAGTGTTGATATCTGGATATCAATCTTCCCATTCTCAACTCTTGAAATATAACTCTTTTTAGTACCTGTCCTTTTTGCCAAATCCTCTTGTGTAAGGTGTGCTTCCTTTCGTGCTTCTTTGATCATCTCTCCAATTATGAATGACTTAGCTTTTATTTCAAAATTGTCGCGTGTCAAAGTCCCCAACTTACCATACTTAATGTCTAAAAGTTCGTCAAAAGTCCTTGCATCTTTAATTGTTTTCATAGTATCACCCATTCTTTTGTTTAAAATATTCACCTTTTAGCCGCAATCCCCGTTCAATCTCTTTTTTGGGAGTCTTGTCACTCTTCTTTTGAAATCCATTGAAAAGTATGACTAATCTTCCGGAATCAAAACAGCAGAAAATCCTGTAAATATCACTGCCAGTTTTAATTCGTATCTCATATAATCCATCTGTCCCTTCGATATGCTTTAAAAACCTCTCTGGGACCATATCAACTGTCCGAATTATTTTCAGGACATATTCTATTTTCTCCTGAACGGTTAAATCCAGATCAATATAGAAGTCAATTAAAATAATTTTGAAAGAATATAATCTCTCTGAACATCCTACAAAGTTAACATACTTGTAAACAATTGTCAAGAAATCTTATGTTTTTTTGACTGGTCGACAGAAATTTGTCCAAAAACATATGCACCACAACGGTTGCGGGTATGAGCAGAAAGCGTTGGTGGCGCAGCCCGCCGTTATGTGTCCCAGTGCTTTAGCCAGATAATTGTCCCGGCGGACAAGCCACCATCCCGAGGGATCGGGACAGGTGCCGCAATTTTTGCCAGTTCAGGCGAAAGATAATTTGTCCCTGCATTACGGATTTGTCCAGAGCCGGAAAAGAGTTGGCAGATGAGTGAGAAGTTAAGTGTCACGATAAAACAGTCAAGGTGGCGCGCAAAAATTGTGACTAGTTTATTACCCCAACCGTCCGTGTTAGCATTTCGGGCCAATTTTAAAACTGTCACGGTGCATTTTATAAGCGGAGAGCAAAAAACACTGCTAATCTCAGTGGATGTATTTGGCTTTGAGTTAGCAATAGTGCATTATTTTTTTGGGATTAATTTATAAATGTCTGGAAGTCGACGTTTAAGGTATTCAGGAACATTCTCAGTCATCAATTCAAATTCGCCATTTTCAATTTGAAGAATGTTTTCAAAAAGCATTTCAGGTTTGGAGTTGTCAACGATAAGTATATTGTCAAAGAATCCGAAATGCAAGTTTAAGTTCTTGTATCCAGCTTTCCATTTATAGTCAATTGTTTTATTATTAACGAAATGACCTTTAAATTCTGTCCGAACTTGAACTCTATGTTGAGCAATTTCTTTTTTAGTTAAACAAAAAAAGATAATGTTAATTTGATATCCACTATCTCTAAATGTTTGAGGCCAGAATAGTGGATAAGAATCGAAATTTGTTTCGTAACAAAAATGTAATCCTTTTTCTATAGCATTTTTAATGTAATCCTCAAATAAGGTTGTGGTTTGATCCTTTGCAAATTTTCCTCTAAATTCACTGTCTGGCAGGCTATGGTAAGTTTCTAAATATAACTTATCATAATCGAAAGAAGTAACTCCTTCAGGCAAGAAGGTGGAGGCATAAGTAGATTTGCCAGAGCCGTTACAACCAGCGATAACCGTTAAATCTGGCATCTGCCTTATTGCATTCTTTATAATGGGAGGTTAACCTACCATTCTTTTTACGAAGTTGGTATAACTTTTCTTGAGGAATAACTTGATTATTAAGAATAGCTCTAGCTTTACTCATCTGTTGAGTAACAGTAACTCCTGTAATCAATTTTTCTTTACACATGGTGCAAAATTAGTAATTTTTTTGAAAAGATCAATAGTGCAGTTTTTCATTATTGCTAACTTGTATTCAGCATTTATTTAGAAATAAATTTACAAGGATTTTTGGATATCGGGTGTTATTGAATCCTTGTCATTTAAGTTAGCATTTGTGTGATCTGTTTTGGTTACGTAACTGTCATGTTACAAGTAGTTTGTCCCCGAAACTGCGCAGCTACGTAAATGCTAACGGCCCGGCGGTTGAGGGAGTAAACGTTGGTGGCGCAGTCCGCCGATACGAGTCCTGGTACTTTAGTCAGAAAACTGTCCCGGCGGGCAAGCCACCATCCCGAGGGATCGGGACAGGTGCCGCAATTTTTGCAAGTCCCGGCGAACGATAATTTGTCCCTGCATTACGGATTTTTCCAGAGCCGGCAAAGAGTTGGCAGAAGTGTGAAAAGTTAATCGTCAAGGCGAAATGGTCACGGTGGCGAGCAAAAATTGTGACAAGTTTATTACCCCAACCGTCCTTGTTAGCATTTCGGGCCAATTTTAAAACTGTCACGGTGCAACGAATTTGTCAGGGTTATTGAAATTTGTCAAGGTTTTTAGTCCTGGAAGAGTGGCAGGGTTTGTCTTTGTAGTGTTATTTCGTTAATAATAAATGGGGGCAATTTTAATTTGTATCTTTTATAAATAGCTTTCAATCGATCAAGAGTCATTTTAATTTTATGATCATGATCACGGGATTGTCCTCCATTTTTGAATTATTTAATATTTGGAGTAATTCTTTCTGTTTGTCAATGTTTAGTGGTTTAATGCTTTTGAATGGTTCTTCCAGTAGTCGTTGTTTTAAATCAAATGCAGAAAATGAAGTATAAACTCTCCCATCTTTTAATGATTTTCTGGGTAATACTTGCAATCCCCCATCAATGTCATTTATCATCCCACGAATATTGTCATGAAATTTAAGAGTCAGGATTTCATTAGTCATTTTAAAATAAACCATTTCATTATCAATTGATTCTGCTGAAGTTCCGGAGGGATCAAACAATTGGAGAAATATAAAACTATTTGTTTCGATTAGTTTTTCAATGACTCGAGCTTGTGATCCTTCAGGGTGTTCATTGAAGCTCTGTTTTCTGGAATAATTAAAAGTATATCTTGGGAAACAGGTATTTTTATCAGGGATTCGATATATTGTATCGTATTTATACTCCCAATATGATAATGTATCGCTAAAATATTGAAGTCTATTCATCATATTGCCAATGATTTTCCCCATATTTTGAGTAGTTATATTTTCGCTTTTACGATTGATAAACCTTTTTTGAACTTTGAAGTCATTATCACAAATCGCTATTTGAAAATTGTCATTGAAAACAAATCCAGGTCGACTGAATGAAAAAACAATATTATCTCCAAGGAAGTCAATTTGACCCATTTCCGGAAACATGGCTGTTTTATTAATATAATATCCATTTATGTCATACAAAATATTATCTCGATCCTTCACTAATAATGTGGAGTCTTTATCATTAAAGCTTACCCGGAAAGCTTCGTTATATTCTCCGGGCCCAACTCCTTTTTTCCCTATTTTTCTAATGAATTTACCAGTTGTCTCAAATAGGTAAATATTCCTCTGTCTGTCATCAAATACTATGATTTTGTCATTGAAAGTAAAGATTTGGCTGACAGAGGTAATTAAACATTCCTCTTTTGTTTCCAATGGTATATATTGAATATCAGTTGCAATCTGACTTAGGGTTATTTCTTTTAGATTTTTTAATCCTTTATCTAGATCAATTGTCTCCAGTTTATTGAATTGAATCGGATCATGATTGTTGCATGACATTGCCAAACAGAGAAATAAAAAATAAATCGTCAGAGAATTGATAGTTTTCATGTCATTTGAGATTGAAAAGGATGCAATTGGTAAGGATTCAGCTTTTAATGTAAGTTTATAAATGTAAGAAATTTATATTTCTATTGCGTTAGCATTTGTGCGATCAGTCATGGAAGCAAAAACTGTCACGCTATAAGTAAATTGTCCCGAAGGTGCTGGCCCCCGCATAAATGCTAACTGCCGGGCGGTTTGATTAGTGGCCGTCTGTGTCAGGGCTGGCGAGTTTTTTGCCAATCCCGGTAGATAGATGAGATGTCTCTTGTCAAGGCAATACTCGCTTGCGTATGAGTCCCGGTAATGAAAACTCAATTTAATTGTCACGGTGCGTTTTATAAGCGGAGAACAAAAACCGCTGCCAATTGAGCGTCGGCCAGCAACCCATTGACTTTGTCTCGGTAGAAGGATAGGTCATGGTATGTTTAAGGCGCTGTCAATTACTCTTTTTCAAGTTTTTCTATCTCATCAATCTCCATGTTTATTTTTTTGAATCGCTCAAAAATCGAGTGCTTAAAAGTAACGTAAATCGAGATAATGAAAACAGAAATTATTAATGAAATAGGTAAAAAAGAATGTTTTGATAAAATTGGAATATTGGCAATCATGAAAACGCCAGCCATAGCAAATGGACTAAATAAGTAACCAAATTTTGTCATTTTAATCTTGTATTTCTCAACCTCTTTAATATTCTTCTTTGTCGTAGCAATAGAGTTGTTAAAGTCAATTTTGTTAATTAGGAGATAATATCTTATTGCCCAATAATATGTTAATAAGGCAAATGGACCAAATAATAAGAACCCAACATAAAAACTAGTCTCGTTACGAAATTCAACTCTTGGAACCATCATAGCTAAAATAATCACTATTGGAAGGATCAAATTAAATGCAGCCTTTAATTTAATCCAAGTCACTCTTTTTTCGGGTTTTGATTTAAGCATCATTTTTAAAATTTCCTTGTTAAGTCGTGTATTTTCTGATAACTTTTTATCGTATTGTTGCCATATGTTTTGCAATTCTATTAGTTCCATTGTTTTTAGATTTTTGTAGTTACTAAATTCTTTATTTGTTCTTTTATCCGGCCAATTCGAGTACCGACATTTGTCTTTGAAATTCCGGTTATGTCAGAAATTTCATCATGTGAATTGCCATCGAGATAAAGCAGTATTATTGCTTTATTTAGTTGATTTAACTCATCAATGCACTGGTATAAAATTTCTGAATGTGATGAGTCAGGTTGCTCAATTAACCAATTTAGATTTTCAATTTGCTTTAAATCGTCAAGGAAAAAAAATCTGTCTTTTTCTCTTTTACGTTTATAATTCATTGATGTGTTTAATGCAATGCGATAAATCCAAGTCGATATTTTTGAGTCACCTTTGAATCGTCCAAAAGATTTCCAAAGCTCTAGAGTGATGTCATTAATCAAGTCCTCTTTATCATGGAGAGTCTTTGAATATGCTCTAGCAATCTTTATAATTATCCCAATATTTTTCTCTAAAATATCAAGAAATTGGTCCTTCTGTCTATTTTCTGTCATCTGTCATGCTGTTACTTTTTGGTAAATAAATCAATCTGTGATTACATTTTATCCAATTAGTAACAGATCAAGCTTAAAAATCACAATATAGTCGTAATATTTTTGCAGTCACTTGGTCTTTTTCCGTTAGCGTTCGTTTAATCCCGAAAGATGGGCAGGATTTCGATGTCCCGATAAAGTTGTCCAGATGATTGAGTCCCGATAAATGAGCAGGGTTTGTCACGTCATGATAAAACGGTCCAAATGACTGCTGAGTCCCGATAGATGAGCAGGATTTGTCACGTTATGATAAAACTGTCCCGGAACGGCCTGAAAATGAACGCTAACGGTCACAGCTAGGCATAGTGCGGGACTTCGGTATATGGAATAGTCGGGGTGCCTGAAAATTAGATGCGGTTGAAAAACTTTCGGTTGCTCTGAATCCCGCATTATGCTTAGCTGATGTTGTGTTTAGTTGTTATTTCCGGATTCTCTGGTCTATAATCTTGTCTCTAGGATCTCTACGACAATCCCAAATCATGACAATTAAAATAATGTTGTCTGAAATTTCGTAAACTATCTGGTAGTCACCTGTTATCAAAACTCTAACGGATTCTATTTGAGATTTTAATCCGATCAGAGGATTTTTTGAAATGAACTTTAAACTCCTGTTTATTTTAAAGTTTAGCTTTTTGCTAAAGGAATTAGATGAATTCCTGTCAATATAAAATTCAAGGATGTCAATAAGGTCTAATCTAGCTTCAATCGACCATTCTATTTTGAATTTAGCCATTGGTCAATCTCTTTTTGCAAAGTATCATTTGAAACGGATTGCCCTTTTTTTAGTTGTTTCCTGCCAGATTCGATTCTACTCTTCTGAAAATCGGAAAGTTTATACACACTCTCATTAACTTTTGACTCTATGATGGTTTTAATTGCTAACAGAAATGAGTCATCATCAATAAGTGAGAGCTTTTCAATAATATGATGTCTGAGCTCGATCGTACTCATGGTTTTCTTTTTGTTGCGAAGTTAGCTATTTTATGAAAAAACAGTCTCTATTTTGTTCAAAATTGTAAAGTGAGCAGTTCTAGAACAATTAAACACAACGGCCCGCTGGTATGGGCAGTAAGCGTTGGTGGCGCCGTCCGCCGTTGTGTCATGCAATACTTTAGCCGAGAAACTGTCCCGGCGGCAAGCCACCATGGCGCAATTTTTGCCAGTCCCGGCGAAGGATAATTTGTCCCTGCATTACAGATTTGTCCAGAGCCGGAAAAGAATTGGCAGATAAGTGAGAAGTTAATCGTCATGATAAAATTGTCACGGTGGCGAGCAAAAATTGTGACAAGCTTATTGCCTATACCAGCGTTGTTAGCACATGTATTAATTTTAAAACTGTCTGTCAGGCAGAGATCTGTCCAGATGATTTTTTAAAAAGTCCAAGTATAACATTCGCAAGATATGTGATTTGTCCACATACAAATATGAGAAACAAAATCTGTGTAGCATTACCAATTAAATCTTGTCTATTGGTTGAAGATGTTTGAGTATAAATATCTGATCCGGACTGCCCTTGAGCAATTCCGATAAATAAAAAAATCACGATTAAAATTGTGGTGGAAACAGTCATAAGAATATGAATCCAAGATAAAGTCGTGGAATAAAGAAATCTCTTTGCAAGTAAATAGAGTAGCCAGAGGAATATAAGAAATAAAGGAATTATCCATATTAGAATAGGTAATGGGACACTAAACATCATTTTGTCCAGAAAATCTAGATGAGCAATTTTCGAAATAGTAAAAGCAATGAATAAAGTAATTGCGGTCAATAACAACAATACATATGGTCTTTCTTTGATATTAATCATAAATCATTTTTTACAAATATATCTCATTTTTAGTTTAAAAAAATCTGGCTTGCCTTCTTAGCTGTTAGCACATGTATTTTTAGTCGCGCGATGGGAGAGTCCCGGTAGAAAGCAGTATTGTTAATTAAATAACAGAGTTCTATTGCGAGGGCGCGAGGGCCTGCTGTCCGTCGTGCGATGGTAGGTCCCGATAAAGTGCTTAATTTCTATTGTCATGATAAATATTATTAATACGGCGCGAGGGGTAAGTCACACGTTACCAAATATATGTGCTAACTTGTTTGTACATTCACAAAACCCCTTCCTGCACAACAACCGTTTGTTGTATACGCTTATGTCGTGTTGAATATAATAACAACCGGTGAAAAATATGCTTCAAATTTGCTTTTGTAAAGCAACGCCCCGTCAGTTACATGAGCATTCTAAGTCAATTGTCTAATATACAGAATGTCAAATGCCCTGAACCAACTTTTTAATTTTTTGGGAATACTGACTTCAATTTAACTAAAAATTGTCCATGCAAAGCTGATTATAAAGATAATTAAACAACTAATTAAGAACTTACACAGAGAACACAGAGATGACACAGAGAGCCACGGAGGGTCTTTAGGTTGTAAAATTAATACAATTTAAAACTTACCAATTTTACCTGAACCCAACAATACTCAAAAACCCGTCTCCCAAAAACCTTATCGCAGGGCCAATCGGAAGCAGATCTAATTTAGTTACCATCGTTACAACAATAAGCCCGAAAAACAGGAGCGACCCGTATTTGTACAAGGCATCATGCAATACCGGATACTTTTTCAATCCATTGAATAACAGATGCGATCCGTCGAGCGGGGGAACAGGTATAAGGTTGAATATGAAAAGCCCCCAGTTAATATATATGGCGTAGAGAAATACTTCTGTTACAATCTGCGCGTTTCCGGAATGTATCGAAGGCATAAACTTAGACATTAATGAAAAGATCAGCGACAATACCATTGCAATCAGAGCATTCGATAAAGGACCAGCAGCTGCAATCTTAACGATATCATATTTTGGATTACGAAGGTTCTGCTCATTGAACACAACGGGTTTTGCCCAACCAAAACCCACAGCAATAAGCATAACAAACCCAAGCAGGTCGATATGTTTCATCGGGTTCAGCGTTATTCGCCCCTGATCTTTCGCCGTTGAATCGCCACACATATGAGCAACAAGTGCATGAGAAAACTCATGCACCGTCAGTCCAAGGATGATCCCCGGAAGATATTTAAGAACCCTCAGGAGATCAAAGTTTTCCATTAAGACGCTTGTTTACCGGATGATAAAAATTTTCCTGTGTGAGTCCGCATTTTTTGATTACTTCAAGTGCATATTCGGCTCCGGTGAAGTTGCTGTCAGCATTGTTTGTTCCGACAGTGAATTTAATACCTGCTTTTTTGGCCCTGGCAATAAAAGCTACTGAAGGGATCTTGAAACGGTTGTTTATTTCAATCGCAATTTTGTGTTCCTTCGCTGCATTTATAACCTTGTCCATCCTGGCCTCGGTCCAGAAGATATCGTACCTGTCAGCCATCTGAGCCGGAAGATAAGTGGGATTAACGTAAATGTTAATCGGCTCGGTGCTGATTATCTTTGCGATCATATTAACAAGGTAGTCCATGAACTGCTGTTCATCGTCGATCCATGTTTCCTCCTTAATCCAGAGACGGGTCCTTCTGCCCTTTGCATCGGTGAAGGTCATGCCATCGGTAAATACATAATCGAACTTAGCCAGGGTCGCCTTTGAAAAAATATTCAGCCATTCCCTGCCTTCAGCCTGCATTCCAAGGAAAAACTGGGGATAGTTCTTATATGAATTGATGGCTGAATCGATCTGTGCATCCGTGTGAACAGGGAAACCCAATCCGCAGTTTACTACCAGCCCGTAGTCAATATTCTCTTTTTTCGATTTGGCTACCGCATCTTCCATTGTAAATCCTCCCTTGCAATGAACATGCAGGTCAGTAACCTTGAATTCTGTGTTTTTCTGGCAGTTGACATACGTAACGGTCAGCAGTGCCGTAAGCAATGTGAATAGTTTTTTCATCTCGGTTTATTATCTTAAAATTGATCTGTCTTCAGTTTAATTATTATGGAGTAAATCTAACAAAAAGGTTATAATCATCAATACAACATCAGGAATAATTTGAAGACTTATTACCTAAATGTTTTTCCGATGATTCTGATTTATGCTTCCGGGAAAATGCTATTTTTCAAGTCCTTAGTGCCCTTTGTTAAACCGTAGTGTCCTTTGTGTTTAAAGGTTTTATGATTAAACACAAAGGAATCGAAGGATTAAAAGAAGGGCACAAAGGGAAGAACTCCGCTGACGCGGATTTGTAATCCGTACCAATACCCGTTAAATCAGAAGAATGGCAAGTATTAAATTTGTCTGGCCCCGATTGCAAATCGGCGCCAGCGAATAGAATGGAATTACATATTTATCGGCGCCGTCAGATGCAGATAAAGCCCGCCATGACCGAAACCATTGACCGAATATTCAACCCTGAGGGTCCTGTCGTAATAGGTTACAAGGTCAAAACCTGCACCTCCGCTGATAAGGAATCTGTTCACATAGTCATTATCGCTGGTGTTGTACTTATCAGAGACATAGCCGCAGTCAGCATATAAATTGAAATACAGTGCGTAGTGGATCTTATTAAATTTTTCAAAGGGGATGAAGTTAACCTTTGTAACTCTTGGTTTGAGGAGAGACACCTTAAGGAGATTCTTAAGAATTAAGAAATTCTGCCCTTCCATAGTGTTGTACTCAAACCCATGCATATTATAGATGTATCCCAGCGACCTGGTATAGATGTAGGAGGGGCTGCTGTTATACGAAAGCTTCAGGTTTATCCCTAATGCATAGTAGAGCTTATTGCTAAGTTCAAAATATTTGTAGAAACTGGGTATTATTGAAGTTGAAGTGAATATTTTACCGTCTGCCGGAGGCGAAACGGTCTGACCTATCAGGATCTCAAATAATGAACCGTTGAGCGGATAAGCCTTTATGTCGCGATAATCGCGGGTATAGACATAGTCGATGTTAAAAGATTCAAGATGGTTCTTCCCTGTCAGAAGGAAGTCGGGATTAAGTTTAACAATTGTGTCGGCAACATCGTATTTAAAATAGTTGAGGAAAAAATCATGCTTGTCGTGAATCGCCGGTCGATAAACATAATTCAGGGTATACTTTTCTCTTTTATAAACCTGCCTGTAATTATTATTAAATGTTACGGGTTCATTGTTTTGAGTATCGTAGATTATCTCATCCTGATTTGATGTTTCAAAGTCAGCCCCGATTAAATGTTTCCGGCCTTTATCAAGGGCTATGTTCTTGTATGAAAGCCCGACCGAAGTTGCATATCCCGACAGGAAAGTGACTTTCAGGGTCTGACGCCGGCCAAAACAATTATACTGCTGCAGGCTAATTCCATATTTCGTTTTTGAGAGATCTCCATCCTTTAACCAGGCGCTGAAATTCCGGTCATCATATTTAAGAATCGGAACAGGCCAGATATACCAGCGCTCTTCAACCAGGATATCTATTGTAAGGTTTCCTGAATCAGTTTTATCGTAACTTATTGTTACATAATTGAACAGCGAAATATTAAGCAGGTTCTCCCGGGATTTTTTAATCAGTTCATCAAGATCGGAAGGTAATATTGAATCTCCCTTTTGAAATGTAAGTTCGCGCAGAATTATCTTTTCATTCGTAATTTTGTTTCCCCTGATGATAAATTCCTCTATGATAAATTTATTATCAGCCGGTTTGGAAGGCACCGACAGCAAGATAAAAAATATGCACGAGAGGAAATTTCCTGTCATTTTTAGCGTATAATTCAAAAAACTAAATTAGTTAAAATTTTAAACCCATTGACAATTATATACGTACACGGCATTCCTTCTGCCAATTGAATGAACAGTTCTTTCATTTCTGACAAAAAACAATTACGTTTACAAAAAAGAACCAGCATGCAAAAGTCATTCCTTTTTATTGCATTACTCTTACTGTTAATTGTTTCACAGTCAGAAGCACAGGCTCCGGCCGACACTTCTGTTTATCTGATAACCTGCGGACCCGGCATTGAAACTTATTCAATTTACGGGCACAATGCATTGCTTGTAAGAATTGAATCAGAAAATAAGGAAACTGTTTATAACTGGGGCATCTTCGACTTTGATACTCCCAACTTTACCTGGAAGTTTGCCAAGGGTCGCCTTGATTATTTTCTCGGTACAGAACCATTGAACCGTTTTCTACAGTACTATATGTATGAGAAAAGATATGTATGGGCGCAGAAGATAAATCTGGAACCGTCCGAAATAACAAAACTGACCCTACTTATAAACGAAAATCTCAGGCCGGAAAATATTAGCTACAGGTACGATTTCTTTTATGATGACTGTTCCACAAGAATCAGGGACCTTCTTGAAAAATCGATAGGCAGCAAGCTTCTCTATCCGCCAGAGGTAAAGGAAGATAAGACAACATTCAGGAAAATGGTCGGAAAACACCAGGCCCCTTATCCATGGTATAAGTTTGGAGTAGACCTCATCATGGGCTCACCAGGGGATAAAGAGGCCAAAGTAAGGGACAGGATGTTCCTTCCTGCCGACCTGCAGTCGGAACTTTCCAGGGCTGTTGTAAACCGAAATGGCAAGATGATACCACTCCTCAGGAATCCTGATGTTATTCTTGATTTTCCTGCACCTGAGGTAAAAACAAATTTCCTGGTTTCGCCTGTATTCTTTTTCACTCTTCTGCTTATAATCATTATAATTGTCACTTCAATGTTCAGATCCAGGAGAATGAACAACATTCTGGATCTGGTTTTATATTCCGTTTTTTCAATTCTTGCTATACTGATGATATTTTTCAATTTCTTCACCGACCATCAGCAGATGAGCCGGAATCTCAATATCATCTGGCTGAATCCCTTCATTCTGTTTTGTCTCGGCTCAATAATCATGAAAAAGGAAGGAATTATTTGGTTCAGAATAGTATTCATCATCTCAGCGGGTTTCCTGATCCTGCAGCATTTCCTGCCCCAGGATTTTAACATTGCATTCCTTCCATTAGCTCTTATACTCCTTGTAAGAAGTTCTCTGAGAGCTGATTTCGAATGGAATCCTCTTTCATTAAAGGAGGTTGAAAAACAGGCAGAATCTCAGAAAAGGCAAGGTAAAAAAGGCTGATACTCATCATTTAACAAAAGTTTAACACTTCTTAACACTACTTTAGTTTTTAAGAGAGTTGTTTTGTATTGCTTTTAGAAAAAGTACGACAGGAATTTTTAAAATATCAATTATTATATTTGCGGCTTAAATTTTACTACTATGGATCAGACTTCTGACATCAGGATTCTAAACGAAAAAATTGAAAAAGAGAGCGCCTTTGTCGACATCATCCGCATGGAGATGAACAAGGTCATTATCGGACAGCGTCATCTTACCGACAGCCTTCTGATAGGTCTCCTGGCTAACGGTCATATTCTCATCGAAGGGGTTCCCGGCCTTGCCAAGACACTTGCTATTAAATCGCTGGCTTCTATTATCGATGCTAAATTCAGCAGGGTTCAGTTTACTCCGGACTTACTGCCGGCTGACCTTATCGGTACAATGATATACAGTCAGAAAAGGGAGGAATTCATCGTTAAAAAGGGGCCGGTCTTTGCCAATTTCATTCTTGCCGATGAAATAAACAGGTCTCCTGCAAAAGTCCAGAGCGCCTTGCTTGAAGCAATGCAGGAACGACAGATCACAATAGGGGAAAATACTTACAAACTCGATGAACCGTTCCTTGTTCTGGCAACCCAGAACCCGATAGAGCAGGAGGGAACCTATCCTCTTCCGGAAGCACAGATCGACAGGTTCATGATGAAGGTAATTATAAATTATCCCACCATTGAAGAGGAGAAACTCATAATCCGGGAGAATATGGCCAAGGTTTTCCCGGTGACAAACACAGTTGTGAAGATAGATGATATAATCAGGGCACGTAGTGTAGTCAGAGAAGTCTATATGGACGAAAAGATAGAAAACTACATTCTCAATATAGTTTTTGCTTCGCGTACCCCCGCAAAATACGGCCTTCCGCAATTCAGCGAACTTATCAATTACGGCGCTTCCCCGCGTGCTTCAATTAACCTTTCTCTTGCAGCAAAAGCTTATGCTTTCATACGTCGCAGAGGCTATGTTATTCCTGAGGATGTGAGGGCAATCTGCGCCGATGTAATGCGTCACAGGATAGGACTTACCTATGAGGCGGAAGCTGAAAATATCAACCAGGACTATATAATTACTGAAATACTTAATGTAGTTGAGGTACCTTAGCCTGTCATATATGAGATTGAACTTTCTGTTAACCGCAATTTTACTTGCCTCGGGTTCTATTTCCGGACAAAACCTGATTGGCAGCAAATACGAACAGATCAGACAGTATATGAAAGAAAATTACAGGGATATGAATTACGCCCCGGTTGTTAACAATAAATACAAGTATCTGAAATATACAGATGACTACGACAGCAAAACATTTTTGTTTTTTTTAAACCAGGATTCCGTGTGCAAGAGCGTCAGGCTTATCTGTGATCGTGGATCGAAGAGTGAAAAAGAGAAGGAGTTCAATACTCTTTATGAGAAAAACGGAGAGAACAAATGGATAAGCAGGCGCGACGGAAAGTCATATAATATCGAGATGAAAAACGAAGAGTGGTCGTGTGTAATTACAATCGAACCAGTAAAATAATTTAGTGATAAAGTGGAAGCAACTGAATTATTAAAAAAAGTAAGGCGGATTGAAATAAAGACCCGCGGGTTAAGCAAGCATATTTTTGCAGGCGAATACCACAGCGCCTTTAAGGGGAAAGGTATTTCCTTTAGCGAAGTAAGGGAATACCAGTATGGCGACGATATAAGGAATATTGACTGGAATGTTACCGCACGATTCGATCATCCCTATATAAAGGTTTTCGAAGAGGAGAGGGAACTGACTGTAATGCTTCTAATTGATATGAGCGGTTCAGGGAATTTTGGGACCAAAGGAAGCTTCAAACGCGATATAGTAACCGAAATAGCAGCGGTGCTGTCATTTTCAGCTATATTCAATAATGATAAAATAGGGGTTGTTTTCTTTTCCGATGCGGTTGAAAAATTTATTCCGCCGAAAAAAGGACGTAAGCATATCCTGAGAATAATCAGGGAACTAATCGATTTCGAAGCCAAAAGCAAAAAAACAAATCTTGATGAGCCATTGCGGTTCCTTACGAATGCGATAAAGAAAAGATGCACTGCCTTCATTCTTTCGGACTTTCTTGTTCCTGACTTTGAAGAAGCACTCAGGATTGCATCAAGCAAACACGATATCGTCGCACTGAAAATTTCCGATCCTGTTGAAACGGAAATTCCTGATATCGGGCTCATAAAAGTTTCCGATTCCGAAACCGGAGTTGAAAAGTGGATCGATACATCTTCCAAAGCCACCAGGGATGCCTATGCAAGTTGGTGGGCCGGACATCTTGAGAGGAACAGGAATATTTTTAAGCGCTGCGCCGTTGATGCCACAGAATTCAGAACTAATGTGGACTACGTGAAACCGCTGATGAATTTTTTTAAGAACAGATGACCTATATGAAAAAGTTCCTTATTTCCTTTTTTCTGTATATATCAGTCATAAGCCTTTCAGCAGGACAGGAAGTCACTGTTACCACCGCATTTGACTCATCGCGGATATTTATAGGAGACCAGGTAAACTACAGTGTAACTATCAATCAGCCTTCGGGACTGATACTAAAACTTCCTTTCTTTCAGGACACACTGGCAACAAATATGGAGATTTTGTCGGGCCCTGTTATCGATACCGTAGTCTCGGGTAGCGGAAGAATAAAAATTACCGAGAAATATCTGGTTACTGCCTTTGATTCAGGATTGTATGTTGTCCCCCCTGCCTTTGCTGAGATGCAGAATGAAAACGGTCTGAAACGCTTTTATTCCGACTATAGCCGTCTTGCCGTAAAGCGGATCAATATAGCCCCTGCTGACACATCGCTTAAGATCTATGATATTGTGGGCCCCTATAAAGCTCCTGTAACCTTTGGGGAGATAATGCCATGGATCCTGCTTGCAATTCTTCTTGGCGCAGGTATCTGGCTTGCTGTCAGAATAATAAGGAAGAGGTTGAAATCACGCGAAGATCAGGAGATTATTATAAATCCCGACCCTCCTCATGTTATTGCGTTCAGGGAACTTGAAAGGCTAAGGGACGAAAAACTTTGGGAGAACGGGGAGATAAAAAAGTATTATACTGTCCTTACCGAAATATTAAGGGAATATCTGGAGAAGAGATTCAGGGTATCGTCCTTTGAGATGACCACTTCTGAAACCCTTGACGCACTCATAAAAACGGGCTTCAAAAAGGACGGTTCATATAATCATCTTAAAAAGGTTCTCACAGGTGCTGACCTTGTTAAATTTGCCAAGCATCATCCTGATGCTGACGAAAATGAAACCCATTTTCAGCAGTCGTGGGATTTCGTAGAAGCAACTAAAGTAATAGAAACTGAAACCGATATGGTTGAAGAAAAGACAAAAACCAAATCAGGGGAGGTTAGCAAATGAGCAGGATAACCTTCTCCGACCCTATTTATCTATGGTTGCTTGTAATAGTTCCGGCAATGGTTGCCTTTTATATTTTCAGGCAGCAGAAAACAACATCCGCGCTAAGGATGCCCGGTCTTGACCAATTCAGTAATTCGGCGACAACCTTCCGCCATTATCTCAGGCATGTACTTTTCGGTCTGAGGACTGTGGCTATTGCAATGCTGATCTTTGTACTTGCCAGACCTCAGGCAAGCGATCGTTTCCAGGATACTTCCACCGAAGGTATAGATATAGTTCTTGCCCTCGATATATCGGGAAGCATGCTTGCCCGCGATTTCAAACCCGACAGGCTCGAAGCTTCCAAAAATGTTGCTACCGAATTTATCTCGGGAAGGCCTTATGACCGCATGGGTCTTGTAGTGTTCAGCGGAGAGAGCTTTACCCAGTGCCCTGTTACAACCGATCATGCTGTTCTTATTAACCTGATGCGCGAGATTCAGAGCGGAATGATTGAGGATGGCACTGCCATTGGTATGGGGCTGGCAACTGCCGTAAACAGGATTAAGGATTCCCAGGCAAAAAGCAAGGTAATAATCCTTCTCACCGACGGAATAAACAACAGGGGTGAAATAGCTCCTGTTACTGCTGCCGGTATAGCTAAAACCTTTGGCATAAGAGTCTATACTATCGGGGTAGGAACACAGGGAATGGCCCCTTATCCGGTTCAAACCCCCTTTGGCCTTCAATATCAGGATATGCCGGTTGAAATAGACGAAGGGATCCTTCAGGAGATCTCGGCGACCACCGGAGGCAAATACTTCAGGGCAACCGACAATAATAAGCTTGTTCAGGTCTATAATGAGATCGACAAACTTGAAAAATCAAAGATCGATGTGACCCAGTTTATCAGGAAGGAAGAAAAATACCTTCTGCCTGCACTGATTGCCTTCTGCCTCCTTGCATTGGAAATTGTGGCACGGTATACCGTTTTTAAAAACCTAACCTAAACGGAGAAGAAATTATGCAGCTGTTCAGATTTGCAAATCCCGATTATTTATATCTCCTGCTTCTGGTTCCGGTTATTATTCTGCTTTTTATTGCCAATGTCATCAGGAGAAGAAAAGCACTTAAAAGACTGGGCGACCTAAACCTTGTTGAAAAGCTTATTCCGGAAATGTCGGGAGCAAGGCCTGTAGTAAAGATAGTATTACAGTTGACCGCCTTTGTTGCCGCTGTTATTATGCTCGCCCGTCCTCAGTTCGGATCCAGGATGGAGGATGTAAAGAAACAGGGCGTGGAAGTTATTATAGCGCTCGACGTAAGCAATTCGATGCTCGCCGAGGATATTCAGCCCGACAGGCTCACCCGGGCAAAACAGGCAATAACCCGCCTGATCGATAACCTCGACAACGATCGCATCGGACTCATCGTATTCGCCGGTGATGCCTATACCCAGATCCCTGTAACGACTGATTATATCTCCGCGAAAATGTTTCTTGCAACAATTGGTCCCGAAATGGTGCCAAAACAGGGGACCTCAATCGGAGCAGCAATAAACCTGGGAGTCAGATCTTTCAGTCCGGGGGAGGGAAAGTCCAAGGCTATGATAATAATTACTGACGGAGAGAATCATGAGGACGATCCTTTAGCTGCCGCACAGGAAGCTGCCAAAGCGGGAATTGTTATCCATACAATAGGTATTGGATCTACTGAGGGCGTCCCTATACCCGTTGCAGGTTATAAAAAAGATTACCTCCGTGACGTAGAAGGAAATACTGTAATCTCAAAACTCGACGAGGAGATTCTTAAAAAAATTGCAGTGGCTGCTTCGGGTTCCTATGTAAGAGCCAGTAACTCAAATCTGGGGCTCGATGAGGTCTTCGGTCAGATAAAGAAGATGAAGAAGGAAGAGATGGAAAGCAAAATGTTCACCGAATATGATGACCAGTTCAGAATCTTTGCCGCGCTGGCATTGATTGTACTGCTTACCGATTTTCTGCTCATGGACAGGAAAAACAGGAAACTTGCAAATATCAGGATGTTTAAATTCAAAGTATAATATTTTACGGTTAGTACAGGCCCGGTTTGAAAATGATTTATTAATGCCGCAAGGTGATGATTAGTTGGTTAATTAAGGGAAAAATGAGATTAAGGAGAAAAAATACAGGAAGCAACGTTATCTATAATGTTTTGCTGATCTGTACATTAGTCTCTGTTTCGGTTTCTGTAGAGGGACAATCGGACAAAAAGTATATCAGAAAGGGGAACAGGGAATACGAGAAGAAGAATTTCCCTGAATCGGAGATATCATACAGAAAAGCCATTGATGAAAATAAACAATCGGCCGATGCAGAATTTGATGTCGGAGCCTCTTTATATAAGCAGAATAAGTTTGAGGATGCTGGCAAACAGTTTATGGATAATGTAAGCCAGCAGGAAAGCAATAGCAAGAAATCAGCAGCCATGTACAATATGGGCAATTCACTTCTGCAAGCCAAAAAGCTCAAAGAGAGTATTGACGCCTACAAAGGTTCACTTAAACTAAAACCCGATAACCGGGAAGCAAAATATAACCTCGCATATGCCCAGGACCTGCTTAAAAAACAGGAAGAACAGCAGAAGCAACAGCAACAGAATAATAAGGACAAGAAGGACGAGGATAAGAACAAGAATAAGGATAACAGCAAGGACCAGAAGGACAACCAGGAAAAAAAGCCTCAGGACAACAAGGATAAATCGGGACAGGACCAGCAGAAAGATGGCGATAATAAGCAGCAGGACCAGCAGCAAAAACAGGGAATGTCGAAGGATGATGCCCAGCGCCTGCTGAATGCAATTGCCAATGATGAAAAGAATGTCCAGGAAAAAGTTAAACTTGCAAAGGCTTCCAAGGCAAAAGTCAGAACGGTGAAGAACTGGTAATGCTAATGAGATGAAAATGAAAAAGATTTTGTTGTACCTGTCAGTCTTCGTGATGTCGTTGCCGATGGCAGCGCAGGAAGTGTCAGTAGATGTTGAGTGCCCTGCTGTTGTTACTGCAGGACAGCAGTTTAGTGTGGCATGGACTGTTAATTCCGGCGGAGGCGAATTCTCAACCCCTCCTTTCACTGGTTTCACAAAACTTGTTGGCCCTCAGACATCAACCAGCTCAATGACCCAGATTATTAACGGAAAAATGTCGCAGAAGGTCTCCTATACCTATGTGTATTTTTTACAGGCTGGTCGCTCAGGAAAATTTGTAATACCGCCGGCAATCTTTACACTTAAGGGTAAAACTTTTCTTTCCGACTCTATGCGAATTGAAGTAATCGGAAGCAGTTCGCAGCAGCAAAGCGCGGCTACATCCGGTGGAGCGGCTCAGGCCTCCCAGGATGTTGAATCTTCAGGAAACGATATTTTTGTTAATATTTCACTGAGCCGCAAGGATGTTTATATCGGAGAGTATATTTCTGCTACTGTAAAGATCTATACAAGAATCAACCTCGCAGGAATAAACGATATCAAGTATCCGCCTTTCAATGGTTTTATTAAAGGAGATATAGAAACACCGCAGCTTTCTTCCCTAAGACAGGAAAATGTAAACGGAACTATCTATGGCACAGGTGTAATCCAGCAGTTTATCCTGTACCCGCAGGTAACGGGGGAACTCACAATCGATCCGGTACAGATATCCGTTCTCCTTCAGCAGAAATCTGCTAAGTCCGATCCTTTCTTTGGCGACTTTTTCCAGACAGTTCAGACAGTTCCGAAGTCGGTATCGAGCAAACCAATGAAAATAAGAGTCAGGCCTCTCCCCGGAGTCCAGCCTGCCGGTTATTCAGGTATCGTGGGTAAGCTGAACCTTAAAACTTCATTGAGCAAGGAAAATGTCAAGGTTAATGATGCTGTTAACCTGAAGTTCATTATATCAGGTTCAGGTAATCTGAAAGTAGCTGCAAAACCAGACCTGAAATTATCACCCGATATTGAAGTTTATGATCCTGAGATCACTGATAATCTGAAAAATACACTCAATGGCACAACAGGTGACAAGACTTTCAACTATCTTCTTATTCCCCGTCACTATGGTGATTATAAAATCCCGTCGATCGAGTATTCCTATTTCAATTCATCTTCAGGAAGATACGAAACCCTCAGGACTGATGAATTCAATCTGCATGTTGGAAAAGGTGACGACCAGAATACCGGAATAACGGTTTACGGAGGGGTTTCGAAAGAGGATGTAAAATATCTGGGGAAAGACATACGTTTCATCAAGACTGGAAAAGGAAACCTGAAACAAACAGGCAATATCCTCGTAAATAAACAATCATATTACACAATCTTTGCACTGGCTCTTATAATTTTCCTTGCTGTCCTTTTTGCACGCCGCGAACATCTCAGGCGTAATTCGGATGTTAGTCTGGTTAAAAACAGGAAGGCGGGAAAGGTTGCCATCAGACGACTTCAGACTGCTGCGGTTTGTCTGAAAAGTGAAGAACTCGACAAGTTTTATGAGGAAATGTTAAAGGCGATGTGGGGCTATCTCAGCGACAAGCTCAGCATCCCGGTATCTGAACTCACACGGAGCAACGCATTGAGTGCACTTGCTGAAATAGGTATTGATCAGGAAAGGATCAATAATCTGAATCATATTCTCGACACCTGTGAATATGCAAGGTTTGCGCCATCGGCATCTGAGGCGGAGGCGGAAACAATTTATGAGAATGCATCCCAGTTCATCAATTCAGTTGAAAACTCAAAAGGATAAAAAATGAAACCTGTTTTGCGATATATTTTCACATTTTTGTTCGTTTTTTCCTTTGCAGCAACTATTGTTGCCCAGGAGAATAGCAATGTCAAATTTGGGAAGGGTGTTACCCAGTTTTCCGCCGGCGATTTCAAGGGGGCCCTTGAAGCATGGACCGACCTCTATAACACAGGATACCGTTCGGCAAGTCTGGCATATAATATGGGAAATGCCCATTTCAAACTGAATAATATTCCGTCGGCAATTCTCTTCTATGAACGCGCATATCTGCTCGATCCGGCTGATGAGAATATTAATTACAACCTTCAGATAGCCAGAACCCTTATTGTTGACAGATTTAATGAGATCCCGGAACTCTTTTTTGTGAGATGGTACCATTTTGTTGCACTTTCGATGCAGACCAATACCTGGGCCAAAATCAGTCTGACCTCGTTTATCCTTTGCCTTTTATTGCTTTCCATCTATATCTATTCCTCTAACTACAGGTATAAGATTACAGGTTTCTGGTCTGCAATCTTTCTGATTGTATTGAGTCTCTCATCGCTGAATTTTTCCCTGAAAAATAAAACTCTTGTATTCGACAGTCATAAGGCTATAATAATGACCCCTGCAGTCAGTGGTAAAAGCTCCCCCGATTCCAGCGGTACAGACCTCTTCGTTCTGCATGAAGGTACAAGGGTTTCTGTTGAGGACCATGTAGGTGACTGGTACGATATCAGGCTTTCCGACGGAAACAAGGGATGGGTGCCGGGCAGTGCCCTGAGTATCATATGAAAGATGAAAGAATTCGTAACAGCCTGCCCAAGAAATTGCTACAGCACATGTTCCTTCAGGGTTCAGGTTGAGGATAACAGAATCATAAGAATACTTCCACACAACACTAATCTGGCCACACCAGAGGGACCCTGCATAAAGGGATTATCTTATATCGAACGTACCCATTCACAGCACAGGATCATTCATCCTCTTATTAAGGACTGCAACGGGAAGTTTCAGCAGATTCCGATGCCTGAAGCTCTCGATATTATTTCAAATAAACTGACCATTTTGAAAAATTCCTATGGCCCGCACAGCATCCTGTGGTACAAAGGAAGCGGGATGTCGGGACTTACAAATGAAACAGGCACTTCCTTCTGGAAGCTTTTTGGAGGTGCTACAACTACCTACGGAAATCTTTGCTGGCCAGCAGGACTGGAAGCTGTTAGACTGACGCTTGGTTCGGTAAAACACAATGTTCCATGGGATATTGAGAATGCTGAAACCCTTATAATATGGGGGAAGAACCCTGCAGAAACCAACATCCAGGAAATTTCATTCATAGCACGTGCCAGGGCTAAGGGATGCAGGGTGATAGTGATCGATCCGGTAAGGACACCAACTGCCGACAAAGCGGATATTTTTTTTAGTCCTAAACCAGGAACCGATGCTGCCCTGGCTCTTGCCGTAGCCGGACTTATCATCAGTAATGGGATGACTGATAATGATTTCATAAAAGAAAATGTTTCGGGCTTTGATGAGTTTAAAAAATCAGCCTGCATGTCTGTCGCGCAAGCCGAAGAGATTACAGGAATTCCGGCATCCGATATAGAATCACTGGCTCAGATAATTGGCAGGGGTGGACTTACAACATTTCTTGTTGGATACGGGCTTCAGCGTCATCATAACGGAGGACAAACCATCCGTGCCATACTTTCATTGGCTGTCATTACCGGAAATATCGGAAAGAAAGGCGCGGGATTCAATTTTGCAAACCTTCAGAGCTATATCTTCGACGATCAGAAAGAACCTCTTTCATATTATCCTTCAGGTAAAGGAGATCTTCCATTCCGGAGATCAGTGTCAATGGCAAAACTGGGCAGGGATATGCTTGAAGCCTCTTCTCCTGAGCTTAAATCAGTCTGGATAGAAAGGGGAAATCCTCTGCTGCAGTCTCCCGATTCAAATATGGTAAAGAAAGCCTTCTTAAAGCTTGATTTCAGGGTCGTTGTGGATCAGTTTATGACAGATACTGCCGCCATGGCAGATATTATTCTCCCGGCAAAAGATATCTTCGAGCAGTCTGATATAATTGGTTCATACTGGTCGCCTTATGTGCAGTTCAAACCAAAGGTAATAGAATCCCCCGGAGAGGTAATGCCTGAAAGCGAAATATATTATAATCTGGCCAGGCGAATGGGGCTCGAAGCTGATAAAAAAGAAATCCCGGAACCGGGAAATGAAAATATAGAAGAATGGCTTGAAAACAGGATTAGAGGATATTCAAGTCTTTGCCTTAATGACCTCAGAAACGGGCCTGTATTAGCACCCGGACTTCAGCAGATAGCGTATGAGGATAGGAAGTTTGAGACTCCTTCAGGAAAAATCGAATTGTTATCCGCTGAAGCTGAGAAAAAGTGGGGAGTAGATTCACTTCCCGGATATTCAGCGTTAAAATCTGAACCGGAAGATGAATCTTATCCGCTTATTTTAATCACTCCGAATTCTGCCAGCCGCATCCATTCACAGTTCGGGAATCTGGAGGTAATAAAGAATTCTGTTCCCTCACAGGGGCTGTCACTGTCGCTATACGATGCAAATTCAAGAGGAATTTCAATGGGCGACAGAATTAAAGTCTATAATGCCCTTGGCGAAATTTACAGTCAGGCCCTGGTCTCTGACCGTATTCCGCGGGGAGTGGCAGTTCTTCCTAACGGGATATGGCTGAATGAAGGGGGAGGAGGAAACCATCTGATATCGGGGATAGAGACTGATATGGGATACGGTTCGGCTTTTCATGATAACAGGGTTGAAGTCGAAAAAATATCTGTATCATGAGAAAGGGTTTTATTTTCGACCAGAACAGATGTGTCGGCTGCGGCGCCTGCAAAGCCGGTTGTTTCATTGAAAATGGCTGGCCGGTAAGTGTCAGGGAGATATTTACCGAAACCATTCTTGATTCATCTTTCAGAACAGTGACTAACCTTTCAATGGCCTGCAATCATTGCGAAAATGCAGCCTGCATGAATGGCTGTCCTGCTTCGTGTTACACAAGGGACAAACTTTCCGGGGCTGTGCTGATAGACGAGGATAAATGTATTGGATGCAAATACTGTACCTGGAACTGTCCTTACGACGCTCCTAAATTCGATGAAGTCCGAAAAATTATTGTAAAATGTAATTTCTGCACCTCAAGGCTCACCGAAGGATTTTACCCGGCCTGCTCCATTGCCTGTCCCACAGGAGCCCTTTCTTTTAACGATTTAGGTTCTGATTATCAAGCTAATGATCTGAAATGGTTACCGTACAAAAATCTTAATCCTTCCATAGAATTTACCGGATTTCAAGTCCCAAAACCGCTCAGAATTATTCCGGGTAACCTGTTTGACAAAGCTGATTCCGTAATTCCTGAGGAGGAATGGAAAATCGGAGACAAGTGGAGTCTTCTGGCTTTCAGCTTTATTGCCACCCTTTCAGTTTCAGTTGTCGCTTCATCACTTCTTAAAGGGGTTTTCCCGGGAGTAATGACCCTGGCTCCCTTACTGATTCTTGCTTTTGCGTTATCATTGTTTCACCTTGGAAGATGGTCAAGGGCATGGAGGGCAGTTACAAATTTCCCTGGATCGCCGCTGAGCAGAGAGATTTTTATATTTGTTCTCTACTCATGTGTATCGATGGCCGCGGCTGTTTTAAGAATTCCTTTTCTCATGCCGGTATCAGCCATTACAGGACTGTTGCTATTGGTTACTATCGACAGTGTATACTTATTTTCCGATAACAGAAAACAAGTTTATCTGCACAGTGGTCAGACTTTCTCCAGTGCACTTCTTCTGATTTCATTTGCGTCTGGGATGCTTATCCCATTCATCTTCATTGCAATAGTAAAACTGGTATCGTTGTTTTACCTGCTTTCGCTGCGGAAGCGAAAAAGGACATTGGAAGTATTGAGGTTTTTCAGGATAGCTGCCCTTATCCTGACAGGAGCAATCTTAATCAGGGGAGATATTAATCCTGCCGGAATGACATTAATACTGCTTCTTTCAGGCGAGTTTGCTGACCGGCTTCTTTTCTACGCTGATTTCAGCCCTTTAAACATGAAAACATCATTAGAAAATCATAAAAACGAATCACAAAATGAAAAAGGATATTAACAGCTCCCGCACACCACTGTACCGCGACTCAGGATTCGAACTGTACAATGCCTCCGAAACATCCGGAGCCTTTGCAGCAGAAGCCGGGCATGAGAGAGAACCTGAAAAATATATCTATTCAAGATACCGCAACCCAACAGTAGTTGCTGCAGAAGAAGCTGTTATGAAAACAGAGGGCTGCAATTGGGCACTGCTTACGCAATCGGGAATGTCGGCCATCGACACAGCACTTTCAGTCTTCCTGTCGGGAAAAGAGACACGTCCCTGGCTGTTCTTCTCCGAAATATACGGGGGAACAATCTCATATATTGAATCTATTCTTAAAAAGCGCAGGGGAATGGATATTCATTATTTCGCCCCATCCGGAGAGAGATATGACCTTGATGAATTTGAAAAAGCAGTCGCGGAAATCAAACCCTCAATGGTTTATCTCGAATCGGTGTCGAACCCTATGCTTATTATGGCTGACATCAGGGAAGTCATAAGGATTTCAAAGATGTATGGCGCAAAGGTCATCATCGACAATACATTTGCGACACCTTACCTCTGCCGTCCCCTCGATATCGGAGCTGATATTGTTATTCACAGCGCCACGAAATATTTCTCGGGACATGGCAATATTACTGCAGGAATCATCTGCGGCAACGATGATGAGATTTTGAAGTCAGCCATTGAATACAGGAAATTTGTAGGCCACATGCTCTCTCCTGATGATGCGTACCGGTTACAAAGCCAGATGCTTACCTTCGGACTTCGTTTCAGGCAGCAATGTGAGAACGCAGTAAAAATGGCAGATTTCCTGGAAAAAAGTGAGGTTATCAGTCGAATTTGGTATCCGGGATTAAAGAGTCACCCAACTCATGACATTGCCTTAAAATTGTTCGGTGCAAATGGTTTTGGAGCTATGATTACTTTTGATTTCGACGGTAAGAATCCGGGGAATAAAAGAGAGCGAAGGGACAGGTTCATTGAGCTTGTATCAGGCGAAATAAAGCTGATACCGACACTTGGAGATCCTCATACCATCCTTATGCCTGTTGAAGCCGTATGGGGCGCGAAATACCCCGAACCGGGCATGATCAGACTCTCTGTCGGCTTCGAAGATTACAGGGGACTCGAAGAGCTTGTTTCTTACGCTCTTGATTTAATATCCGGGGTTTAAACCTGCAGGAAAGGGTTCATCATTCGATCACCTCCAGTCAACAGGTTCAACTCCATGTTCCATGAGGTAATCATTACATTTGCTGAAGTGTTTATTTCCGAAGAATCCCCTTGATGCCGAAAGCGGGGAGGGGTGAACAGACTCGAGAACCAGGTGCTTCGACCTGTCGATCGATTCGCCCTTCTTCTGCGCATAGGCTCCCCAGAGAAAGAATACTACATTCTTTTTCTCATTATTTATAATTGTGATTACGCTGTCGGTAAACTCTTCCCATCCCTTTTTCTGGTGTGAACCCGCCAGATGCTCCCTTACGGTAAGAGTTGCATTCAGAAGAAGCACACCCTGAGAGGCCCACCGCTCAAGGTTGCCCGAAACCGGTCTTGGAAGATCCAGATCCGATTGAATCTCCTTGAAAATATTTATCAGGCTGGGGGGAAAGGCAACCCCGTTCCTTACAGAAAAACAGAGCCCGTGAGCCTGTCCGGGACCATGATAAGGATCCTGGCCTATGATTACAGCCTTTATGCTGTTGAAAGGACAAAGATTGAAAGCATTGAATATCAAGCTTCCCGGGGGATATATTGTCGCGCTTTTATATTCATTCTTCACAAAATCTGAAAGCCTGATGAAGTACTCCTTCTCAAATTCATTGTTAAGCTTTTCCTTCCACGTGTTTTCGATCCTTACATCCATGATTGGCATTATTTATTCATTTACGGGTCATGTGCTAAATTAACAAAATAAACAACCGGTAGAATTTAGTGTGGTAATTTGAAGATATCCAAACACGGAATTTGGTATCTTTAATAAAAAAAGATGGCACGCGAAACAGAACGTAAATTCCTTGTAAAGGGTGAATTCAGGCATCTTGCAGTTAAGGAAATAGCCATCACCCAGTGTTATCTTACCAAGGACAGGGATAAAACAATTCGTTTGCGTATTGCCGGAGATGAGGGCATACTTACAATAAAAAGCGCGGCCCCTGAGGGATCAATAACCAGGGGTGAGTGGGAATTTCCTGTAAGCCTGGTTGATGCGCTCGATATTCTTAATCTTTGTCTTCCCGGGAAGGTCGTTAAAACAAGGTACCTTATTCCTGTCGGAAATCATACTTTCGAAGTCGATGTCTTTCACGATAAGAATGAAGGGCTTATTGTTGCTGAGGTGGAACTGGGTTCGGACGATGAGGAATTTGAGAAACCCGGCTGGCTTGGGGAGGAAGTTACAGGCCGCATTGAGTACTATAATTCACACCTTGCGAAATAACAAGGTCTTCAGCTTCAGGTGACCATAACAGGCCAGTGTCATAAAGGTATTCGACATCATCAGAAGCAATACGGTATTGAAACCCTTCATTTCAAGAGTTCTTAATTAAAAATAAATGACAGCCAGATTAAAAAACTTTTGAATAGATCTGTTTCGGGTCACCCTGAGCATAAAAGTCCTTAAGACTTGCCTGCAGTGTATAACCATTTCTCTGGTAAAAAGCCTCGGTGGGCCCGTAGAGTGGTCGGCCTGAGGTTTCGATCCAGAGTATTTTTGCTCCGGCTTCCTTTACATCATCTTCAATAGCTTTCAGAAGTTCCTTTCCAAGTTTCTTGTGTCTCGACTTCTCATGAACAGCAATCCAGTAGAGGTCCCATGAATGGGTTGAAAAAGCATTTTTCCCGTAATTCGCAAAGGCCACTACTCCGTCTTCATCCTTCATTAACAGCCACGAATAGCCACCTCTGTCAAGAGTATCGTCGGCTATCTCAAGAGCCGTCTCAATTTCGAACTCGTAGAAGAAACCGGAAGATCTGAGGATATCCTCGATACCTTTCAAATCACCAGCCGTTATCCCTTTAATTATCTCAACCATTTTAACCGTTTAAATCATTAATTATTCTCTGTACAACTTCAGTAAAAGTAAGTCCGGCCTGTCGTGTAGCCGCTACATATCCGCCATTCGGGGAGATGCATGGATTCGCGTTTGTTTCGATTACATAAACATTTTCCTCGCTATCGATTCGCACATCTACCCTGGCATAGCCTTTCAAACCGAACAGGTGCCAGCAGGCCAGTGCAGTTTCCCTGAGTTCCTTTTGAAGCTTCAGGCTTAACTTGTCGCCAGGAAATTCCCTGATAGTATTTTCATATTCAAAGCTATCCTCTTCCCATTTGGCCTTGAAATCGATAATCCTTGGTCTGTCGTCATAATCGACAAATACAATTTCAGCAAAGGGCATGACCTGTGGTCCGTCTTTTCCGGCAAGGACACTGATGTTAAATTCCCTTCCATCAATGAACTCCTCGATAAACCAGTGGGTGTCATCAAGCTTACTGAGCCTTTCCCCGGTGTTTTTGTCAAAAATAAATACTGAATCGGCTGTAATGCCCAGAGACCCGTCTTCCCATATTGGTTTTAGTATGTACCTTTTCCCGGGCTGAAGCTTATCAGCCTGGGAAGGGAAAAAGGATACGGCATTTCTGATACCTGCATTTCTCATTGTCTTTCCGGCCAGCGTTTTGCTTGTCGTTACAAACATAGCCTCCACGGGATTTCCCGAATAGGGTATAGAGTACATATTAAGCATTGCGGGAATGAAATAATTCAGTTCCCCCTTATTGTTAATAGACTCGACCAGATTAAAGATGAAATCAGGTTTTTCAGCAGCCAGAAGTGATATTTCCGTCATGAATCCGGCAGTTATGCCTTTCCTTTTTACATCTATGCCTAATTCCTTCAGGTGATTCTCAATGTGCTCAACCTGGTCGAGAACATCGAGTTCATCGGCCAGGGCATCCACCCCCGGTTCATTATATATAATAAAACACTTTTTCATTGCTTGCTTCTAAGAATCAATTTCCATTTCCCATTTCCCAAAACCCTAAACCCGAAACCCTAAACTCTAAACCCGAAACCCTGAAAGTTAAACACCTACTTTTGAAGTCCCGCTCTTTTTAATGCTTCCTTCATTATCATCCCCAGCAGCTGGGGGTATTCGATTCCATACATTCTTGCCAGAATGGGAAGATCGGAATGAACAGGATTAAGCCCGGCAAGCGGATTTGCCTCAATGAAGCAGATCCTGCCATTTCTGTCAGCTTTCAGGTCAACACGCCCTGCATCAACGGCACCCAGGGCCTTCCATGCTCCGAGTGCAACAGCCTTGCATTCAGCTGCAATATCCTCATCAAGAGGCTTATAACTGCAACATTCTGTGTAATTCTCCTTAACTTCCACCGAATAGGGAAGGTTATCTTTTGTTATTACCTCCATTCCCCCAATTGCTATTGCATCTTCGCCTGATCCTACTATGCCAACGGTAAACTCCCTGCCCGGAAGATATTCTTCTGTCAGTGCAGGCTGGTTAAATTCTGAGACAATCCATTCGATCATGGGTTTCAGCTCCGCCGGAGAATAGACAAGGCTCCTGGAAGTAATTCCCTTTCCGGTTCCTTCCGAAACGGGTTTTACAAAAAGCGGATACTCGAGCGTGCATGTAAATGCATCATCAGGGTCAGTAATCAGGCATCCTGCTGCAACAGGTACTCCTGCTTCAGCCACAACTAGTTTTGCCAGGTGCTTATTAAGTGAAACGCCCATAATTACCGGACCACTGAAAACATAAGGAATCCTGTACTGATCCAGAATAGCAGGAACAACGGATTCCCTTCCGTCGCCGTATAATCCTTCTGCAATATTGAATACCATATCCCATCTTTTACCTGCAGCCAGGGCTTCAATAAGCTGAAAAGTATTGCCCACTGGATCCGTTTCGAAACCAAGGGCTATGAGTCCGTTTTCAAGGGCATCAACTGTCTCCTGCTTATCAAATTCAGCAGTTTCATCCATGGAAAAACCGCGGTCGAGATACCACGACCGCAGGTCAAATGTTATTCCAATTTTCATCCGTAATTTTATTTTTCAGGATATTCGCACAGTAAGTCTTTATAGTTGCGCATTACAATATGCTCCTCGTTATGTTCAACAACATAACTGGGCAGCAAAGGTATTTTTCCGCCGCCTCCGGGGGCATCAATAACAAAAGTCGGAACCGCATAACCACTGGTATAACCTCTTAGTCCTTTGATTATTTCGAGCCCTTTCTTAACTGTTGTCCTGAAATGGGAAGATCCGGGAATAAGATCGCATTGATACAAATAATATGGTCGAACCCTTATCTTAAGAAGCTTATGCATAAGGTCCTTCATGACAGGAACATTATCATTGATGCCTTTGAGAAGGACAGTCTGACTTCCCAGGGGAAATCCGCCATCGGCTAACTTAATACATGCTTTTGCGCATTCCTCTGTTATTTCAGCCGGATGAGAGAAATGAAGGCTGAGAAACAGGGGATGGTATTTCCTGAGAATGCTGATCAGGTTATCTGTAATACGCTGAGGAAGAACTACAGGTATTCTTGTTCCTATCCTGATCATTTCCACATGTTCAATACGCCTTATATTTGAGAGTATATAATCGAGAGTGTCGTCGGTCAGGGTCAGAGGATCGCCACCACTGATAAGAACATCCCTAACCTCCTTATGCTCTGCAATATAGTTAAATGCCTTCTCGAAATCCTGCCTGCCAAGCTTATCTAGTCTGCCCACTGAATGCGACCGGGTACAATATCTGCAATAGTTTGAACATACCTGGGTTACGGTAAAAAGGACCCTGTCGGGATACCTGTGTACAATTCCCTTCACCGGGGAGAATGACTGTTCGTGCAAAGGGTCTGAATGTTCCGTGGTATGCTGCAAAAGTTCTTCAATTACAGGTATTACATTACGCCTCAGAGGATCTGAGTATTTACTGTCATAAATAAGAGAGGCAAAATATGGTGTTATCCGTAGTGGAAGACGTCCTTTAAGGTTATTGATAGCCATAACCTCCTTATCGGATAATTTCATGATCTTCTGGAGCTCTTCAATACTTGTATAGGCATTTCTGAGCTGCCATTTCCAATCATTCCAGGAATCAAGATTTGTTAGGGGGAAGAAGCGGCCGATGAACTCCGAACTTCGTTTGCTTACTAACTGTACTGGGATTTCGTTTTGCGAAAAAATCGTGGTTTTCGCGCCAGGCTCTTCATCAGAAGAGCAACCCACGAGGCGACTTTCTCCATGAGAAGTCGTAGCCTCATTGTTGTTAGTGTTCATAGCAGAGGATGAGATAATTCACCTTTCTTTTTTTAGTTTAAATTGTTTTAATTTAGTAACTGTTTATTTTAAATAATTAGGGACGAAAATAAATAATCTATGCATACAATCTACCATGGTAGATGCATAAATATTAACACTCGATGTTATTTATTAACAAATGTCATTGTTTCAGATTTATTATATCCAGATATATAATTGTATTTCATATCATTACATCATTTTGCAGTCGTCAGGAATCTCATAAAAAAAATGTGTTTTTTTTATTTTTTCTACTCTTTTTTAACTCTTTTGCCTATCATATTTCCGGTGTGTTTTTTTATACAACGAATAACGTATTCCTGTATTATTCTGTTCATTTCAGGTTTGTCATTTTTATGGCCTTAAAAACAGGGAATTATGAAAACAAAGTTGACAAACATGAACCGATCAATTTTAGAAAAATGTGAGTTTTGACCAATTTATTGGTCTTTTCCTATACTCATTTAATTTCTTTTTAAAAATTAGCAATCAATACTGAATTTGAAATACTTTTGCGGTCATAATATATGAAATTGCAGATGAAGAAGCTTAATCCTGTGTTCAGGAAGGACGGAAATGTCAGATCATTCTTTAGAAATGTGTCTGAAGCCGTTTCCGGTTCCGAACAGGATTATACCGAAGGAAAACTCAGCAGGGCTATAATGTTGCTATCGATTCCGGCAGTTCTTGAGATGATAATGGAATCGGTATTTGTTATTTCTGATATCTGGTTTGTTTCTAAACTTGGTCCGGATGCCGTTGCCACGGTCGGACTTACGGAATCATTAATAACAATTATTTATGCTATTGCCCTTGGACTTGGTACTGCCACCACCTCTATGGTTTCACGGAGAATAGGAGAGAAGAACAATAACGCCGCATCAGTTACTGCATTTCAGGCAATCCTTCTTGGACTCATTATCTCACTGCTTGTCGGAATTCCCGGTGCTATCTTCGGATCCGACCTTCTAAAAGGAATGGGAGCATCAGGGAAAATTGTTAATGAGTATTCCGGTTATACAAGGATAATGCTCGGCGGCAACGGGGTGATAATGATGCTGTTTATTATAAATGCAATATTCAGGAGCGCGGGTGACGCTGCTGTAGCCATGAAGGTGCTATGGCTGGGAAACATAATTAACATAATTCTTGATCCATGTCTTATATTCGGATTAGGGCCCTTCCCTGAACTGGGTGTAACAGGAGCTGCTGTAGCTACTACTATCGGAAGGGGAACTGCTGTTCTTGTTCAGTTTTACCTTCTCTTCAGGGGACATAAAAGGGTAAAGCTTTCATTCCGACATCTTGTGGTTGATTTTAAAATAATGGTTCGGATACTCCGTCTGTCAGTTGGAAGCATCGGACAGAATCTTATAGGAACTTCAAGCTGGATAGCCCTTGTAAGAATTATCTCAATGTTCGGAAGCGAAGTTGTTGCCGGCTATACTATTGGCATCAGGATAATTGGTTTCACCCTTCTGCCATCCTGGGGATTAAGCAATGCTGCATCTACTATGGTAGGACAAAATCTTGGAGCAAAAAAACCCGACAGAGCTGAAAGGTCAGTCTGGATTACCGGCTGGATCAACATGGCTTTGCTTGGGCTGATAGGAGCTGTTCTTGCCCTCTTTCCCGAACCATTTATCCGCCTCTTCATAACCGATGATAAAGTGATAGCCTCCGGGGTGCTCTGCCTTAGAATTGTAAGTCTTGGGTATATTTCATACGGACTTGGAATGGTGCTGGCTAATTCCTTCAATGGTGCCGGAGATACTTCTACTCCCTTGAAAATAAACATTGTTGCTTACTGGCTTGTAGAAATTCCTCTGGCATACTTCCTTGCAATCAGGACAGGACTTGAGGAGGAAGGCGTTTTCATTTCAATTGTAGTAGCCGAAACCTTACTTACAATTATTGCCTGGCTCGTATTCCGACGCGGAAAATGGAAGCTTAAAGTTGTCTGATTCCCTTTTATACACTATCACAATCCGAAATCCACAATCCGCAATCCGCAATCAAGTTTATTCCTCCGTTCTTCCGGGGATTCTTCTGTACTTCTTAATAATGCTGTGAACCTTCTTCTCATTAAGCCGCCTGAGTTTTGAAGAAACGGATGGTTTTGTAGGTCTTCGTTTGGGCTGAACCGTCAGAGCTTCAGAAACTAATCGGCAGAATTTTTCAATAACATTCTTCCTGTTCATGACCTGAGTCCGTTCTGACTGTGATACGAGAATAAGTTCTCCTTCCGAATTGATTTTATTCTTAAGCTTTACTGATATGAGCTCCTTTTCTTCCTCAGAAAACAAATGGGTAAGCCGGATATTAAACCTGAGCTCTACCTTTGAGCTTACTTTGTTCACATTTTGTCCGCCGGGTCCGCTGCTTCGTGAGGCTGCAAATACGAACTCAGATTCAACATTTCTTCTTATTATATCTTCCTGATTCATTTGCTTTTCAGATTACTACATGAAAAACATTGCAACTCCTGCAACGCTCACAACCGAGCCGAGTAGTTCGGGAACGGTTACCTTTTCCTTATTGAAAATAACAGCCGGAATTATAATGAATACAGGCACGAGGGCCATTATTGTCGAAGCGATCCCCGCCTCGGTGTATTTAATTGCTATTAACGAAAAGGATACGCCAAGAAACGGTCCGAAGAATGCTCCCAGACCGGTAAGCATCATCCCCTCTTTATTTCTTGTTGCCTTAATAACACTTATCCAGCGTGAAAGCAAAGTAACCAGAATAACATACCCTGCTATCCCTGCAATTATCCTGATCTGTGTTGCCGCAAACGGATCGTAGTCATGCATTCCAAGCTTACTGAGAACAAGTCCCAACGCCTGACCAACAGCACCTCCCAAAGCAAACAAAATACCCTTTGGAGAAAGTTTCAATGAAAATTTTTCTCCCTTGTTCTCCCTGCTGAAAATGGCCATGGCGATTCCGGCAAAGGTGAGAGTCATCCCGAAAAAGTGAAAAAGCCTGAGCCTTTCTCCAAGGATCATAAAGCTGAAAAAAGTAGTGATGGGAGGGACCAGTGTCATTATAAGCATAGAGAACCTCGATCCGATCATCGTATACGATTTGAAAAGGAACAGGTCACCGAAGACAAAGCCGATAAAGCCGGAAAGAGTCAGCCATATCCAATTGTCAATAGATGCGTCAGAGGGCAGAAGGAAACCACGACGGATAAGGCAAAACAAACTCAGAAAAATAAAAGCTATAACCAGTCGCAGAATATTAACGGCAACAGATCCTATCCGATGACCGGCGGCTTCGAAAGCCAAAGATGTTATTGTCCAGAATACTGCAACAAGAAGTGATGAGAATTCCCCTAGATGGCTGTTAAAAAAAGTCATTAAGAACGGTGTAAAATTAAAGTGGCTGTCTTATACGATTTCTCTGTGGCCCTCTGTGTAACTCTGTGACTCTCTGTGTAAGTTCTTAGCTTATTGTTACACCGAGATACACAAAGTAGACAAAGAGTTCCACAGAGGAGTTTTTTGACAGCCCCAAAAATAAGATTTATTCCTTTCTATTGTTATTCTTCAGCGTATTCAAATATATAATCTCCCGAACCTGCTATAAATATGAGTTTTTTATTCGCTTCGATAAGTCCTGAAAACTCCTTGTTTTCTGCGAGACTTTTCCCGTTAGCCATAACTTTGGATGCAAAACTTACCGGAAGTATAATAGTAGCAGTTGTGTTGACAGGGATTTTTACATTAACTGAAATAGTTTGTCCCTTTCTTTCCCAACCTGAAGCAGCTTTTCCATAAGGGGTCTCTAATGATGCCTTTGAGAATTCAAGCCTTTTTGTAGGATGTGGCTGGATCAGAAGCTTTTTATAACCGGGGGATGCTGTTTCAAGCCCGGCCGATACTCTGTACATCCAGTCGCCAATGGCTCCGTAGGCATAATGGTTAAAAGAGTTCATACCTGCATCCTGAAATGTGCTGTCAGTCTTCTGACCGTCCCATCTTTCCCAGATAGTTGTAGCGCCCATTTTGACAGGGTAAAGCCATGAGGGATAAGATTCCTGCAGCAGCAGGTCGTAAGCCACATCTGAATATCCATTATCGGAGAGCACATGACACAGGTAAACGGTTCCAAGAAAACCAGTTGAAAGATGATTTCTGCGGCTCTTAATATCTTCAACGAGGTAACTGGCTGCGCTACCCCGGAGATTATCAGGTAACAGGTTGAACATGAGAGCCAAAACATAGGAAGTTTGTGAGTTGGTACCAACCCTGCCTGTTTTGGTAACATATTCGTTTATAAAAACATCCTTTATCTTTCCAAAGAGATCATTATAAAACTTTGCATCGTCATTCTTCCCCAATTCTTTAGCGGCAGAAGAAAGCAGGGATGAGGAATAGGCAAAAAACGCAGTAGCAATGAAGTCACGCTCGGTATGACCGTCAGCTTCAGTGTGATTATTGACTCCGGGATGATAATAGAGCCAGTCTCCGTACTTGCTGCCACCTTTCCAGATGTAGCTGCTGCCTGCCTGTTTTCTGATATATTCTACCCAACGTTTCATGCCGGAATACTGAGTCTCGAGCAGCTTCTTATCTCCATATACAAGATACATGGTCCATGGAGCAATAACTGCAACATCTCCCCATCCGGCAGATGGCTGGGCTGTGGTGGCAGACTGTTTGTTAAGCACGTCGGGAATAACATCGGGAACTTCTCCTCCAGGTTTCTGGTCGGCTGAAACATCCTTAAGCCACTTGGTAAAGAATGAAGAAACATCCATATTAAAGGCTGCCGTCCTGCAGAAAGCCTGTGCATCTCCCGTCCAGCCAAGCCTTTCATCCCTCTGAGGACAATCGGTCGGAACATCAACGAAATTGCCTTTCTGTCCCCATAGAATATTATGCTGCAGTTGGTTGATCAAGGGATTTGAGCTTTCATAATTTCCTGTTACAGCCATATCGGAATGAATAACCACACCTGTAAGATTATCTGTTGTAAGTTTTCCGGGAAATCCTGTAATTTCAACAAACCTGAAGCCCATAAATGTGAACCGGGGTTCATAAGTTTCATCTCCGGTACCTGCAAGTGTATATGTAAGCTGACATTTGGCTGACCTAAGGTTTTCAGTATAAAACTCACCAAACTTGTCAAGTACTTCTGCATGCCTGAGAGTGACAACTGTTCCCTTCGGACCGTTCACCTTTAACCTTATCCATCCAACCATGTTCTGACCCATATCAACTATAAGGCTTCCCTTGGGGGTACGGAAGATTTTAACGGGTTTTATCTCCTGGATCTTCCTTACAGGAGATCCTTCAGAAGCAATTATATTGTTTTTATAATCTGATACGAGAGTTTTCTGCCAGCTGCTGTCGTTATATCCAGCAAGATCCCAGCCTGTAAGTTTTTTAGTGGCATCATAGGTTTCACCGTTATATAAATCGACCATTCTTATTGCTCCGTCATTGGAAGCTTTCCATGTTCCGTCGCTAACGATTACCGATTCGGTTCCGTCAGTGAATTTAATGTTAAGCTGAAGAAAAAGGCCCAGCCTTTTTCCGTAAATTCTCCAGTTATCGCCCCAGGCCAGTGTTCCCCTGAACCATCCGTCGCCTAAAACGGCTCCGATAGCATTGCTCCCTTTAATAAGCATATTAGTTACATCGTATACCTGGTACTGAAGTCTTTTTCCGTAGGATGTCCATCCCGGTGTAAACAGCTGGTCACCAACCTTATTGCCGTTTATGTGAAGTTCGTACAGGCCGTGTGAAGTAACATAGACCCTTGCACTTGCTATTGTTTTTGCTGCAGTAAATTCTTTTCTGAAATGAGGTGCAGGAGCATATCTTAAAGTATCTCTCTCCATTTCAATCCAATTTGCTTTCCAGGCACCTGGCGATATTAATCCGGTTTCCCACCAGGCAGTTTCGCTCCATTTGGATTCATGCTTTTTATTGTCCCATACCTTAACCTGCCAGAAGTATCTCTGTGATTGTTTAAGGACCGGACCACCGTAGGAAATCAGAACAGATTCATCAGATTCTGTTTTTCCTGATTGCCAGATAAGGGTTGATGAAGAGAATTTTTCATCTGTTGCTACCCTTATGCTGTAAGCTGTTTGCAGTATTCCATTCCCTGTTCCGGAAATTATCCATGAAAGCCTGGGAGTGGCTGCATCAACTCCCAATGGATTCTGTTTGTGCTCGCATTTAAGCTCTTTCACGGTAATGTTCTGTGAGAAGAGGCTCCCGGCAATAAGAAGAAAAGAAAATATAAGTTTTATTGATTTCATGTTGTTAAGTGTTTTGAGTAAGAACAATCAAGTTTATGAAAAAATGTCTGAATAAAAAAATAAAGAGTATGGCAATTTCCTTCCCGAAAGTTTATAAATTGCACCTCGGTCAAACCTAAACCCAAATTTCGAATATGAATCCATTTGCAGGTATTTTATTGATAGCCCTCGGAAGCATTGGCGCTGCCAGTTTTTATGTCCCTTTCAAAAAGGTAAAATCATGGGCATGGGAATCATACTGGCTCAGCCAGGGTGTCGCTGCATGGCTTATTGCACCAATACTATTTGCATTTATCTTTATTCCTTCAGGCGAACTTATGCCTATTCTCAGGGAGGCACCTATGAAGGCTAAACTTATGGCAATGCTTTTTGGGGCACTATGGGGATTTGGCGGACTAACATTCGGACTGAGTATCCGATATCTTGGGGTGGCACTTGGACAAAGTATTGCCCTGGGTTTGTGTGCAGCTTTCGGAACTCTTATTCCACCTGTTATTGCCGGAGAAAATCTTTTTTCATCAACAGCAGGATTGCTTACAATACTTGGCGTGGCAATAACTGTTGCAGGCATAGGCGTAATTGGTTTTGCCGGCTCACTCAAGAGTAAAGAAATGAGTGAGGAAGATAAGAAAGCTGCCGTTAAGGAGTTCGCCCTTAAAAAGGGGATACTGATTGCCATTTTCGCGGGAGTGATGAGTGCCTGCTTTAATTTCGGATTCGAAGCAGCCAAACCTATTGAAGAGATTGCAAAAAATCATGGTACTGATCCGCTGTTCCTGAAAAACCCTTCCCTTATTTTTATTCTTCTGGGTGGCTTCGTTACCAATTTTATCTATTGCGGATATCTGAATATTAAGAACAAAACATACAGAGACTATTATACTGTGTCCGGGTCTGTTCTTATCAATAACCTGTTTTTTACGTTTCTGGCAGGAATCCTCTGGTTCCTTCAGTTTCACTTCTTTGGAATGGGCTCCAGCAAGCTTCCGGAAGGAATGGCAGTTTTTGGCTGGAGTATTCTGATGGCCCTCAATATTGCTATCAGCAACATCTGGGGCATTTTCCTGAATGAATGGAAAGGCGCCGGCAAAAAAACCATTGTCATCCTCATTGCAGGTATATTAATTCTGATTCTCTCAACATTTGTAGTTAAACTGGGCTAACCGATATGGAAACAAAAAGATTTGGATTCAAAATGAAAATGGTTCCGGGCTTTAAAGAAGAGTACCGGAAACGTCACAGTGAGCTGTGGCCGGAACTGAAAAAACTTCTTAAGGATGAAGGCGTAGGCAATTACTCAATTTTCCTTGATGAAGATACAAACACTCTCTTTGCTTACCAGGAGCAATCGGGAGAAAACTCTTCCCAGGACCTGGGTAATTTGGAAATCGTACAGAAATGGTGGAAATTCATGTCCGACATAATGGAAACCAATCCTGATAATTCACCTGTAACAATTCCCCTGGAACAGGTCTTTTACATGGAATAATCCTTTTGAGCCCTTTGCGATCCCGATAGCTATCGGGACCTTCGTTTCCTTTGTGTTTAAATGAAAATAATATTAACGAAATAACCTCCCTCATGAAAAACGAAATTATTGAAAAGTCATACGCACTTGCAAAAGAACAATATGCTGCAATAGGAATAGATACTGACAATGTTATTGCCGCAATGGCTAAAATAGACATTAGCCTTCACTGCTGGCAAACAGATGATGTCGGAGGATTTGAAAAAGCAGGATCGGTTCTTGGCGGTGGCGGTATTCAGGCTACCGGGAATTACCCCGGGAAAGCAAAAACAATTGAGCAGATGAGGGCTGACCTCGATAAGGTTCTTTCTCTTCTTCCGGGCCGCCAGCGTCTAAGCCTTCATGCCATCTATGGTGAGTTTGGGGGTGAACTGGTTGACCGCGACAAGATAGAGGTAAAGCATTTCCAGGGATGGATCGACTGGGCAAAGGAGAGGGGCATGGGACTCGATTTTAACTGTACCTGCTTTTCTCATCCGCTGGCTGATGATGGTTTTACTCTTTCGAGCAAGGATGAAAATGTCAGGAAATTCTGGGTGGAACATACAAAACGATGCAGGGAAATAAGCGCCGAGATGGGTAAACAGCTGGGAACTCCCTGCGTCCATAATATCTGGATCCCTGACGGTTCAAAGGATGTCCCTGTTGACAGGAATGGGCTTCGTAAAAACCTGAAGAAATCACTGGATGAAATCTTCTCTGTAGAATACTCTAAAGAATACATCAAGGACTCGGTCGAAAGCAAGCTGTTTGGAATAGGGTCTGAATCAATGGTTGTAGGATCGCATGACTTTTATGTTGGATATGCTATCAAAAACAACACAATGATCACTCTCGACAACGGGCATTTTCATCCGACCGAGCAGGTAGGCGACAAGATCTCCTCCATCCTGAATTTTGTGGATGAGATTCTTCTTCATCTTACAAGGGGAGTACGCTGGGACAGTGACCATGTTCTTACCTTCAATGATGAACTGCTTCTCATTGCCCAGGAAATTATCAGGGCAAATGCACTTGACAGGGTAAATATCGGTCTCGATTTCTTCGATGCAAGCCTTAACCGGATTGGCGCCTACGTCATAGGCACACGTTCTGCACAGCTTGCGTTTATGTACGCTATGCTTGAACCGACTAAGACACTCGTTGAATTTGAGGAAAAAGGAAGAACCTTCGAGCGTCTGGCATACCTTGAACTTCTGAGAACTATGCCTTTCGGAGCCGTTTATGATTACTATTGCCATACAAACAATGTTCTCACAGGTGAGGCTTATATTAAGGAAATAATTAAGTATGAAGAAGAGGTACTTATGAGCAGATAAATATTTTATTGGTATTTTTGAGGCTGTATTAATATTCTCTGTGATACTCTGTGTAAACTCTGTGTAAGTTCCTGATTCTCTCTAAACCAGACAGTCACGAAGAAAACCGGGGTGCCTTTTTGGTTTTATTACAGTAGCGTATAGCTTAGTTAAATCAAAACATTAAGTCAATGAAAGAAGCCGTTACAGCAATTTTTGATGTAGGAAAAACGAATAAGAAATTAATTCTTTTCAATGAAGACCTGAAGATTATTTCAGTTAAGGAGGAGAAATTTGCCGAGATAACCGATGACGACGGTTTTGAATGTGACGATATTGAGCTTATTGAGGAGTGGATAAAGGAATCAGTTACCTCTCTGGCCGGCTCTTCGGAATATGAGCTTAAAAAAATTAATTTCACCACCTACGGAGCCACCCTGGTTTACCTCGATTCGGAAGGCATGAGGCTTACTCCTGTTTATAATTATCTGAAGCAGGTTGATGAAAGGATTTCCGAAAATCTCTATAAACGTTTTGGCGGGAGAGACGAATTTTGCAGGAGGACTGCCTCACCTGCGCTGGGTATGCTGAATTCAGGAATACAAACTCTGTGGCTTAAGTCGGTAAAACCTGAAATATTCAGTAAAGTAAAACACATTCTTCATTTCCCTCAATATCTGTCTTATATACTTACCGGGAAAATTTACTCGGAACATACCTCAATCGGTTGCCATACAGGATTATGGGATTTTGATAAGATGGCTTACCATCCATGGGTTACTGAATATGGACTCAGTCTCCCTGTTCCAGTTCCGGTTGACACCTTGAATGAGGTGGTTATCGGGGGAAAAACAATTAATGTAGGCATTGGCATACACGACAGTTCCTCATCACTGGCACCATATTTTGCCGGAAGTGAAAAATTCCTCCTGCTTTCAACCGGAACCTGGTGCATTAATATGAATCCTTTCAATAAGGAAATACTTACTACCGAGCAGCTTGACAATGATTGCCTTTGTTATATGAGCATAGAGCGCCATCCTGTTAAATCATCAAGAATTTTCCTTGGTCATATGCATGAGGAAGGGGTGAATCGAATCGCCTTACACTTCCTGAAACAGGCTGATTATTACAAGAAGATCAGGGTTGATGATAAACTAACATCATTATTGAAGGATAGGAACCAGGGGAAAAAACATTTCTTCATGCCGGAGCCTGATTCCAGAGATTTGAAGGAGTTTATCGATATGTACGAGTTTGGCTCTTTTGAGGAAGCCTATCACCAGTTAATGATAGAACTGTGCGAACTTACTGTAGAAGCTGTAAGGTTCGTCCTGCCGGCTGATGACGATACTGAGAATATTTATATTACAGGCGGATTTTCTGATAATGAACTCTTTAAGTATCATATTAAGAGGGCATTCCCTTCAAAACTTGTATTTACATCCGAAATTGCAAATGCCTCGGCACTTGGTGCGGCACTTGTAATATCAGGACAGAATCACCGATTTAATCTTGGACTTTCACCTGTTGAATAAAATTCTGACTGAATATAGCGGTTTAATACAACCGTTCTCCTAAAGCGGCCCTGAGCCTGAAGATAGACAAGAGTGTAGAAATTGGTAATAGCCGCAATTGACTCCATATAATCCAAAACGCTTTTGTGCAGCCTCGGGTATAGAGTTGAATTTATCGTTTTTATCTATTGCTGATTCAGTTATTTCCATTTTTAAAGGGTGCAATTAGAACAATCACTCTGACCCATTTGTTTAAATGGTCAGCTTTTATTTTCATGATTAAATACAATTTATAACATGAAGATGCAAGTATCTGAATTTCTGGGATTATTAGTATCAGAGACCATTCAGTAAAAGATAAAAAATCTATTCGCCACAAATACACAAAGACACTGAGACCCACAAATAGCTTGTTTTTAATGAATTACTCCTGGTCTGTCTTTGTGCCTTCGCGCCTTGGCGGCAAAAAATAATTTCCATATCAGGCTCATCAGATGATCTAAAGTCTGTATATATGTTTTAATAGGTTTCATTTCTGATTTAGCTCTCCTTTTTCAATTAACGGTAAATACAGGTTATTTGCAGAGAAGATGATTGTTTCTGCCGAATAAATTTTAATCTTATAATTTGAATGGTTAGTTTTGGTCCGCAAGATTAAAATGTATTTCAGCGGAATGGATTTTTAATTAATAACATACTTAGTAATGAAAAAAAATAAGATTTTTCTGGTTTTTGTATTGGCAGTTATTACAACATTTTCTGTCATTGCGCAATCAAAAGATCCTGCTGTAAGGATTAAAAGCATTGTTGTAACTGAGGAGAAGCCCGATATGCTTGTAAAAAAACAGTATAAGGACTCTGAGACTTATTATGATTCCAGGGGAAACATCAGCGAGGAAATAGCCTATAAGGATGGTAAGGTTTCAAAGCATCTCAGGTACCAGTATGATCAGGATAACAACAAGACCAAAGAAGAAGAGCTCGACTCCTCAGGCAGGGTGAAAGAAACTTCAGATTACAAATATTCCAATGGTTTAAGAACTGAAAAAATAGTTTACGACTCAGGGAAAAAGATCAAATCCCGCAAAGTTTACACATATACAATGTATTAGGAATGAAATTGAATGAAATAAACAGCATTCTTGAACATTTCAGGCCTGTCGGGCTTGAGGAAATGGATGGTGTAAAACTCATGAACCGCATCGACAGGAAGTATGTACTATCGGCCGGAAAGATACCCTTACTGCTTACTATGCTAAATGGTGGTTACAGGGTTCTGGAGATAAATAATACACGTTCATTTTTATATTCTACAACCTACCTCGATACTGAAGATTACCTGTTTTTTAAACATCATGTTACAGGAAAACTCGAAAGGAATAAGGTCAGGTACAGGAAATACGAAACTACAGGGACCACGTTTCTTGAGGTTAAAAGAAAAACCAATACGAACAGGACAGTTAAATGGCGCATCAAAACAGAAAATGGAACAAATATAGGCAATGATGATGCTTCCGGAGAGTTTTTAAGCAGGCTTATATCAATGGATCCCGATCAGCTTAAACCAGCACTTTTTAATAATTTCAACAGGATAACTCTTGTAAACGGAGGTCTTTCGGAGCGGGTGACAATCGATCTGAATATTGGCTTCTCAAATAACAATTCAGATCCGGTGGAGTTTCCTTTTCTTGGTATTGTTGAGGTAAAAAAAGGGGCGAATTCTTTCAGATCGGAAACTGAAAGGGCACTTAAAGAATTGTCGATACGACCATCAGGGTTCAGTAAGTATTGTATCGGATCGGCAATAGTAAATGATATCCCCCGGAAAAACATTTTGAAACAGAAATTTTTACAGCTAAATAAAATTGAAAATGAATATTACAGATCTGTTCGCTAGTGACACCATTAATATAGCAGGAGTTGAATTAATCGATTTGCCAAGCTTTGCTGAATTCGTACTTCGTTTTGCCCTTAATACAGCAGTTTTACTGGTACTCGTAAGGTGGCTCTATTATTCGACCACACGGAGAAAAGATTTTCTTTTTACATATATAATGATTGCAACCATAGTATTCCTCCTGTGCTACCTGCTGGAAAGCGTAAAACTTCAGATTGGATTTGCATTAGGGCTGTTTGCCATATTCGGAATTATAAGGTATCGCACCGATTCTATGCCGATAAAGGAGATGACTTACCTGTTCCTCGTAATCGGTGTTTCGGTTATTAATGCACTTACAAGCACTAAAACCAGTGTAGCTGACCTCCTGTTTACTAACCTTGTATTGATTTTCATTACTTATGGGTTTGAGAAAATGTGGCTGCTGAAGCATGAGTCCTCAAAAGTTGTCGTTTATGAAAACATCAACCTCATTAAACCTGAAAACTATGAGGCTCTGTTAAAGGATCTGAAAGAAAGAACAGGGATTAAAAGTATTCACAGGGTCGAAACAGGGAAGATCGATTTCCTGAAAGATATTTGTGTGCTTAAGATTTTTTATGAGACAAATAGCCCTGAATCAGAAGGCTTTAAAACCAGTACAAACGACAATGACGATGATGAATAAAAAGCATCTGCTTTTATTGCTGTTTGTCAGTCTTGCAGGAATAGCCTTAGCCCAGGGAGATGACCATGGAATCTGGTTCGGAGCCTCAGTTAAGCATGATATTACAAAAAAACTCGATGTTGAGTTATTCGGTTCTGTAAGGACATTCAAAAATGTAACCAAGGTTGATCAGTCTCTTATGGAAGGCAGTGCAGGATACTCTTTCAATAAGTATTTATCAGTTGCCGGTTCATACCGGTTTATCTACTCCCTGGAGGACGATGATCAATTCCATTACCGCCACAGAGTTTCGCTTGATGTTAAAGGTAACCTGCCTGCCGGCAGATTCTCTTTTTCTGCCCGGGCAAGGTTTCAGAGAACGGAGCTCACTTATATTGAGGAGTTCGGTGATGCCACAGCAAAATATTATGGCAGGCTGAGATTTAAAGCAGCCTGGGACATTCCTTCCTTTCCTCTTACTCCTTATGTGTACTATGAACCATTTGTCCCGATGTTTACCGGGGCACAATTTGAAATAGACCGTAACAGGTTTGCTGCAGGCGCGACACTTAAAATATCGGCAAAATCCAGTGTGGAGACCGAGTTTATCTTTCAGCGTGACTTTAATAAAAAGAGTATTTCAGATATTCAGATACTTTCAATAAATTATTCACTGAAGTTCTAATGTAAGATTTTGATTTATTTCTTTACAATTAATTGTTCGTTTTAGAAGTTCAGATGATTTAATTAACTTTATGTCCATTCTAAAAAATGAAACCATGAAGTTCACCTGCTCATTTCTAAAGCTTCTGACATTGTCGTTGCTGCTTTCATCATCTGCTTTTGGACAGATAATACCTGAAAGACAATGGCCTCAATACAGAGGCTACATGTCATCGGGAGTTTTGGATAATGCAAATCTGCCTGCTGCATTTGACATTGAAAAGATGGTAAATGTAAAATGGAAAGTCGAAATACCCGGGCTTGGACTTTCGAGTCCTGTAATCTGGGGAAATAACCTTTTCATTACCTCTGCGGTAAGCACCGCTGACAAGGAAGGCTTTAAACCGGGGATATACGGAGATATCGAACCTGTACGTGACTCATCGGTACACGAGTGGAAAGTATATTGTATCGATAAGACGACTGGAAAAATGATATGGGACAGAACTTCCTTCAAAGGCATTCCGAAAATGAAGAGGCATCCTAAATCGACTCACGCAAACACCTCTGTTGCTACCGACGGTAAATATGTGGTTGCTTTCTTCGGCTCAGAAGGACTTTACTGTTATGATATGAATGGCAAGATTCAATGGCAGAAAAGTTTTGGGGTTCTTAAATCTGTATTTTTCATGGTAAAAAATGCAGAATGGGAATTTGCAAGCTCCCCGATAATTCATAAAGGGGTTCTAATAATCCAGTGTGATGTGCTTGAAAACTCCTTTGTGGCTGCGTATGATTTAAAAACAGGAAAAGAACTTTGGAAGACTCAGAGAGATGAGTATCCCGGCTGGTGCACTCCGAATATTTACACTTACGGAAGCAGTACTTATGTTGCCCTGAACGGATACAAGCATCGTGGCGGGTATGATTTTGAAACAGGCAAGGAGGTATGGAAGATGACTGGCGGAGGAGATATCCAGATCCCTACTCCAATAGTAGGTAACGGACTTCTTTATTTTAACAGTGCTCATGGCAGAAATTCTCCCATTCTTGCGGTTAAGACGAATGCAACCGGAGATATTACTCTTAAAGAAACAGAAACTTCAAATGAGTTTGTAAAATGGAGCCTCCCAAGGGGCGGTTCTTATATGCATACCATGCTTTTATATAAAAATCACCTCTATAATGTTGACTGGAACGGGTCGGTCACCTGTCTTGATCCCGTATCAGGAAGAGAGATCTTCAAGGGTAAGCTGGGAAAAACAAAAAGCTTCATTGCGTCTCCTGTAGCATCAGATGGGAAGATTTACATTGTTGATGAGGAAGGTACCGTATACATTTTGCAGGACGGTTATAGTTTCAGATTGTTATCGGAAATTAAACTTAATGATATCTGCATGACTGCTCCCGCAATTACTGACGGGGAGATAATCTTCAGGACTCAGAAATATCTGATTGCGGCAGGAACCGTAAAATAAAAACGTAGCATATCTTCCGGATGAATTTGGTTAATTCATTCTTTTCGAAGTGATGAAGTAAGAGAATCACTTGTGACGTACTTCGCAGAAATAAAGAGAGCTGCCAGCCCTGCCAAAACAATTGAGAAGAGCATCGCCAACAGTAAAGTCCACGGGACTTCGCTGCTTCCCGACACTGAAGGCAGGGTTGCAATTACCGCTGAAGTGAAGCCTGTTGTAAGCCCTGCAATTAGTATTACCAATTGTTCCCTTATAATCATTTTTCTGATCCTGGCCAGGGTAAAACCTGTTGCCAGCATGAGTGCAAATTCCCTTCGCCGGAGGTTATAATTTCGTATCAGGATAAAGCCAAGGCCGACGATTCCTGTGATCATACCCAGCCCTCCCAGTACCATGAATACAGAGAGATAGGTATTTGTTACCTCATTAAATGATGCCAGCCTGTCACTGGTGATTTCAACATTCATCCCCTTGTTCTCAAGTCGTTCTGAGATGATTGTCCTGTAAGATTCGACCATTTCCGGTTTTCCTTCTGCAAGTAATATATTACTTCCGGATACTGAAGGGAAGTATTTTACGAAATTATTCATTCCTATTATTACATTTCCCTGAAATACCGAAGATTTAAGGGCTCCTGATATTACGATCTTTAATGGTTGTCCATTCTCAGACCTCAATATCAAAGTATCTCCAATTCCGATCTTCAGTCCCCACTCCAGAACAGTCTGGTCGGCAATCCCGTAGATTATATTATTGCTGCCTGGAATATTAAGGTATTGCCAGCCGTTTTGGACAATCGGTTCCTTAAGTGTACCAGAAAAAGAGAATGCCCCCTTCTCAATGAACTTCCCGGGATCCAAACCAAGAATGGGGGGAACCGAAATATGATTAAGATTCAGGCAACTCGCATCATTGCCTGCTGAACGCTTTGCCAGAATGAAGGACATATCCTTCATTTCCGGAACATCCAATCCGGCAGCAATGAGTCCGGCCCTTGTATTCAGATTCTCCATCACAGGAAGCGAACTTTCGCACCATAAAAGATAGCCTCCCGTTCCTCCTGAAGTCTTGAGTTGAGAATTGTCAAAACCTGCCCTGTTCGCTCCCGTAACAAATACTGCAAAAAGGCCTGCTGCAATAAAAATAACAGGAGTCAATGCATGCGACGGATAAAATGCATAGTAGAGGACCGAAGGGTTGTTATAGATTCCTTTTTTGCCTTTTCCCGGTGTTTTAGTACTTAATATCAGATACCTGAAAAGCAGTATTAACCATATAAACATCAAAGATCCGGATAAAAAGCTCAATATGATTTTCTGACCCGGCAAAATGAAGGAAAAGAACAATAATCCTGCTGTAAAAACCCCTGAAATAATAACTGCCGGCGTCCATTTTCTCCTTACAGGATGAATAAAAATATGATTCTCTTTATTATCCATCCGCCGGAGAAATCCTTTTATTTTAATTCCCGCAATTGCCATGACCGGAATAATTGCAATAAAGAAACCCAACACTACGGTGCTAAGACTGAAGTATGAATTCAGAGTATCAGTCTGTACAGCTCCCTTCCATACAGAATTCAGCGCAACCGTAATTAAAACATTGATTATGTAACCTCCGAGAGCCCCTGCAGCTGAACCGGGAATAGTCATGATCGCCAGTTCAAGAAACATTAGCCTGCCGGTGTAGCTGTTTTTGAATCCCAGTGCAAAAAGCGTTCTGATCTCATTGGCTTTTGAATCAAGCCAGGTGGATATTGTGAAAGACAATAGAATCAGGGAAGCCATAATCAGAAAAAAACCAAGACTGAGGAAGAGTGATCCAAAGTCTACACTTTCATCCGCTGCTTTAAGAGAATCGGCATAAAGATCTGAAATGCTTAATCCTGCTTCAGATGGCTCTATTTTGCCCTTAAGTTGATCCCTTATTTCTTGTATCGACATTCCCTCCGGGAATCTTATGGATGTAGCCGGTCCGAAATTATTTCCCCACAACTCTTTTCCCTTATCATAATTAATAAATGCCTTGGGTGTTCCCCGAAACCTGTTCCAGTAAACCTCGTCTTGTTGCCTGATTTTGTCGAGTTCAATCAAAACACCTGCGTCCCAGTCAGAACATGATTTGCTACCGGCTATCCCCGGAAACGCAGGCATCAGTAGGGAATCGGACCATATAGTTTCTTTTCCGGCGACATGGTAAACTATGAAATTCCCGCTCTTTTCAACGAGATTATTAAGAGAGTCAGGTGAATACCAGGCCATAACTACTGTATCTCCAACACCGGCAGAAAGGTCCTCTGAAAGCCACTCGCTTATAACCATGCCGTTACTGGCAGGCACATTGCTGTAACGAGAGGAGGGGAGTGCCGATACAAAAGAGTATGGAGCTGACTTTTCTCCTTTTCTAAAACTATTTCCAAGATAGGTCAGTATTTCAGTTGCAGACGGAATTGCTTTTTGAACAGCTTCAATGTTTTTAGGATCTATAAATATTCTGTCTGAAATCATCTCTGTTTCTCCGGTATGAGAAACCATCCTGAAATTAAGACCAATATCCCCGGGTTCAAGAATTTTTTTAAGAGTTGCAGATATATCCTCCAACATTATGTTGTTAATATTATGTAAAGCCAGTCTGTTTACCCTGCTCTTGTTTCCGTCCTCCTCAATATCAACTGAGTTAATAAAAATATTCATTGGCTCCATCTGGCTTATCGAGAGCGAGTAGTTTCCTGATTCACCCGGTTCAAGAATTCTGCCCAGCTTCTTCACAACCATCTTGTCGGTCTCCTCCGAAGGAGCAAACGGGGCTCCCGCCGGTACATCGGAAATCTTCCTGTAATGAATAATCAATTCATCGCCCTTCGAAGCTGCCAGATAATCGGCTAGTTTCCTGTTAATAAAAACTTCACCATTTTTAATACTCAATGAATCGACTCCCTGAAAACTGAAAAATCCACTGTCAACTGCAAAAATATTTATATTGAGCGCTTTCTTTTGTGAGGAGAGTGTCTGAATATATCCTTTCATTTCCATGAAACCAGTACAGGGCATGCCGGTTGATTTTGAAAGGCGGCTGGCCAGTGACGCGACAACATATCTTTCGCCGGAGCTTATAACGATACCTGTATTTCCTAGTTTTACCGAAGCTGACCTCCTGAGGCTTTCCCTGACAGAGTATCCTGTGAGCAAAGAACCGGTAATTACGGCAGAAAGCAGAAGAATAATAAGTGTTTGGTAAAGGAAAGTTCTTTTACTGAACCAGGCAGCCCTGAGAGCTAAATGAAAGATCTTATTTGCCATAATACTACTACAATGATCTGTTTAATTTGCCATTTTCCAGCCGGAACAGGTGGGTCATTCTTTTAGCAAGTTCGTAAGAGTGAGTGGCGACAATCAATGTAGTGCCGAATTTGCCGTTCATCTCAAGCATTAGATCTCCCATCAATGACGCATTGGCATTATCGAGGGAACCTGTCGGCTCATCTGCGAGAAGAATTGAAGGCTTGTTGGCCAGGGCTCTTACAAGTGCTGCTCTCTGTGCTTCTCCCCCGGAAATCTGAAATGGATACTTTTCTGCGAGAGTATCAATCCCTGCTTTTTTCATAAGCCCCATAAGATGGTCTTTTCTTTCCTCCAGTTCTTCTTTGGAGTGACTTGCTGCAATAAGAGGCAGAAAGATGTTTTCGATAATAGTCAGGTATGGCAAAAGAAGATGGTCCTGGAAAACGAAACCAATATTGCGGCTCCTGTAACCGGATGATTCATCACCTGAAAATCCCGAAATTGCTCTTCCTTTAAAAATGATTTCCCCGGTGTCGGGTTTATCGAGGAGGCCAATTATATTCATCAGTGTTGTCTTGCCGGAACCCGAAGGCCCCATGAAAGCCAGGGCATCCCCTTCATTTACTTCAAGACTAAGTCCGTCAAGTACAAGCCCTCTCTGTGGAAATGATTTGGAAAGATTGTCCAGAGAGAGAATAATTGTGTTTTCTGTCATGTTTATTATCGCATTACTTTCATTCAATCAGTCTTTTGCTGCATTTGGTATTATTTAAGACAAGATACGGCTTCCTGTAGCCTCCTTATATGCCTCAGATAGCCCGGCAGCCATTTTTTCAAGGGACAGTTCAGCAGGCACTCTTAACTTTCCGACTTCACCAAGCTGGATTCTTAAATCTTTATCTAAAAATAATTTGTATATAGAATCAGATAATACCTCAACAGTATCGGGGAAATAAGTGATGCCACCTCCTGTCTTCTCAATGATCTCAGGAAAAGCTCCCGTCGCCGGCTGAACCACCGGAACACCTGCAGAATTGGATTCAAGGATATAGAGGCCATATCCGTCATGTTTCCTTACAGGAACGCTCATGATATCGATATTGCTGAAGAATTCTTCCTTGCTGTTCCCGTGAAACTCAGGATATATTTTTACAGAACTTTTAAATCCGGCGCTCTTTATCTTTCTTATCTGCTCCATTATAAAGGGTTTATCGTCAGATGTATATCCTCCCGAAACGTGCAGGGTAAGGCCTGGAAGCCTGTCGTTTTGTTTCAGCAAAATAAATGCGTCAACAAGTTTATCAAATCCGTTGGCAGAATTAATTCGGCAGAAATATCCCAGGGCCGGGAAGTTATCTTTTTTTGGAACGGCTGTGTATGAAATATGATCCAGTGCAAGAGGAACTATATAATAATCAGAACCTGTTATGCCGGTTTTTGAGATGAAATGGTCTCTGTAATACCTGCTGGGCGTTACAAAGGCGTCTACATTCACGGCTTCTCTGGCAATCATCTTCCATGCATTTGACTGGTATGGTTCAGCCATCTCGTCAATCCAGTCATCTTCATTAAGGAGTGAGCAGACAATTTTCACATCCAGTCTTTTCTTAAGTTGTCGGGCCAGGCCGATTATGAGTGCATTTGAAAGGTGAATTATATCCGGCTTGCCGTTTGATGTGAGATACCTGACCAACCTGTCGATCTCCTTATCCGGAAATGCTTCGTCGCCCATTATCATGCTCAGCGTCATCTCCTCCAACCCCTCCGTGCGGGTGGTTCCTGCACGTTTGGCAGCCATCCTTAGAAACAGGCGTGAATCGAAAAACTTGTCAAAAAACTCCGGCATGTTTTTCAGGAATGAGACCTTCTCCCTGAGATAAAGAGAGATGGCACCGAAAAAAACCTTGTTGTCGATTTCTTTCTCAGATGTACCTTCATCGGGCGGAAGGTATAAGGGAATTGCCGTGGCACTGATACCTTCAACTTTTCGCATTGCCCTGAGGCAGATCATGTCGCGATAGCAGTTCGCACAATAAAACGAACCACCTGATCCTGTTATCAGATATACAATCTTCATTTTTTATTTTTTTTCACCAAAACAAAGGAGCCTTCCATCTTCAGTAAGAATGTAAAATTTGCCGTCAACCACAGCCGGAGAGCTGCTTATGGGTGAGCCTGCATTGAAACTCCAAAGCTTCTGCCCGCCATTTAATCCGGCAATGTAAATATTCCCATCCATCGAACCGAAAAGCACCCTTGAGGCAGTAATTACTGCAGAACCCGAAATACGGCCGTTTGTTCTCAGATTCCAATTTATTTTTCCATCTTTTTTGCTGAAGCAGTAAAGGCTTTTATCCTCGCTTCCCACGATTATGCAATCTGGTCCAACTGCCGGAGTGGCAAGTATTGAAGAAGTACCGCTGCCAGCAGTACTTTTCCATTCTGTTTTCCCTGTGGCTATGTTGATACAATACACAGTTCCATCATAGTCGCCAAAGAAAGCCAGGTTGCCCGAAAGGGCAGGAGAGGCAGCAATATACACACCTATCTCTATCGGGTCTTTTTGTTTGCCATTGAGCGGATCGACAATCCTTAACATCCCATCACAGCCGCCGAAAATTATTTTTCCATCGGAAACGGCAGGAGCTCCGTTGATGTAATTTTCCGTTTCTGCCTTCCATAGCGACTTCCCTGTTTTAGCATCGACTCCGTGAAGATAATAATCATAGCTCCCGGCAACTATTACCGATTTATTCCCCGACTTCCATATATTGGCTGATCCTGCAATTTGATTTTCAGTAGTATAAGACCAGATGAGCTTTCCCGAGATTTTATCGACAGCCCTGAGTACTCCGTTATTTGAGCCAAAAACCACCATTCGGCCGGCTACCAGTGGCGGAGCATCAATTGAATTTTCTGATTCATATTTCCATAAGAGCTTTCCGTCAAGTCCTGTTGCTATTAAAGAACCGGTTTCATTCCCGAAGTAGATCCTTCCTTCGCTTATTACAGGCGATGACTTTGTTCTGACACCCGTAGCAGATGACCATAACAGTTTAGATGAAGTGGAAATCTCTGAATCTGATTTTCCCGAAAGGTCCGGGCTTCCCCTGAAAACGGGCCATTCACCGGTACCGCTCTGGGCCGGAGCCCTAAGAAAAAAAACAACAAGAAATATTAAAGTCAATATCTGTTTCATAAATATAAATTATTTCAAAATGCCTGAAATTCTGACCGGACAGACATAGATCATGGCTTCGCTGTTCCCTTCCGGTTACTAAACACTAATACATCTTGATTTTCCAAAGATATGGACTTTTCAGTTCTTTGAAATACAATAAAGATTTTTTGAACTCCTTATATATATCTTCTTGTCAGAAAAGGCAGGTGTACAATCTGATGATTCACCGAGTGAAGGTTCACCGACAAGCGTAAAACTCTTTTCAGCACGGACAATATGCATTACTCCGCTCCGGTCGGGCAGATAAAGCAGTTTGCCTGCAATTACTGGAGAGGCATAGAACTGACAGTCAAGGTAACGTGTCCATAATGTATCTCCCCTTTCCTGATTATAGCATGCCACGTCACCACTGCCTGTTGCAACAAAAAGACACTCTTCGTATGCAACAGGACTCGAAACATCGGGCGTGTAAGTATTGTCATCCCAGACTATTGAGGCTTCTTTTCCCGGTTTGATGGCGACAAGTTTTGCATAATCGGTAACGGCATATACAAAGTTCCTGTTTACTGCCACCGAAGGCACCACATCGCCGGTCATACATTCAACAGACCATAGTTTCTTCCCGCTAACAGGGTCATAACCTGTAACATCGGGATTACCGTTTATTATCAACACCGGCTTATGGTCAAACTCTGCAAGCACAGGTGAAGACCATACGGGACGTCCGGTTCTTTGAGTTTCAAATTTCAGCACTCCGGTCCCTGTTTCGAATCCCATGAGTGAAAGCTTCTCATTACTGTCGAACTGTACAATAAGGATATTTTCATAAATTATAAGTGATGATGAATATCCGTAACTGCTTTTTGGTACTCCAATATTCTTTGACCAGATAAGATTGCCATCCATATCGAGGCAAACCAAATTGCCGTTAGCGAAAACAGAGAACACCTGCTTGCCGTTTGTAGCAGATGTTGAAACTGCAAGCCCCGCTTCAACATCCATCTCAGGCAGCTTTTCCGGTTCTCCTGCTAGCCTCGTTACCTGGTATTTCCAAAGAATTTCACCGTCTTTTTTGCTTATACACAAAACTTTGCATTTGCCATCCTCAGCGGAGGTCAGAAAAAGCTTGTCACCCCATATAACCGGAGAACTTTTTCCTACACCCGGAATAATGATTTTCCATTCAATATTTTTTCCGGTAGTGCCGTTCCAATCAGTCGGATATTCTGATCCCGCAGCAATTCCACGGCTTCCTTCTCCACGGAAAAAAGGCCAGTTTGTCCCTTCGGTTCCGGAACCTGATACGGATTTGTGCCTGAGATCCCGGCTTCCTGTAAATACAAGCCAAAGGAGCACTAAAAGGAATACCGAGGGAGTAACCCTGGTGATTTTTCTGAGAACCCTGTTGAGATCTGGCATAATTTCGAATCCTTTAGTCTGCAATATAAAGAAATCAAAGTTAACCTGTGCTTCAAAGGAATATTTTCGGCTGAAGTAACATTCTAAATTATTAATGGCACGGATTACAAATCCGCGCCAGCAGAACAGCCGTGACCTTCGCTGGCGCCGATTTGCAATCGGGGCCAAACAAACATTCCACTTACAGTCTCATCTATGAATGATAATGGTTTATATTCAGAACAGCCGTGACCTTCGCTGGCGCCGATTTGCAATCGGGGCCAAATAAATATTCCACTTACAGTCTCATCAATGAATGATAGGTTTATATTCAGAACAGCCGTGACCTTCGCTGGCGCCGATTTGCAA